>JBPOFN010000021.1:0-76499 GCA_051251725.1 Thalassotalea sp. | reverse complement strand
TATTGTTAGGAATATCAGTAAAACGCAATTACGCCGATGCTAGTGTGACTAATATCAGAAAAGCCCATGTGAGCGTAGGTCATCGCTAGGCTTCTAATTAAGTGAAGGGCTTTTTGCTGTGTGGTGTTTATTTTATTGTGATGAATCTTATGCCAATAAACTTTACCTGTAGCTAGTCAATCCATCATTATTGATCGTTTCTTTGCAATTCATTTATAAACTACAGGCTATTTTTGGAATCTGGTTATCGCTTAATCCAAATAGTTATGGAGAGTCATTAGCTTGTTATATCTATCAAATCGTTTAATTGTTAAAATATTGTTATCAACCAAGGGGTGCAGAGTTAAATCTGCTGAGATGTGAATACACGAACCCTCGAACCTGAACTGGATAATGCCAGCGTAGGAATGGGTATATACCGCCTTTATATGCGCTGGTTCCATATTTGTAAACTTATGAGAACCTAATGACTAACAAGCTTTCTTCTATCGCTCTAGCGATATCTTCAGTCTTTTTTACTAATACTGCTTTTGCTGAGACAGAAACTTCAGAAATTGAAGTGATTACTGTTAAAGGTGATTTTCGTGAAAAGAATATCCAAACCGTTGCTAGTGCTATCAGTTTATTATCGCAAGACGATATAAAGCGTCGCCATGCGCAAAATTTAGAAGAAATTATCGCGGTTGCGCCTAACGTAAATTACGCTGGTGGTAGTCAACGCGCACGTTATTATCAAATTCGCGGAATTGGTGAACGTAGTCAATTTAAAGAGCCAATTAATCCATCGGTTGGAATTATTATTGATGGTGTTGATTTTACTGGTATTGGTAGTGTTTCATCGATGTTTGACGTTGCTCAAACTGAAATTTTTAGAGGCCCACAAGGCACGCGTTTTGGCGCTAACGCACTAGCCGGTATGGTTAATATCACAACGAATGCACCGACTGATACTTTTGAAGGAGCAGTAAAAGCAATGATTGGTAATTATAACAGCAATGGTTTAGGCGCGGTGCTTTCAGGCCCTGCAGCTGATGCTGTTAGTTATCGCGTAGCAGTCGAAAAATACCAAAGTGATGGTTTTATTGAAAACACCTTTTTAAATCGTGATGATACTAACAATCGTGATGAATTAAGTGTTCGAGCTAAGTTTGCTATTGAAGCAACTGATGATTTAGCCATTGATGTTACTTTAATGCATTTTGATTTTGACAATGGCTATGACGCTTTTTCACTGGATACGCCGCGGGAAACTTTGTCGGATGAACCTGGTTTTGATACTCAAAAGACTGATGCGCTAGCTGCTACTTTTAATTATCAAGGGCTTGATGCCGCTAAGGTAAGTTTTATTACTAGTTATTCAAATAGTGATATTGGCTATGGTTTTGATGAAGATTGGTACTACGGCACCTATGAATATAATTGGGGCGAATGTGTTGCCGGTGCGATATGTTTACCAGGTGCAATAACTGGCTATTCGACCACAGATCATTATTTTAGAGATAAAGAAAGTGTTACGGCAGAGTTAAGGTTTACCTCAAATGATACTGCCAAACTTTTTAATAACTCCACATCATGGATCATTGGCGCTTATATTAGCAAACAAGATGAAAGTTTGTACCGTGAGTATTTTGATTGGAGCGTTTTATGGGCAGATACTAGCTATACATCTTCATTTAACACCAAATCTACATCAGTTTATGGCCAATTAGAGACTGAACTAACCGATAAGCTAGTATTAACTACGGGTTTACGATTCGAGCGAAGAACAGCTGATTATCAAAATTCGAATGAGGTTAATGATTCGCCGGCTGAAAATATGACGGGTGGCAAAGTCGCTTTAACTTATCAGCTCTCTGAAAAAAGTATGGCCTATGCTTCAATCAATCGCGGATATAAAGCCGGTGGTGTAAATACCAGTGGTTCGATTGATGAAAGCGCTCGTAGTTTTGATAAAGAAACGTTGTGGAATTATGAATTTGGTTATAAAACTAACTTTTTCAATGATGCCGGTTATTTACGGGTTTCTGCTTTTTATATGGACAGAAAGAACATTCAATTGAAAGATTATGATCAAATTGGGCAAGAGTTTATTTCTAAACTTGAAAATGCCAATGATGGTTATAACAAAGGGATTGAAGTGGAAACTGGACTGCAAGTAAATGATTACTTGGAAGTATACGGTGCACTAGGATTATTAAAAACTCATTTGAACCAGTACACTAATGGTAAAGGCGAAGTGATAGCTGCTGATGAACAAGCTCATGCGCCAGAGCATCAATTAGCTTTAGGTGTTAATTATTTTGCAACTGATGAATTGCTAGTTAATCTGTCTATTGAAAATAAAGCGGACTATAAATTCTCAGACAGCCATAACGCACGTTCTGATTCATATACCGTCGTTAATGCCGCGGTTACTTATAGTGAACTTGATTGGGATATTAGCCTTTGGGCTCGAAATATAACGGATAAAGAATACCAAGTCCGTGGTTTCTATTTTGATAATGATCCGCGTGCAACTGATGATGACTCAGATAAAATTTACGCCCAGTTAGGAGAGCCTGCAGTATTTGGCTTAACATTTAATTATAGCTTTTAAGCATTTTCGGACTACCTTTACTGATCTTTAGCTGATGAATACTCAAGGTCAGTAGGGTGTTTCATTGTCAGTTAGCTTAAAAATAGGAAAGAAATCATGCAAATATCTATAGAGTTAAGTTTATATCCGTTAGCCCAAGAACATTATAAAGACGATATTTGGTCGTTTATTAAAAGATTAAGAGCAGTGGAAGGGTTACGAGTTGTTACCAGCGGTATGAGTACATCAGTATTTGGCGATTATGATTTAGCGGTGCAGCATGTGATGAAAGAGATGAAGCATATTCATCAAACAGTTGGTTCTGCGGTCTTTGTCTGTAAGTTTATCGGCAGTGATCGCTCTCATATTATTAACGACGAAGGCTAAGATGAACGAAATAGTTAATTATTACAGTAATATCGCAGTGCTCGAGTGGGTCGCGGTTGTTGCATCTTTGGCCTATGTGATCTTAGCTTCATATAACAATATTTGGTGTTGGCCTGCGGCAATCATTAGTACTGTGTTGTACACGGTGATTTTTTATGAATTTTATTTATGGTCAGATAGCGCCTTACAAATTTATTATTTAGCGATGGCTTTGTATGGTTGGTACTGTTGGCGCGATAATTCTCCGCAATTAGCAACCGATACTCATTCTGTAAATAACAACACTGTAGAGAATCAACATCGGCATCAGGTTACACCAGAGGTAGCAAAAGCCGAAGACATTAAGGGCACGTTAAAAATTAGCACTTGGTCGATAATGTATCATGTCAAAGCAATACTAGTATTAACCTTGCTCTCTTTTGGTCTTGGTTATTTAATGGCTACTTATACGCCTACAGACTTTCCTTATTTAGATGCGTGTACCACGGTTTTTGCTGTTTTTGCTACCTATTTAGTAACACAAAAAATTTTAGAAAACTGGCTGTACTGGATAGTAATAGATTTTGTTTCAATCTATTTATATGTTGAAAAGGCATTATTACCAACCGCATTTTTGTTTAGTTTATTTGTTATTATTGCCTTTTTTGGCTATTTTAAATGGTCAAAAATACTTAACCAAAACAATAAAACACTGATCACGAAAACGGCTTGAGGTAGATAATCATTGGCACAAGTTCATGAGCTTTTGTTGGCTGAATTTAATGCGTTAAATTTAGGAAGCATAGCCTCGTTTAATACGATTAATCATGGCTTGAGCCAATACTGCTTTGATGTGGTTACTGAACATTCACAGCAATATATTGTTAAGCTTTATGTTAATGGCGTAACGGCTACGCTACCAGAACTGCAAGCTTATCAAGCCTTTCGAAATGATTTCATTCCCGAGCTTATTGCTGATAGCAAACATCTAATAGTGCTTGAAAAGTTATCAGGGCAGCTGCTGACCACAGCCGACTTTGCTCTTCACCATAAAGTTTCGCTTGCATTATCGGGTGCTAAAAAACTCCATCAGTTAACAATCACACCTGAACTTAGCTTTTGCAGAGCGTTAAACTTTTCTGCTATTTTAACCTCGCTCATTCAACCTTTAACCCAACAACAAACACTATTCAATTTATTGAATAGTGCAATAGGGCAGCAATTACAGACGCTAAATGATTACCTTAATAACAAAATAGTAAAACCTGTGCTTTGTCATGGTGATTTAAATTTTGGTAATGTTTTTTTTGATGCAATTGATGATAATTTGGCGGTTAAATTAATTGATTTTGAATCGCTATGTTTGATGCCGCGAGAGTATGATGTTGCCATGCTGTTTGCGGTTAATAATATCGATATAGTGGCACTGGATCATTTATTTGAACCGGCTTGGTTAACTGACGATGTGGCTGAACACTTAACCGAGCAGTTTGTAGAAACAACCTCGCAATTAGATAAGCAACTTATCCAATGTTATTACCGAATATCATTATTGATTAATGGTATTTGGTATCTTAATCGCTATAACAGTTATCAAGTTGAAAGAATAGAAACACAAAAGCTGCAATTAGCACCCGCATCAGTAAATAATATCGACAAACCAATTAACAAGGCTGAACGTTATTATACAAAAGCTTATGAGCAATTTTGTTTATATAATAATGCGGCACTTTTTAATGCTATTTTTCTGAAAAACTAGCTAACAACATTATTTTAGGTAGTATTGAGCAAATTTCTCTAGGGTCGGATGTTTGGGATCAGAAAAATAATTAATGTTTAATACTTTTCCGTCTGGCGCGATAAATACTAAGGCAGGTGTCCCTTTTATACCGTAAATATCGGCGACATCATCCCCAGCTAATACGGTATCAAAAGTGTATTCATGGTTTCGCCAATAAACTTTAGGCAGCCAGTCTTCTTTAATATTGACCGCGATAACTTTTAAACCATTGTTGGCATATTTTTGATGTAGCGCTTCAATACCCGGTAGTAATTTTTTACAATAAGGGCACCAAGTTGCCCAAAACACCAATAACACCGGCTTGCCTTGATAATCTGACAAAGTCACAGGGTCATCATTAGCATTTTTTAAGGTCCAATCTTGGCCGTTGTACTGCTCAGCGGAGAGCGTTGCTGTCATACTAAAGTAACTTAACGTTATCGCCAGCATTAACCATAACGGCCGTGTTCCGCTTTTTACCATCGATTGTTTTTTACTGTCAGTCTTCATTATTTACCCCCATTATTTATAATGCCTAGGTGACCTGTTATATGGTTACTTCCTTTCAGTTGTTAGCGTTATTATTCACGCGCTAAGCGCTAACTATTATCTTGCTAGGCTTATTAAATATAGCTTATTAATATTTGGCGGTAGCATAATCGTTTAGTTAACAGCGCCGCTGCATAATTTCAAAGCCGGTATTTGTATCTTGGGTTGAAAGGGATAAATTAAAAACTTTGTCATTTATCGTTCATAATTTTGTCATCAACTTTGATTAAGTTTAAGGCGTTTTTTGATTTCGGAGCAATGACCATGAATAAAATGAAGTTTGATGACTTTGAAGATGAGCTTAATGATAACCAATCAGAGTATGAAGCTAAAAAGAATACCAAGCAAAGCAAACGTAAATGGCGTGAAATAGATAATATTAAAGAGCAACAGCGCTTACGCAAAGAACTGTTGGCTTTTGATGAATATAATCTTTAATTTTTCCAGGGTTTAGTTATAGGTTAAAATCACTGAGCGTATACCAAAGTAATTTATTAGACTTATTAACATTATCTGGAAAGAGCGGATTTTTAATTTCTAATAACAGTGTTTTTGACTCATCATTTAGCGGTAAGGTATGTGCGGTTAGCGGATGGCTTTCCATTAATTTAGTTATCTTACCTTGCTCTGCTAATATCATTAAGCCTGACTCAATCCAGTTGGCGAGTTCTTCATTTTTTTTATTAGTGAAAAAATAAACGGCAGCAGGGTAGTGCAATAAAATATCATCAAAGGCATAAAGGTTTTTATAAATACTTGCTCTGGTTAACACTTCATTTCTATGGTCGTGATAGGCTCTAGGAAAATAATCACAACGCTTGGCGTTTACCATTCGAAAGATGTTTTCGAAATTAGGAGTGGTGATCACAGGTAATTCAGCCGCCGTCATTATATCGGTATCTGGCCAGTGAGTACCTTGGCAAGCAACGTATTTTTTTAAATCATCTAAGTTTTTAATTTGTTTGAATTTTCCGATGTTATCTTTATGAATTATAAACTTACGAAAGCCTAATAATCCTTTAGATGTTGGCACTGGAATTGCCCGTAATTTTTCCTCAATCGCTAACGTTGATACCGTCCAATAAACATCAATTAACTGTCCTTTTTGTAACTGTGTGATGGCTCGCCCCTGAGTCATTTCATAATCAGCAATAATCTCAGGTACAGCTCTGCCGTTAGCTGCTGCGGTCAGTGCCATTTTTAACAAGGTGGTATGAAAGTCTTGTGAGCGATCGTAAGCAGATCTTGCTTTTGGTATTCTAATACTTGATTGAGCAAAACAATCAAAAGAACAAGCGATCGTAAAGTACACCATAAAAACCAGTGTAAAAGAGAAAAGTTTTTGCTGATAAAACTGCATTACCGTTTAAATACTCCAACTGCCGTTGATTTCATGAACTTAAGTTAGCTTGCTGTAAAATATAGTATGATTTTCATCGAGTAAGTATTGTAACTATTTAGTCACTACTTAGCACTTTAACTCAATTTTATTTAAGTTGTTGTAACGTTTGTATGATCCATTGCTTCATTTGCTGCTCATTTAATCCGCCTGCTATACGAGCAATTTCTTCTCCTTGATGAAAAAATATCAAGGTTGGAATGCTTCTGATCGCGGCATCAGCTGAGATTGACTGCGCTGTTTCGGTATTTAATTTGGCAAATAATAAATTGTCAGATTGTTTGGCTACTGCTGTAAAGACCGGCGACATATTTTGACAAGGTCCGCACCACGACGCCCAAAAATCGACAATAACAGGTAAGTGATTACGTTCAATGTAAGGGTAAAAGCTATTAACCCCTAGGGTGGTTGGTGTTTTGTTATAAACCAATTGCTGACATTTACCGCACTTGGCCGCAAGGTGATTTTTCTGTTCAGGGATGCGATTAGTCGCAAAACATTTTTGACAAACAATATTCATAATAAACGGTTACTTTTTTTGAGATTAAATAGCATGAACTTGGTATAAAGCGTGTAACTCAGCAGCGATAATCGCAATGCCTTTTGCCACCACTTGACTGTCTTGCGCGTAAGATACTCGAATGCACTGATATTGATGCTGCCAAGACTTATCAACAGCAATAAAAAAATCTTCCCCAGGGATAATTAACACGCCTTTATCTTTTAAGCGTTGATAAAGTGCCTTGGTGGTAATTGGTAAATCATCAAACCATAACCATAAGAAAATAGCGCCTTCAGGTTGATGAATTTTAAAGGGCAAGCCCGCTAAGGCTAATTTAAAAGCGGCCACCGTTGCCATCGCTTTTTGTTGGTAAAAGGGAGTAACAATATTGGTTAATTTTTTAATGTCGTTATTGGCAAATAAACCATTGCTTAATGCCGGTCCTAAATTACCACAAGCAAGGTTGGTAATGGTATTAGCCGAAGTGAAATCATTAATAAACTGTTCATTGGCAATAACAATACCGGTTCTAATCCCAGGCAGGCCAAGTTTAGATAAACTTAACACTAAAATGGTATTGTTATTCCAAAACGGTTTTGCTTCAGTAAATAAAATATTTGGAAAAGGCAGGCCATACGCGCCGTCAATAATTAGCGGAATATTCGCTGCTTTTGCTAACGCATCAAGGTGTAAAACTTCAGCATCCGTAATAACATTGCCGGTTGGGTTCGTTGGCCTTGACACTGACAGCGCTGCAATACTGTCATCAATGACTAACTTGGAAAAGTCGACATGATATTTGAACATTACATCATCAATAATTTCGATAGCAGGTTGGGTTGCGGTAAAAAAATCGTCGGAAATACCAGCGTCGGCATAACCAATATATTCTGGCGACAGTGGAAAGTGTATGGTCTTCTTCTTACCGTCAGCCATAGTGCCAGCGAGCATATTGTAGATCAGGAAAAAAGCTGACTGGCTGCCATTGGCAATCGCAATGTTTTTATCTGAAATTGACCAGCCAAATTGCAAATGTAAATAATTAGCGAGTTGCTCTCTAAATTCTTTTTCCCCTTGCGGAGATTGATAAATGCCAAGCAAGCTATGGCGTTTTTCTTCATCTTGGGCAATATCGAGTAATTTATCTTGGAAGAAGGCTTCAATTTCAGGAATACGGCCAGGATTGCCGCCGCCCATAAATAAAATGTCAGGATTTTCGTTAAGGGCTGTGCCCAAATCATCCATCAGGTCGACAATACCAGAGCTGGCTGAAAATTTTTGCCCGAAAGCCGAATAATTCATGGCTGTTTCCATTAAGTGTTAACTGAGAGAAAGAATGGCTAATTGGTATTATTAATTAGCTTGCCCAGTGTAATAAATTTTAGAAACAGAATCGAGGTTTAACCTAAAACGTATTCATTTTCAGTGGGGAGGGCTTGTTTAATACGATTTAATTGTTTTTTCAAGGTATTGGTACTGAAAGGCTTAACAATAAATCCTGAAATATTATATTTGATCAGCGCTTTAATTTTAGCTTTGTCATCGACACACGAGATAATAAGCACTGGCAAATTTATGAATCTTTCTTTTGCTCGTATCGCTTCCAATAATTGTTGGCCATCCATGTTTGGCATATAATAATCAGTGATAACAAGATCATAGGGTTTATTATTAAGCATGGTTAAGGCTTGTTCACCCTCACAAGCTTCATCAACTTTGTCGTATCCTAAATCTCTAAGCATATGAATAACTACATGGCGAATACTGATCATGTCATCGACAACGAGAATTCTCATAATATAAATCCTTTTAAAAATTTATCTTCCTGTACAAACTATAGTCTAAAATGGCTTTTTGGCTATTTTTTCAGCTTTTTGCTATTAGTCGTTAACTAAATCTTATATTCAATTTTTATCATGCTAGTTGATGTTAAGTAGCTATTAAACTTTAAAGCTGAGCTTGTGCTTATTTTAATGATAGTTATATAGACGTAGTAGCCGTACTCGATGTTTTTAGCTGTATTTAGGGAAAACTTAGAAGTTATTTCTTCGAATTATTTTGTGGCGGAATACGAATACACTTGGTTTTTATCTCTTTATTCTGGGATAAATAGATAAAAACTAAGTGTATATGCTTAGTTGTAGCGTAAGTAAATTAACTTGCCCGTAACGTTTTTGCTGCCGTTACCATGTTGATAAGTGCAGGTTTAACTTCTTGCCAAGTTCTGGTTTTTAAACCGCAGTCAGGGTTTACCCATAAGCGTTCTTTTGGAATACGCTTGGCCGCTTTTGTCATTAAATTAATCATTTGTTCAACGGTTGGAATATTCGGGCTATGAATATCGTAAACACCAGGGCCAAGATCATTGGGGTAATTAAACGCTTCGAAAACATCCAATAATTCCATGTCTGAACGTGAAGTTTCAATGGTGATCACATCGGCGTCCATATCAGCAATTGCAGCAATAATGTCATTAAATTCTGAATAACACATATGGGTATGAATTTGTGTTTCATCGTTTACGCCATTAGCACTGATCTTAAATGCTTCAATAGCCCAAGCTAAATAAGCTTGCCATTGAGACTGGCGAAGCGGCAGTCCTTCACGTAGTGCTGCTTCATCAATTTGAATGATATTGATACCGGCTTCTTCTAGATCTTGAACTTCATCTCTTATTGCTAACGCTATTTGCAAACAGCTGGTTGCCCGCGGTTGATCGTCTCGGACAAACGACCAGTTTAAAATGGTTACTGGGCCAGTTAACATACCTTTCATTGGTTTAGTTGTTAGACTTTGTGCATATTTAGTCCACTGTACTGTCATTGCTTGTGGGCGCGAGATATCGCCAAATAAAATTGGCGGCTTCACGCAGCGTGAACCATAAGATTGTACCCAACCAAATTCACTAAAAGCATAACCATCAAGCTGTTCGCCAAAATATTCAACCATGTCATTTCGCTCAGGCTCGCCATGCACTAAGACATCTAAATCAAGTTCATGTTGAATGTCGATACAAGCTTTAATTTCTTGCTGCATTTTTTCGGTATATAGTGCTTGGCTAATATTTTTTTGTTTAAAGTCTCGGCGAATTTTTCTAATTTCTTGGGTTTGCGGGAAAGATCCTATGGTTGTTGTCGGGTAAGCAGGAAGATTAAAAATAGGTTGCTGAATCGCGGCACGTAATGAAAACTCAGCCTTGCGGTTGGCTAAATTGGGCGTAACTTCTTTCAGCCTAAGTTGTACTTTTGGGTTGTTAACTTTCGCCGATTTTTTTCGGCTATTAATGGCAAGGGCGTTATCGTCTAGCGCTGCTTGGCAACTTGCTCGACCGTGGTTAACGGCTTGTTGAATTATTTGTAATTCGTCACATTTTTGTTTGGCAAATGCCAACCAGTTTTTAATTTCAGGATCTAATTTATGCTCAGCGCTTAAATCAACAGGGACGTGCAACAATGAACAAGATGGCGCTAACCATAATCGTTCGCCTAAACTTTGTGCAATTGGCGCTAACCAATCAAGTAAGCTATTAAGATCTGTTTTCCAAATGTTTCGCCCATTAACCACACCTAATGAAATAACTTTATCTTGTGCTAAATTATCAAGAATACTGCTAACTTCGTGTTTGGCATTGACGGCATCAAGATGTAAGCCAGCTACGGGCAATTCACATACTAGCGGTAAGTTTTCCTTTAATTCGCCAAAATAGCTGGCGAGTAATATTTTTATCTGACGTTTATTGTTAGTTTGATAGTCACTAAAACCTTGATAAGTACTGCTGATCGCCTGTTGCCAGTCTTGCGATAATTCAGTCACTAAAATAGGTTCGTCAATTTGTACCCAATCAATATTATGCGCAGCTAAAGCGGTAAATAATTCGTTGTAGGTGTTAATTAAATCGCCTAATAAATTTAGCTTGTTTGATTGATCTTTTGTTTTGCCTAACCATAAATAACTGACCGGTCCTAATAATACCGGCTTTGCTTGATGGCCTAAGGCTTGTGCTTCAAGTACTTGCTGGATCAATCTCTCACTGTTGAGGGTAAAGCTCGTATTCGCGGTGAATTCGGGCACGATATAATGATAATTGGTGTCGAACCATTTCGTCATTTCTCCGGCATGAACACAAGTGCAGTCGGTATCTATAGGCGAGCGACCACGGGCAATACGAAAATAATTATTTAACTCATCCCCTTGGTAATTTTCGGCGCGGCTGGGAATGTTGCCAACTAAAAAGCTGGTATCGAGTACGTGATCATAAAATGAAAAATCGCCCACCGGCAGATAATCAAACGCTTGTTGTGTTTGCCAGTTAGTCGCTCGTAATGATTGTGCTGTGGTTTGCAAAGTTTCAGCGTCGTTATCACCACGCCAGTATGACTCTAATGCAAATTTTAATTGACGTTTATCGCCAATGCGCGGAAATCCTAAGTTGTGTAATGTTGCCATGCTCTACTCATTTAAGTTGTTGTCATTGATGGCAAAAGAATAAAATAAACGATAAATGAATAATAATGGTATTATTTAATATAACTATGAATTTTACTCATGAGTAGTTGTTGGCTATTTATTTCAATAAGCACCTGAAGTAATGATTTGAAATAAACAAGTGAAGTAAATAAGCGCAGTTAATAACAGCATTTGATCAGAACAGTAAATGAGAGATAAAAGTGATTGAGCGTACCCATCTTGCCATTATTAAACAGGTTGATACTGTTGGCACCTTAACCGAAGCGGCTGACAATTTATGTTTAACTCAGTCGGCCTTGAGCCATTCAATAAAAAAACTAGAGCAACTATTAGGGGTGAAAGTGTGGGCGAAAGAAGGCAGGAACCTCAGGCTGACACAAGCAGGTCAGGCATTATTAAGTTTAGCTAATCGCATTTTACCGCAATTTGAACATACACAGCAGCAAATGCAGTACATTGCGCAAGGGCAAAAAGGTAGCTTAAAAATAGGTATGGAATGTCACCCTTGTTATCAGTGGCTGTTAACGGTGGTTTCCCCTTATTTAACTAAATGGCCATCAGTTGATGTTGATGTAAAACAGCAATTTCAATTTGGCGGTATTCAAGCATTATTTAGTTATGATATTGACGCACTAGTAACGCCTGATCCGCTCTTTAAAAAAGGGCTAGTTTTTACGCCGGTGTTTGATTATGAATTAGTCTTAGTTGTGCCCCAAGATCATCCGTTAGCACAACAAGCGTATGTTGAAGCGCACCAACTTAGCGATCAAATCCTGATCACTTACCCTGTTGAAGCAAGCCGGTTGGATATTTTTAGCCAATTCTTATTGCCAGCCCAAGTGAGTCCATTGCAACATAAAACCATAGAAACAACCGACATTATGTTACAAATGGTCGCTAGTAAACGCGGGGTAAGTGCTTTACCGGCTTGGCTTGTTGCTCAGTATCAAGAAAAATTAGGTTTAAAAGCGCTAAAGTTAGGTAAAAAAGGGCTGTATAAACAGATCTTTGTTGGCATCAGAAAGCCTGATGAAGCAATTGACTATTTAAATGATTTTGTTGAAATGGCAAAAGGAGGATAAAGCGCTGGTGATTGAAAGTTGTTTTGATAACGACGAGCGTAAATAAAATGAGTGATAAACTTTACACAACTAAACTGTTTCAAATATCTCAAGCGTTCTATATTCCAAATGGTTTGAAACACGGTAAGTTATGTAAAGTTAGGCATTTAAGAATTACGCTAAAATATTATTTATTGTGCTTAGCTCTTTTTCACTGAAGTCTAAATTATCTAATGCGGCTAATGAGTCTAGAATTTGCGCTTTTCTACTGGCGCCAATTAAACAGGTTGTAACGGCATCATTACTTAATGTCCAAGCAATAGCCATTTGCGCTAAGCTTTGGCCGCGTTGCTCAGCCATTTCATGCAACTGTTTTACTTTTGTTATTTTTTCTGGCGTAATTTGGTCTTCGTTTAAGTGAATAATGTCGCTATTGGCAGCACGAGAATCTGTAGGGATCCCGTTTAGGTATTTATTGGTTAATAAACCTTGTGCTAACGGTGAAAAAACAATGGCGCCAACGCCTTTCTTTTTCAACACATCGGTTAAGCCGTCTTCTATCCAGCGATCAAACATATTGTATCTTGGCTGGTGAATTAATAACGGCGTCCCTAACTCATTTAATATTTTGACTGCTTTTTTAGTTTCTTCAGGGCGATAATTTGAAATCCCCGCATATAAAGCGCGACCTGAACGGACGATATAATCGAGTGCTTGCATCGATTCTTCAATCGGTGTTTCAGGATCCATACGGTGGTGATAAAAAACATCAAAATACGCGAGCCCAGTACGCTGCAAACTTTGATCACAACTCGACACTAGATACTTTCTTGAACCACCGTCACCAAAAGGCCCCGGCCACATATCGTAACCTGCTTTGCTTGAAATAAATAATTCATCGCGATAGGGCGATAGGTCTTGTTTTAAAATCCGGCCAAAAGTACTTTCTGCTGCGCCATAAGGGGGGCCATAATTGTTCGCTAAATCAAAATGGTTGATGCCATTGTCGAAGGCAGTTTGCACTAATTCTCGACCATTTTCGTAAGCGTCATGATTGCCAAAATTTTGCCATAAGCCCAGTGACAGTCGCGGTAATTTGATACCGCTGTTGCCGCAACGTTGATAAGCCATTTTTTCATAGCGGGCAGGGTTTGCTGTATAAATAGGATTGGTTTCTTGTCTGATCATTGGTGTTGTTACTCGCTTGCTTGTTGGCTTGATTTTTTTAGGAGTGCCGACTCAAAAGGGTGTTCAATTAAAGTAAATGTTGCATTGTTGGCACCGTAAACGTCAATGCTACAGTGTTTCCATTGAGTTGGGATTTTCCAAGTACTGTTTTCTTCAATGGTATAGATATGGCGTTTATTGGCACAGCGAACTTCTATTTTATGTAAGCTGCCTTGCATGTTAGTGATTGAAAATTCATTACGAACTAAGTGATGACGCCAATAATCTTCACGCTCGATGTTTGCATCAATCGCGATAATATCCGTTCCTAAAATTATATCTTTAACATTGTTAATTATTCTCTGGTATGTCTTAAAATGTGAGCTAGCAACCTCAAGCTTCTTTAGTTCTCTATGGGTTCTAAAAGCGTCTTTAAATCGCTTGAATTTAATTTCTAATACTAATAATTCATTTAACACACCTAACTTATAATTAGGAGACTCTTTTTGACCCTTAAACATAATTTTTTTTAAATGCGTTAGTTGTAATTTTTCGTTGTTAATTTTTTTTGCATACTCGATCCAAAGGGTATTCATATAATTACTTTCGCGGATGTTATGCATTTTATGTATATTAAATTTTTCTAATTCTTCTTTAGCTTTTTCAAGCTCGTTTTCTTGTAAAAAAGCGATGATTCTTTTGTAACTTTTTTTAAAGCCTCGGGTTATTCCCGACTCAACTCCTTTCATCATAAAGTCAAATTGAACACTATTGACGCATTGTTGAATAGGTTTACCATTTTCGAAAGCTGGTTTATATTCCCATTCCTTTATTGCTTTTCGAGCTTCTACGGCAAAAGCTTTACTACCAAAACTTTCTTCTAATTGAATATTTGACACACTGCCATCGGGTTCAATGGTAAAGTTGAATATTGCCCAGCCTTCTCTTTTTGTTTTAGCTGCCGATATTGGATATTGCGGAGAAACTCTTTTTAGCGGCTTAGGTTTTTCTATTGTGGTCAGATACTGAGATATTTCTTCATTTACTTGGGCTGAGCTTGGCAAGGTTATGCTTAAAACAAGAAACACAGCGAAAATTCTTTTAGTTATTTTAGTAAACGAAAACATGATAATAAGTCCATTTGATTATTTTATTTTCGCAATAGCATAAGCGCTAGTAAACTTTGTGTCTATTAGTAAGTCGGTATTACAGTTATAATCTTATTTAATAAAAATATTTCATTAGAAAGTGTCATAGTGTCAAATCAATCCCCTTTTATTTTATTAATTAAACATGCTTTTAAGGCTAATTTAGTCCCCGCTATATTTTTACAGTTTATTGCGGTGTTTATTGGCGTTAGTTATTTCTATTGGCCAAGTGCTTTACCTGTTTTTCAGGCAATAGGCGAGCTTAAAAGCCAGTATAGTGTGTCTTTTTCTGTTTATTCAACGGCAATTTTTGGCGGCGCTATTCCTTATTGTTATTTATTGTTAGCGGGAAAAATAACCAATAAGCCTTTCCAGCAAGCGCTATTTTATTGTGTTTTTTGGGCCTTTTTAGGTTTTATTGTTGATGGTTTTTACGCCTATCAAACCCAGTGGTTTGGCGCTGAAAATAACTTTGCCACCATAGCGACGAAAACTTTTGTTGATCAGTTTCTGTGGAGCGCTTTTATTACCTGCCCATTTATTACGCTGGCGTATTTATGGAAAGATTGTGACTTTAACTGGGTATTATTTAAAAAGCAGGTTAATAAAGAATTTTTCACTTTACGTATTCCCAGTTTAGTTATTACTAATTGGCTGGTTTGGATCCCTTGTGTTTCGCTTATTTATGCGATGCCGCGCTCATTACAATTACCGCTATTTAATGTTGTGTTATGTTTTTTTGTTTTAGTTTTAGCGGTATTAACCGGTGAAGAAAAAACGCCTGAGGCTTAACCCTTTATTGTCTGAAATACTCGTTATTGTAATATTGCCGTATTTTTAGCTGTGCTATTAACTTTGGGATTAGCTGAGGTGTCCCGATCAGCTTAATTCATTCTAGTGCAACTACCAAACGACAGTGTAAATGTCACCTTTACAATAAAATAATATGTTATAAATAAATTAGTTATTAGTGCAATTACTTACTCTTAATAGCGTCTCTCTTTTCGAGATGTTTAACGTGATTAAGTAATAATTTGCTCCTACTGTTTATTAATTATGTTTTTTTATCATCACTTATTTAAAAATTATTGTGCTGGCGCTTTGATCTTGGCGTTATCGGCATGTTCGATTTCAACGCCGCGCTCATTTTATGTACCTTTTGTTAACCCCGAGCAGGGTGAGCAAAAACGCAATAATCACCTTACAACGATTGCCGAAACTGACAAGTGGTGGCAACTTTTTCACGACCATCAGCTTGATCAGTTAATAGCACAAGCGTTACAGCAAAATTATAGTTTGTTAGCAACCTTAGCCCGTGTGCAAAGTGCTCAGGCGCAACTAGCGGTTTCAACCACATCGCGTTATCCAGATTTAAATTTTACCGCCAATGGCACTGCCGATATCGAGTCGTTAGATAAAGTTAAAAGCGGTTCTTTCGGATTATCGTCTAGTTGGGAATTGGATTTATGGGGCGGTATTGCTGCCCTTGAAGAAAAAGCACAATGGGATTTAATAAGTAAACAAGCACTGCATAAAACGCGTTTAAATACCGTTGCTGGCGGCGTGAGCGCCACTTGGTTAAATTGGCTGGCTGAAAGCCATAAAAAACAATTATTAGCGGCGCAATATCAACGCACTGAAACCGCTTTAAGTGTGATTAATCGCCGCTTCGCTTTAGGTAAAAATTCGGTGACAGATATTTGGCAACAAAAGCGTTTACTTGAGTCCATCATTTCCCAGCAAGCGACAAATCAGGCAAGATTACAAACCTATAAAAAGCAGTTAGCCGTTTGGTTAGGTACGGCAGAATATCAGTTACCTGAATTAGCACAGATAGCTTTACCTAAGTTAAATATTTTACCTGAACAAACAATCCCATTACAGGCGCTGCATGCACGCCCTGATATACAACAAGCCTATGCCAATTTACAAGCAAGTGATGCCAGTTTGGCGGCCGCGGTAACGGAAAAATTTCCGCGTTTAACTTTAAGAGCTAATTATTCAACCAGTAAAAGTTCAACCGTTGAACTTTTTGATGATTGGCTAGGAAACTTAGCCGCCTCACTGGTTATGCCTATTTTTAACGCCGGCGAAATAGATAATAAAATCAAACAGCGTGAGTATAACTTGGCTGCAAGTTACGCTGATTTTTCACAAGCTTGGTTAGATGCGATTTATGATGTTGAAGTAAGTTTGATTAACGAACAACAGCTCTATCAAATATCGAAACAATTACACCTCCAGTTAACACTGGCTAAAAAAACTGAGCGGGTGACTTCGCAACAATACCTCAATGGTAAAAGTAGTTATTTAGCTTTACTTAAAGCACAAGAAACTAGCTTAACCCTAGAGCGACAAGCAATTGATGCCCAGAAATCATTATTAAATAATCGAGTTCAACTTTATCGAAAATTAAGCCACGGTAATTTTGATCCTGAGCAGGATTTTATGCCGCTATCACTTAACACTATTGAGCATTCACCTACAGTTAGCGCCTCAGTTATTGCTGAGCCCAATACTGAGGCAGTAAGGTAATCACTATCATGACATTTATTAAAACTTCTTATCGCAAATGGTTACCTTGGCTAATGGTGATTATTGCGCTTTATTTTGCCAATGAAATTTTAAACTCGACCGAGGTTAAACGCTCGAAACACCATCGCTCGGACGAAAAGCTGCGCGTCGTTAAAGTTGCCGAGATTAAAAAATCGCCCATTAAGCCGAAATGGCAGGCAACTGGTGTAGTGATCCCGTCTGAGCAAGTGAATATTGTCGCTGAAGTTTCCGGAAAAATAGAGCAACTTAACCCTGCGGCTAAACCAGGTAATTTTTTAGATAAGTCGGCATGGTTGGTGAAAATAGATCAAACCGACTATCAATTAAATTTACGCAACCAGCAAGCACAGCTTATTCAAGCACAAGCAAACTTTGATCTAGAACGCGTTGAACGTCAGCTAGCAAAAGAAGAGCTATCGTTAATTGAAAATATTGATGATTCGTCAATTGAAATGGCCTTGGTATTGCGTGAACCACAATTTAAATCGGCCCAAGCTAAGCTCGCATCAGCACAAGCCAATGTTGAAAAAGCGCAAGTCGCATTGACCAGAACGCAAGTAGAAATGCCTTTTAAAGGCCAAATTATTAAACGTAATATTGGCCGCGGCAGTCGTGTTGGCCAAAACAGCTCGTTGTTTACCTTAGTGAATGTTGAAACTTTTTGGTTAGAAGTAAAAGTACCAAGAAGCTTTTTAGCCTTATTAAATAAAAATGAAATCGTTACTTTATCGCAAACGCAAATTTGGGGGGAAGGCAGAACGCGCAGTGCAAAAATAATATCGGTATTACCCGAATTAGATAGTCGAGACCGTCAAGCAAAAATTTTATTAGCGATAGACGATCCTTTAAATACACGAGTTATACAAGATGAAACTTCGAATGCTAGTACTGGGCAACCACCTGTATTTATCAATGATTTTGTTAATGCAGAGTTAACCGGTGTAGAGATTGAAGATGCTTGGACCCTGAAAGCGAGTTGGTTATTACCTGATAATACGGTCTGGGTTATCGACGGGCAAAAAACGATGCAAAAACGCAGCGTTAATGTTTTGTTTAAAGGACCCGACTTAGTTTATGTTGCCGGTAACTTTAAACCTGGCGATTTAGCCTTAGCTGAAAAACCGGGTGTTACTGCGTTAGGTATGCCGGTAAAAGTAAAATACCTAGAAAGCTTAGAAGCTGAAATGGCCGAGCTAAATAAATTTAGTGATAAACAACTACCGAAAACTCGCAAAAAAGCAAAACGCCAAGTAAATGAAAATAACAATACCGATAGTAAGAAGAGGGCTAGCTAATGACTGTTAATCCGATGACGTGGATGATCCGCCACGGTATTGCCCCTAATTTATTAATGCTGGCGTTAATTTTAGGTGGTTTGGTTATGTCTTTGGTGATCCGTAAAGAGTACATGCCAGAAACTACTTTAGACAGTATTTCCGTGAGCGTTAGTTATCCTGGCGCAGCGCCAAGTGAAATGGAATCTAGTATTTCGGCGCCGATTGAAGATGTACTTGATAGTATTCAAGGGATCAGAAAGGTAGATGCCACAATTCATACTGGGTATATTCGTATTTCTGGTGAATTAGAAGCTGATGCTAATGGCCAAAAAGTTTACCAAGACGCGCAACAAGCGGTAAATCGTATTAGCTCATTTCCTGCCGGCATGGAAAGGCCGAGAGTCAAGCTTGATAAAAAGGTGCTCGACGTGATGGAAATTGTGGTACATGCTGACACTGATAAATTCAGTGTTAAACGCTTAGCCGAGCAAGTACGTGACCGAATTTTACAATCGCCGTATATCACGCAAGTAAGTTTGTCAGGGATCCCAAAAGAAGAAATTCATGTGGAGATCCCCCAGCAGACATTGCAGGCCTATGATTTAACACTTAACCAAGTGTCATCTGAAATTAAAAGAGGGGTATTAGAGCAATCAGCGGGTAAAATAAAAGCGGCCAGTGGTGATATTTTAGTCTCGGTGGATGAGCGAAAATATTGGGCGGAAGAGTTAGCGCAAGTACCTATTATTTCTAACAATGGCGGCGATCAATTATTACTTGGGGATATTGCCAGTGTCACGGAAGGTTTTGCTGATGAATGGCGTATTGTTACTTATAATGGCCGACTGTCTGCGCGCTTAAAAATTTATCGGGTTGGCGATCAAAGCCCAACTGATATTGCTGAGTCAATTCGTGAAATGTGGCCAGAATTAGAAGCCATGTTACCGCCTAATTCAGGTTTAGCTGTGGTGGATGATGACGCGTCTAACTATCAAAAACGTTTAGGTTTATTACTCAGTAATGCTTTTGTCGGCTTAATATTGGTGCTGATTGTGATGAGCTTGTTTTTAAAGTTCAAATTAGCATTTTGGGTTGTGGTTGGTATTCCAAGCTCATTTCTTGGCGCCATTTTATTAATGCCGCTGTTTGATATTTCAATCAATATGGTCTCGATGTTTGGTTTTATTATCGCCCTCGGGATTGTTGTTGATGATGCCATTATTGCCGGCGAGAATATTTACTCCCATGTGCAAGAAGGCATGTCGTATGTCGATGCTTCAATTCAAGGGGCTAAAGAAGTGGCTAAGCCGCTGACCTTTGCCATTTTAACCAATATAGTTGCCTTTTTACCGCTATTATTATTGCCCGGTAGCATGAAGTTACTGTTTGGCGCGATCCCTGTTGTGGTGGTACTTTGCTTTTTAATTTCATGGGTTGAAGCCTTATTTATTTTGCCAGCGCATTTAGCGCATATTAACGATAAAGATCCGAATCGTTTAACCAAAATATTTAATGCCATGCAAGAGCGTTGTAGTGCATCATTAGCTTATTTTATTTTTAATGTTTATTCGCCATTTTTAAAAAAATGTTTGCGTTGGCCAAGCTTAACTATCGGTATTGGTACCGCTATTTTATTGATTGTTCTCGCCCATGCTTTTAGCGGGAAAATGGGGTTTAGCTTGTATCCGCGGCTTGATAGTCGCTGGATTAAAGCGAGTTTTGAAATATCAGAAAGTGAGCCGTTAGAAAAGGCTATTGCTTTGCGTGATGCGTTAGAAAGTAGCGCAGACGAAATGCTTAAATCGAGATCGATGGAAAATATTCTGGTCGCGAAAAGAAGTTCAATTACCGATACCGGTGTTGAAGTGGCGCTGCTGTTAGTGCCAAGTGAAGAACGTGCTTTTAGCTCGAATGACATCAAAGAATGGTGGCGGGAAGACTCCGGCTATTTAAATCGTCAAGGTAAATTACGTTTTTCAGGGGCAAGGCGCGGTAGCAGTGAATTAGCTGATGCTTCGCTGACCATGGAATTACGCCATAATGACACGAGTCAATTACAGGCGGCGGGCAAAGATGCGATCAGCTTTTTAAATAAAATTGATAACGTGGTTGCGACAGTTAATTCGATGGAAGCGGGTAAACCGCAATGGAAATTGACCTTAAATGAAAATGGTCGCGCCTTAGGTTTAGATGCTTCTGATCTTGCCTCACAAATGCGTTCATCTTTATACGGTTCAAGGGCACAGCGTCAGCATCGTCTGCGCAGTGAAGTAATCACCCTAGTGCGCTTACCAAAAGAAGAGCGGGAAAAAGCCAATGACATTGAAAATTTAATGATCCGAACCCAAGGCGGTGGTTATGCGCCGCTGGGCACTGTTGCCAATATTGAGAAAATTTATGCGCCAGCACGTATCGTGCGCCAAAAAGGATTACGGGTTGAAAAAATAGGCGCGGAAATATTACCAGAAGAAGCGATCCCTGCGGTGCAACAAGCCGTAAAAGAAGAGCTAGTTTCTGAACTACAAGGGCGCTACCCAGGCTTAATAATTTCGTTTGGTGGTGAACAGGAAGAAATTGCTGAAAGTGTTTCAAGTTTAGAACTTGGTACTGGTTTTGCGTTAACCGCTATTTATATTCTCTTAGCGATAGCGTTTAAAAGTTACGGCCAGCCGTTATTAATTATGGCGGTGATCCCGTTTGGCGCAGTTGGCGCAATTTTAGGGCATATGTTGTTAGGTTATGGCCTAAGTGTTGTTAGTTTAATGGGGATGCTGGCGCTAGCCGGTGTCGTTGTTAATGACAGTTTGATTTTAGTGGAATATGCTAATCAGCAACGGGAAAAAGGAGCGCAAGCACTGCAAGCAATAATTTTAGCCTGTCAGCGCCGCTTTAGACCGATAATTTTAACCACCTTAACGACCTTTGGCGGTTTAGCGCCGATGGTTTTTGAAACTTCGCGCCAAGCACAGTTTGTGGTGCCGATGGCAGTTTCATTAGGTTTTGGTATTTTATTTACCACCTTTATTTGTTTATTATTTTTACCCGCGTTATATATTGTTTTTAATAAAGACAAGATTAAGGTGAAGGCAGAGCTTGGCGAGCCACTAGCAAGCGATAATGGTGTTGAACCAATAGCGCCAATGGTCGCAATAAATCAGCCTAGCAGCTTGACAAATGGTGGGGTAAATTACCCAGAAAAGTCTGCGCTAAACAAGCCAATTTCAGAGCCTGCGGCTTGATAATTAACCCGGGCATTTTATCAGTAAATGCCCTTTATACTTTACCACCAATAAAATAATGACTTAGCGGCTATTCGACGCTGGTATCTGTTGCTATAATGCCGCTCAAACTTTTTTTCTTATCTTTTTTAGAGGTTCTCTGGATGTCGGAAGTTGAAAACCGTCCAAGCAATTTTATTCGCCAAATTATTGATGCTGATCTTGAAAGCGGCAAACACAGTGGCGTTCAGACTCGTTTTCCGCCTGAACCCAATGGTTATTTACATATTGGTCATGCAAAATCGATTTGTTTAAACTTTGGTATTGCGCAAGATTACCAAGGTAAATGTAACTTACGTTTTGACGACACTAACCCTGAAAAAGAAGATATTGATTATGTTAACTCGATTCAAGCCGACGTAAAGTGGCTGGGTTTTGAGTGGGCAGGTGATATTCAATATTCATCAAATTATTTTGATAAGCTTTATGGTTATGCTGTTGAGTTAATCGAAAAAGGTTTAGCTTACGTCTGTTTTTTAAATGGTGAAGAAACACGCGAGTATCGCGGTACGTTAAAAGCGCCAGGTAAAAACAGCCCATACCGTGACACCTCAGTGGCGGAAAATTTAGCCTTATTTGAAAAAATGAAAAATGGCGACTTTAAAGAAGGTGAATGTTCGCTGCGCGCTAAAATTGATATGACGTCAAGTTTTATGTGTTTGCGTGACCCGATCATTTATCGTGTTAAGTTTGCCCATCACCATCAAACCGGTGATAAGTGGTGTATTTATCCAATGTATGATTTTACCCATTGTATTTCTGATGCGATCGAAGGGGTAACTCACTCATTATGTACGTTAGAATTCCAAGATAACCGCCGTTTATATGATTGGGTTATTGATAATATTTCTATTGCAGTACAGCCGCGCCAGTATGAATTCTCTCGTTTAAACCTTGAATATACGGTGATGAGTAAACGTAAGTTGCATGACCTAGTATCAGAAAAGCTAGTTAATGGTTGGGATGATCCGCGTATGCCAACGATTGCTGCATTTAAACGTCGTGGTTATACCCCTGGTTCGTTGCGTGAATTTGCGAAACGTATCGGTGTCACTAAAATGGATAACACGGTTGAAATGGGCGTGTTAGAAGCTTGTATTCGTGAAGATCTTAATGATAATGCGCCGAGAGCAATGGCGGTATTAGATCCGATTAAATTAGTGATTGAAAACTACGATAGTGCGCAAGTAGAAGAGTTAACTGTGAAGAATCATCCAAGTGATGAGTCTCAAGGTGAGCGTATTGTGCCATTTAGCAAAGAACTTTATATTGAAGCAGAAGACTTTCGTGAAGAAGCGAATAAAAAATATAAGCGTTTAGTGTTAGATAAAGCGGTTCGTTTACGTGGTGCTTATGTTGTTACCGCAACCCGTTGTGATAAAGACGTCGATGGCAATGTTACGACGGTTTATTGTACTTATGATCCTGAAACTTTAGGTAAAAATCCAACTGATGGCACTAAGCCAAAAGGCGTGATTCATTGGGTAAGTGCCGAGCAAAGCTTAGATGCTGAAATCCGCTTGTATGACCGATTATTTACTGTCGCAAACCCTGCTGCAGCGGAAGACTTTCATAGTGTGATCAACCCTGAGTCGTTAATTACTATCTCAGGTGCGAAAGTTGAACCGTATTTAGCAAATGCAAAGCCGGAAGTCGCTTTTCAGTTTGAACGTCAAGGCTATTTTTGTTTAGATAATAAAGATGCTGTTGCAGGCAAACTGGTGTTTAACCGCACGGTTGGTTTACGTGACACGTGGGCGAAAATATCAGGTTAAGCTTAACCGGTGGGGCAGTACTTGCGTTACTAGTAGTGACTTACCGAGTTATTAGCTATCCGATTGAAGTTTAATGTAGTTGTTGATGAAGCTCTTAAGCTAAGAACTAAAAAGCCAGTTTATTAATAAACTGGCTTTTTTGCTTTTAGTGTTTCGTTCTGAGGGGGGATTTTTATTATTTTTTTAGATATTTAGTTCGGTTAACTATGGGGATTGATTAAATTTACACTAACCTTAAATCAGTAAGTTAGTTTTTCATTATTACAGGGCAGTATTAATTACAAAGTTAGCACCGTAACTATTTAATACTTAATGTGTTTATCAGGAGCAAGTGTCAATGCCAGACTTTAAACAACAACTGATGGTAGACGGTGACTTTCTCGCGCTGACATTAAGCCATGAATGGGCGCTACCGCCTTTTGATTTTCAGGTCACAGCGCCAGAGCAGCAAGTATTAAACGTTACGGTTTACGATACTGGTATTATTATCTTCGAACCGGTCAATTTAGCCTTATCAATCGTTACTAAAGATATTGTCTTGTCATCAGGTCTTCATGGTAATGAAACCGCACCAATTGAGTTGTGTGGCGATTTAATTCAACAACTAATTCTAGGACAAATAGCGTTAAAACATCGAGTGATGTTTATTATTGGGAATCCGGCGGCTATTAATTTAAATCAGCGCTTTGTTGAAGAAAACCTCAATAGTTTATTCAGCGGTGCTTATTTGTTAAATGAAGGCATTATTAATTTTGAACGTAAACGCGCTAAAGTACTAGAAGGGGCGTTATTTGCCTTTTATCGCCATGCTAACCACGCTAATAATACAATTAATACTCATGCGACTGTCAAAGCTAACCTTGCCGATAATACTAGTGGTGTGATTAATCAGCAAATAAGCAACCGTTATCATTATGATCTGCATGCTGCTATTCGGGCGTCAAAATATCCGAAATTTGCTATCTGTCCTTTTTTACACGGCGCTGTCTGCCCACCACAACAATTAGACCTACTTAATTATAGCGGCATTGATGCGGTGTTGTTTGCTAATGCGCCAACCGCCACGTTTAGCTATTTTTCGTCGGTGCAATTTCACGCTAATTCTTTTACTGTAGAGCTTGGTAAAGCTAAAGCTTTTGGCGAGAATGATTTAGCCGATGTTGCCGGATTTAGCCAGTTGTTGCGTGGATTATTATCCAATACTGAGTTTGTCATACCAAGCTTAGTTGCCACACCAACCAATACTTTAAAGTTATTTGAAATTTCCCGCCGGCTTGATAAACAATCTGCTAATTTTAGCTTTCATTTTGCTGATGATATTGCCAATTTCACCGCCTTTAAAAAAGGTACAAAATTAGCTACTGACGGTGACGGTGTTTTTATAAGTGCCGACGATGAAGAAGCGGTGTTATTTCCTAATGCTAAGGTGCCAATAGGGCAACGGGCGTTATTACTGGTTAAGCCGATTAAAACGTAACAACCGGCAGCTCGATTAAAAAAATAGTATTTTGTTAAAACATTCAAATTGAAAATGTTAATATTCTTTTTTGAATGTTAACAACGTGACGAGAACCATTTTGCAACTATCATCACTAGAAAATTACTTAGCCG
This sequence comes from Thalassotalea sp., assembly GCA_051251725.1. Taxonomy (GTDB): domain Bacteria; phylum Pseudomonadota; class Gammaproteobacteria; order Enterobacterales; family Alteromonadaceae; genus JALZUE01. The sequence goes on along the minus strand of JBPOFN010000021.1, from coordinate 50,988 downwards.
AATTATTAAGCCCGCAGTTAATTAAAGACTTCTGCCCGAATGGCCTGCAAGTTCAAGGCAAAAATGAGATTAAAAAAATTGTCACCGGAGTTACCGCATCACAAGCGTTAATCGACGCTGCTATCGCCGAAGGAGCTGATGCTTTATTGGTTCATCATGGTTATTTTTGGAAAAATGAAGCGCCTGTCATTACCGGCATGAAATATCACCGTATTAAAGCGCTACTTGATCATAATATTAGTTTGTTAGCCTATCACTTGCCGTTAGATGTGCACCCTGAACTTGGCAATAATGCTCAACTAGCGAAATTATTGGGCATTAAAGTTACCGGCTTAGTTGAAGAAAATAATCCTTTTTCAGTGGTGGTAAAAGGGGAGTTGAGTAAAGCGCTGAGCGCAGATGCATTTAATCAATTGCTTAGTAATAAGTTGCAACGTCAAAGCCTTCATCTTTCAAGTGCGAGTAACGGTTTGATTAAAACAGTAGCTTGGTGTACTGGTGGGGGGCAAGGCTATATTGATTTAGCTGCGGCTCAAGGTATTGATGCTTTTATTAGTGGTGAAGCATCAGAGCAAACCACCCATAGTGCGCGTGAACTTGATATTCATTTTTTTGCAGCTGGGCATCATGCAACTGAGCGTTATGGCGTAAAAGCGTTAGGCGAGCATTTAGCCGAGCAGTTTGCCCTTGAGGTTAAGTTTATTGATATTGATAATCCGGTTTGATAACTACTGACGCTAATTATTACTATGCAGATAAACATAAACATGAGCTTAGCCATAATTTAAGCTTAAGAGTTTAGCAGTAATAACTCTTAGCTAAGATGCATTGGTTCATAAGTCTCGGCTAAGCAGTACAGTAACGCTTAAACGTTACTGTACTGGCAGGGCTAATTTTAGTGTTTATTTAACCTCAACTCGGTTTGATGGGATTTATAATCATTTGTTTTATAATGATAATTTAAGCGGAACTGAGCTTGCTTAGTGCTTATTATCTATTTTTATGTTCCTTTTTCACTTTCTTTTTCACTATGTACTTTTTTAGTTATTTCATTTTCTTTTATGTTTTGCCCTTTAGGCTCAATTTTATTTTCACTAAAAAGGTGATTAAACCACTGGGCGATTAAGCCTAAAGATTCGTACCAATAAATGGTGGTTTGTTCTAATGTTTTGCTGTGAGGGGTATAATAGTTCCAGCTAAATCCTTTCACGTTAACGTTACCCTTAACCCAATAGCTTGCTGGAGCTGGGATAGCGTTGATACCTTCGTGCTTAAAATAATTGATAGAACGTAACATATGATCAGCATTGGTGATTAATACAACTTTGCTGCCTTTAATACGTGGCGAAATTAACTCAGCCTCTTCTTGTGTATCCTTGGGGAAGTTTTCAGTTAAAATTCGCTCATCAGCCACACCTAAGATTACTGCCGCTTCTTTCATTTTTTCTGCGTTTGATTCTGGGTTATGCCCTGCAGCACCGGACATAATAATAAGTGCATTGGGGTGTAGGTTAGCAATTCGTACAGCCTCAACCAAGCGTTGTAATGAACATGTTTTAAGCTGCATAGTGGCAGGCAAACGGTCATCACTATAGTGATAGCAACCTAATACGACGATATAATCAATATCGTCGTTAGATTTAGTATAAGCAGGATAATTATTTTCTAATGATTCCATTAGCGAATCGGAAATGGGAGGAAGAGTGGTAATTACTAATAAAACGGTGCCAATAATTAAATAACGAAAGCTAAGTTTTGAATTTCTTTTATGAAAAATAATAGCTAAGCAAAGGAAGATAATTATTAAGCTTAAGGGCATTAAGAAAAAGCTCAATAATTTTTTTAAGAAAAAAAGATCCATGTTGAAAGTTTCGCTGGGCAATATTGATAAAATTTATGCTGGCGACTATAACAAGCGAACAAATAAAGATCATTGAAATAATGAAGATTCCTAACACCTAAACTAAATTCTAAATTAATTCATTGCATTTAATTAATGATTGGTGTTTAATAACGCCGTTGGTTAATTTAGATACTTTACTCTAATTTAACCAACACCAGAAGAGGTGCGAAAACTAGGTAAGAAATGTAAGGAACCGCAATTCCAACGACCATTTCCTAGGGAGTTTTTCGCCGAGGGTTATACACTTGTGGCATGTATAACTCGGTTGTTAAGGCTGAATCCTTACAACTGTCACCGTGAATGCAATGTCATTCACCAAGGTGGAGAGCTTCTGGCTGAAATTGTTTTGTTTCGGTGTGAAACTCTTCCTCCGTTCAACTGCTCAGTCATGCTCTTCCTTAATTTTACTTAGCGTTAGCTAAAATAGGGAGACCCTTTATGTCTACATTAACTGTTGCCAAATTTGGCGGAACCAGCGTTGCTGATCACGAAGCAATGTTACGTTGTGCACAAATCATCAAAAATAATCCAAGTAATCGCTTAGTTGCTGTCTCAGCAAGTTCAGGTGTTACCAACTTATTAGTACGATTAAGCCAAGCAGATGTTCCTGCGCCAGAGCAATTAGACATTATTACCAGTATTCGCGATATTCAATTAAATATCACTCAACACTTATCGGTAGAAGATGAGATCAATGTTGTAGTGAATGACTTGTTATCAGAATTAGCCAATTTAGCGGCGCAACAAGCTGAAAATCATACCTTAAAAACTGCTGATAGTATTTTGTCGTTTGGTGAGCAATTCAGTTCACGTATTTTTGCACAAGTATTACAAAGTGTTGGTGTTAATGGTGAGCAATTTGATGTCCGCCAAGTGATGAAAACCAACAGTTTATATGGCGCTGCAGCGGTTGATTTAGACCAAGTTAGAGCACAAGCACAAACAGTATTAAAACCATTATTAACAAATAAAGTAATTGTTACTCAAGGTTTTATTGGCCAAGACGGCTTAGGAAATACGACTACCTTAGGTCGCGGCGGCTCTGATTATAGTGCCGCAATATTAGCCGAAGCATTAGATGCAGATAATTTAGCTATTTGGACGGATGTTGTTGGTATTTTCACAACTGATCCACGTATTACTGCCAAAGCGCGACCAATTCCAGAAATTAGCTTTGATGAAGCCGCTGAAATGGCAACATTTGGCGCAAAAATTTTACACCCTGCGACGCTTATCCCTGCGATGCGTCAAAACATCCCCGTATTTGTTGGTTCTAGTAAAGAGCCGGATGTTGGTGGTACGCGTATTCAGCAAAGTGTTGAGTCAAACCCTACGTATCGCTCAATTGCCTTACGTCGCGAGCAAACGTTAGTAACAGTAAAAAGCCCAGCAATGTTACATGCCAGCGGTTTTTTGGCGAAAGTTTTTGCTATTCTTGCCAAACATGAATTAAGTGTTGATCTAATTACTACCAGTGAGATTAGTGTTGCTTTAACCTTTGATAACCCAACCGGTTCGACTCAATCGTTAATCACCGGCCAAGTTGTTGGAGAGTTAGAACAGTTATGTGAGGTAACCGTTGAGCACGGTTTATCATTAGTGGCCGTTATTGGTAACGACATGCATTTAACTAAAGGCATAGGTCGTACTATTTTTAACAACCTAACTAATTTTAATGTGCGCATGATTTGTCATGGCGCCAGTGAAAACAACTTATGCTTTTTAGTTGATGAAAGTGAAGCAAATTCAGTTGTTGAACAACTACACGATTGTTTGTTTTCGTAATTCATGGTTATTGCTATTAATGACTAAATTAAACCATTAATTAATAGCTTGTCGATAAATGAGAACTTAATTAACCGGAACTGAGGTTAATTAGTAAGAAGGGGCTTTAAGCCCCTTTTTTATTGTTAATTTTTGACGGGAAATATCATTGGCGAATTCATCTTGTAAATCAGTAACTCGCTTATTATTTTACTGGCGTAAATATTTGGATAAATCACCAATCACTAATCACTAATTACTAATTACTAATCACTAATCACTAGCCATCACTATCAACTATTCATCAGAAAATTCAATTTCATCAATGACTTGTCTGGCTTGTGCGATGGTACAGTCAGTTTTTGCCATTAATTCATTCACCGTAATACCCGGTTTACGTTTTGCCAGTTGCAATAAGCTTTCGTAAGTTGTGTAACACACATGCTCTTTGAGTTTTTTCGCTAACCATTGCCAACTTGCTTCCTGTGACGACTCGACAAACTGGATAATAATTTCAATTTGCTCGGCGTTGGCTTTTAATTGCCAGTTACGAGAGCGGCCAATGCGATTTAAATCGGCACCGCAATCTCTTATGGCTGCTTTTAAAGCGTAAGCTTTCATTGCCCTTCTGAGAAAAGAAGGCAAAACAATTTGTATAATGGCGCTGTTGCTCATAAAAAAACTGTTATGAAGTACTTGAGAGTAAAAAGCTATTATAGCGTGAACGGGTTGAATTTTAACAATAAAAAAGCCAGCAAATGCTGGCTTGGTAAGTGGCTGATTAAAATAATCAAATCACCATTTTTTCTTCGGTTGAAATAACATATCCAATTCATCTTCTTCAGACTTAGCTTTTTTCTCGCGGTCTTCAGCATTAGCATTTTTAAGTTGATTGGTTATCTCTTCAAGTTTATCTTCAATTTCGACTTTCATTTTTTCTTTATATTCAGAAGGATTTGAATTATCAGCAATTGATTGTAAGGCTTTTTCTAGGTATTGCCTGGCCGAGCCGATCATTTGATTGCCGTATGCCTGATTGGCGCGTTTAAATAAACTTTCAACATTTATTTTAAGTTGCATAGCATCAAGGCGTTTGTCTTCAACAATAAAAGTTTGTGCGTCTAACGAACCTTTGCTTTGTTCTGATTTTAATGTCGCTCTTAGCTTTTTAATGACTTGCAAAATTTGTACTAAATGTTGGTCATTATCCGGTAAGGTAAACACTTCCTCTTGTGATGGAGGGGTAGCAGCTAAATCTTTTGAGGCTTGATAACGCGCTTGAAATTCCTGGATTTTACTCTTGATATTTTTGGTTTCAGGCATTATCTCCTTCATTGCTTTAATTGCGTTTAAGCTACGTTTATTTAAAATTTCACTTACCGCTGGGCTAGAAGGGATATTAGCCAAATGTAAAATTAAGTCTTCAGTTTCGTTAATAATGGCTTTTTGCTTTGCAGCACGCGTGCGTTTTTCTTTTTCTAATTTTTCTTTATGCTGTTGGATTGCATTTACTACTACCACAATAACCAGTAGAGCAATAATTAATCCAATGATGATCATCATCATAGTTAATTACTCTTATTTTTATTTAAAACTATCCAACCAGTCTACAAAAAATGATTGCCTTAGCATAGGTTTATCGACACTTTACTTTAACATTTATTATTTTTTTTACTGGTTAATATAAAGTATGGTTATATGTATATTACCTAAAATGTATTTTTATCATCATAAAATAAAAATTAAATGGTATATTTAGCTTAACTTGTATATATTTTTGTTATAAGCAAAAAGGTTATAAATACATATGAAACTACAACAATTACGATATATCGTCGAAGTATTAAATAATAATTTAAATGTATCAGCGACTGCTGAAAGTTTATTTACCTCGCAACCAGGTATTAGTAAACAAGTACGCATGCTTGAAGATGAATTAGGTATTCAAATTTTTGGACGTAGTGGCAAGCACTTAACACATGTTACCCCTGCGGGTAATGAAGTGATTAATATTGCGACGCAAATATTGTCAAAAGTTGAAGCAATTAAAGCGGTTGCCCGTGAGCACACTCAGCCTGACGAAGGTAAGTTGCGAATTGCAACTACCCATACTCAAGCTCGTTATGCGCTACCTGATGTGATCCAAGGCTTTATTAAGAAGTTTCCAAAAGTTTCATTACATATGTATCAAGGCACACCATCGCAAATTAGTGATGCCGCCGCCAAAGGCGAGGCTGACTTTGCAATTGCGACTGAGTCACTACATTTATATAACGACTTAATTATGTTGCCTTGTTATCACTGGAACCGCAGTATTATCGTGCGGGCTGATCATCCGCTGGCGAAAAAAACGAACATCACAATTGAAGATATTGCTGCATTTTCATTAGTTACTTATGTCTTTGGTTTTACTGGCCGTTCTGAATTAGATACCGCGTTTAGTGAAGCAGGGGTTGAGCCTAAAATTGTTTTCACTGCGACTGATGCCGATGTCATTAAAACGTATGTTCGTCTTGGTGTTGGAGTTGGTGTTGTGGCTTCGATGGCGGTTGATGCTGAAACGGATAAAGATCTGGTTAAAATTGATGCCAGCCATTTATTTAAACGCAGTACCACTAAAATTGGCTTTAGACGCGGGACCTTTTTAAGAAGCTACATGTTTGATTTTATTGAACGCTTTGCACCGCATTTAAATCGTGATTTGGTAACTAAAGCGATGTTATTGAAAAACAATCATGAAATTGAAGAGTTATTGTCAGGTATTGAGTTGCCGGTTAAATAATTCTTTGATAAATGTTTTGGTTTTGTCGGCTAATACCATTCCGTCTAATAAAGTGATCACTTCTTTGGATGGATTGGTATAAGTTAACTTTCAAAATGACCATAAATAAAAAGCAGTCCGAGGACTGCTTTTTAATGGCTGTTATTTAACGCGTTACAGTTTACTTATAGCAGTAAATATTAGCCCAACATTAGCCCTGTATTAAGCAAAGTGAGCCGCTAATTCTTCACTGCCACCAATATGCTTACCACCAATAAATACTTGTGGAACAGTCGCTTTACCACTAACTGCACGTAAGCTTACGGTTGTTGCATCTTTTCCTAATACCACTTCTTCAAAACTTAAACCTTTCGCTTTTAATAAGGTTTTAGCTTTGGCGCAAAATGGGCAACCAGGTTTAGTAAATACCGTCACTGACTCTTGTAATTGATGCTCAGGCGCAATGTAATTTAACATAGTATCAGCGTCTGACACTTTAAACGGGTCGCCAGGAACATCTTCTTCGATGAACATTTGGTCTATAATGCCGTTTTTCACTAACATGCTATAGCGCCATGAGCGCTTGCCAAAACCAATATCACTTTTATCGACTAACATCCCCATACCGTCAGTAAATTCACCAGTACCGTCAGGAATGAAAGTAATATTTTCTGCTTCTTGGTCGTCTTTCCATGCATTCATAACAAAAGTGTCGTTTACTGATACACATAAAATAGCGTCAACACCGTACTGAGCAAAAATTGGCTTTAACTCGTTATAACGCGGTAAGTGGCTAGAAGAACAGGTTGGGGTAAATGCTCCCGGTAAACTAAAAACAATAACGTTTTTATTATCGAATAACTCTGCCGTTGTCACATTAACCCATTCATCACCTTGGCGGGTTGGAAACGTTACGTTTGGAATTTTTTGTCCTACTTTTGAATCTAACATCATGTCACCTTTATTGTTGAGCGTAATTGTTGAACGTAAATTTTGTCGCTGTTAGTAATGATATATTGACTAAAATATCTTACTTCAAGTTTATTACGTAAATATAAATTAAGTTTGTTTAACTGGTGAACATTATGGTTTATTTTTCTTAATAGATAAAATTATTAAAATAGATTGGTGTAATTACTTTTTACGATTAAATGTAAACTTTAATTTGGGGATGTTGTTGCTAAACACTGCTTTTGATTAACTAATATTTATTTTTTTATCAATAAGTAAGCGTGTAATTATCGTTATTCTATCGAGATTTATATTAAAAGGAATGAGTGTGGATGTGATACGAAAGGTTCTGGAAAATTAATTGCCATGATTGTTATAGTCTCGGTTATTGTCGCTTGTGACGGATCTAGCTAAAACAAAATCCCTAGTGCTTGTTGAGCCAATGATTACAGTACCGTCGACTGGTAAATTTCCCGCTTATTCGGTTGTGGTTGGCCAAATACATGCGGGCACACAAAGTGATAAGTCTGCAGGTTTTGGCTGGGGGAATGAACCGCTAAAAATATATTTTAAAAAATACCCCAAGCACCAATACGGCTCGGTATTTTGGACTTATGAAGGTAATTTACCAAAAGAAGATATCAACCGCACTGGTATTGCTTATCCTGTGGGGAAATACGTGGGAAAACAGTGATGAACCAAGCCTTGATTGCATTGCTCGGGGCAAAATTTTAGTTATGTCGTGAGTGTTACAGATAACCTGATGCGCTTAACTTTTACCACTGACCGTCATCAAAGTGTTAGTTACGCCATTGAGTTAGCGAACCTGAACTCGGTTTAAGCTATTTTACTCAATAATGCTATTTTAGCGCCTTATCGTTCTCGGATTAATACCTTAAATGTATGGCTAAATCTTTTAACATTGCCGCCGTCGCGCCCCAAATATTGTAATGCTGATAAGGCATAAAAGTGACAGGGCGCTGCTTGCCATTAAATTGGCTGGTGATAGTTAAATGATTATGATGATTTAAAAAGTGATTAAGCGGAACGGAAAATACCTCGGCAACTTCTTGCTGATCAATTTGGTATTGAAAATCATTTTTAATAAAACCAACAATCGGGGTGACAGCAAACCCGGTTAGCGTTTGATACTTGTGTAATTTGCCCAGCACGTTAATGTTTTCTGGCTTTAAACCAATTTCTTCATCGGCTTCTCGCAGTGCAGTCGCGACTATATCTTGGTCGCTAGGCTCTACTTTACCGCCAGGAAAACACACTTGTCCGGCATGATGTTTGAGGTGACTTGCCCGTAAGGTAAAAAGTACCTGTAGCTGTTTGTTATCTTCAAAAATCGCAATGAGTACAGCCGCTTTTCTTTCGCGTTCAGGGCGCGAGTGGGCGGCATCGACATTGGTCTGAGTTGATGCGAGAGAAAATAAATGAAAATGGCGATAAAATTGTGACTTATTCATGGTTTGATTAAATCATATGTTTTGAACTGTTAGTAATTTGCTGACACTTTCAATCTTAGCTATTGCTACTCTGGCATTGCCAACATATTTCGAAAGACGCATCATTTGACTCTTTACATTGTTTGCAGAGCCAGTCTGGGCTTTCATTTATGTTTTGTGATAACTGTGCGATTTTTAATGCTTGAGTGTGTTCGGCATCTTCAAGCACCCAAATTTCCGGCCATGCATCAAAGACTGCTATTTCACCAACGGCGCCTTGTGAAAATTCATTTTTAAGAAAGGTTTTGATCCCTTGCGCTTCAATAAGGTTTTTTACATTATTAACAATAAATTGATTTTCATTGGTATAAACCATCTTCATGATTGAGTACTCATCAGGTCTCACTTGAATTAAAAATTATAAAAAGTATAAAAATATCTAGATACTCTTTGATAACTTACAGGAAATTATTTTAATTTCAATCTGTTAAATTTAGAGGTGAGTGAATCATAGTATTATTTGAACTTGTTAAACCACCGCACTATTCACCTTATTTAAGGCATATTCATATTATAAGATTAAGGAATTGACGGCTTAATAACTTTTGTTATAGCTGCTTATCCCTATGGTTTATATATCTAAAGCTTATAAACCACTGAGTACAGGGAGGATTTTATTTACTTTATCTAAGGTTTCTTGATATTCACTATCAGCATCTGAATCTGCCACCAAGCCGCCGCCGGCCCAGCAATAAATATTATTGTTTTCACAAATTAGGGTTCTGATGGTAATGCTGGTGTCCATATTTCCTGACGCTGAAATATAGCCAATAGCGCCGCAATATAAGCTTCTACGCTGAGGCTCTAATTCATCAATAATTTCCATCGCACGGATCTTTGGCGCGCCAGTAATTGAACCGCCAGGAAAAGCGCCGCGTAATAAATCACTCGCCTGATATTGCGACTCCAACGTCCCTTCAACGGTACTGACTAAATGATGCACCGCGGGAAAGCTTTCAATGGCAAAAATTTCTGGCACTTTAACTGAACCGGGCTGACAAACTTTACTAAGATCATTTCTTAATAAATCAACAATCATTAAATTTTCAGCGCGGTCTTTTTCAGCCTTTTTTAATATCTGTGCATTTTGCTGATCAATTATCGGATCGTCACTTCGAGGGCGAGTACCTTTGATCGGTTTGCTTTGTACTTTGTTGTCGCTAAGCTGTAAAAATCGCTCGGGTGAAGTACTTAAAATACAAGAGTTTTCTAAGCGAATAAAAGCGGAAAAGGGCGCTTTGTTCTGCGCTCTTAATGCTTGATAAGCGTAAAATTCATCCCCTTGATATGACGCTTTAAAACGCTGCGCAAGATTGGTTTGATAACAATCACCGGCCAGTAGATAGTTTTGTACGGCATTAAACTTCTTATGGTATTGTGCCTTATTCATATTGGCTTGCCAGGTTGAGGTTAATGCAAAATCTGCGCTTGGCTTGGAGTGCTGTACCGCGGGTAATAATAACTGTTCAATAGTGGCAATTAAAGCATCAACTTGGTTTTTTGGCGCTACTAGCTGAAAGGTTTTTGTACTTCGATGATAAATAACTGCATGGGTGTAAATGCCTATTGCCATATCAGGCTGGTTAATATCTTTAACGGCAGCACTTGGCAGGATTTCGAATCTGCGGCCTAAATCATAAGAGAAATAGCCGAGCGCGCCGCCAACAAATGGCAATGTTGAACATGGTAATTTAGTCCCTGCAAAAACACTGTTATTGATGGTGTCTAATATGGCTAGCGGGTCGTCGTTTGTCAGGTGAGTTTTATCACTAAGAACATCTTTGACTGTGGTTAATTCATCGACAGTTGATAAGGTAAAAATAGGCTGCCAAACAATAATATCTAGTTCTGCGTCACAGTGGTTCGATTCGCACGAGTCTAACCACATCGCCCAAGGTTTATCGGCTAAATAGCAAAATAAATCTTCTGGATGTTGGAGATTTTCAAAATCAATATTAGTAATTGTGATCTCGTCAACGCCGCGAGAGTTGCCAATAGCTTGCAATGTTTCTAACACAGGTCAATACTCAGGTTCATCTGCCGCTAGTTACGCAGGTAATCTACTAGCAGCAAGGGATTAAGCAAGGTATGATATCGGCAATTTTTCAAGTTTCAACAAAAGAATTCACTTCGTACCGATCACACTCAATATCAAAGAGACTGTTATGGCAATTATTAAACAAGAAGATTTTATTGAAAGTATTGCTGACTCGCTGCAATACATTTCTTATTACCACCCGTTAGATTTTGTTCAGGCGTTAGAAAAGGCGTATCACAAAGAAGAAAGTACAGCGGCGAAAGATGCAATTGCACAAATTTTAATTAACTCACGTATGTCAGCTCATGGTAAACGCCCTATTTGCCAAGACACAGGTATTGTTACTTGTTTTGTTAAAGTGGGTATGGACGTACGTTGGGATAAAACTGATTTAACAGTTCAGCAAATGGTTGATGAAGGCACACGTCGTGCTTATTTAAATCCAGATAACCCATTACGCGCGTCAATTGTTGCCGACCCAACGGGTAAACGTATTAATACCAAAGATAATACCCCAGCCGTTGTTCATATTGATTTAGTGGCCGGTAGCGAAGTTGATGTCATGATCGCGGCGAAAGGCGGCGGTAGTGAAAACAAAACTAAAATGGTGATGTTAAACCCGTCAGATTCCATTGCTGATTGGGTCGTTAAAACATTACCAACGATGGGGGCGGGTTGGTGTCCACCAGGAATGTTAGGCATAGGTGTTGGTGGTACGGCCGAAAAAGCTGGCGTATTAGCGAAAGAAAGCTTAATGGATCCGGTTGATATTCAAGACTTGATTGAACGCGGCCCACAAAATGCTGAAGAAGAGCTGCGTTTAGAAATTTATGACCGAGTGAATAAATTAGGTATCGGCGCACAAGGTTTAGGCGGCTTAACTACCGTGGTTGATGTAAAAATTAACTCAGCCCCAACCCATGCGGCTTCTAAACCTGTGGTGATGATCCCCAATTGTGCGGCAACTCGCCATGTACATTTTCATTTAAATGGTTCAGGCCCAGCAGATTTAACGCCGCCTAAATTAGAAGAATGGCCAGAAATCACTTGGGAAGTAGGTGAAAACGTTCGCCGTGTTAATGTTGATAGTTTAACTAAAGCGGATATTAGTGAATGGAAAACCGGTGAAACCGTATTGCTTTCAGGCACTATTTTAACCGGTCGTGATGCTGCGCATAAACGTATTCAAGAAATGTTAGCCAATGGCGAAGAATTGCCAGTCGACTTTACCAATAAATTTATTTATTACGTTGGACCGGTTGATGCGATTAAAGGCGAAGCGGTTGGTCCAGCAGGCCCAACAACAGCCACTCGTATGGATAAATTTACCGAAATGATGTTAGCTGACACTGGTTTGTTAGGCACTATTGGTAAAGCGGAACGCGGCGCGGCAACTTGTGACAGCATCAAGAATCATAAATCTGTTTATTTAATGGCAGTTGGCGGTGCGGCATATTTAGTGTCGAAAGCGATCAAAAAAGCGAAAGTTGTCGCATTTGCTGATATGGGTATGGAAGCTATTTACGAATTTGAAGTAGAAGATATGCCTGTAACGGTTGCTGTTGATAGCACAGGTGAGTCTGTGCATGTAACTGGGCCAGAAATTTGGCAAAAGAACATTGAAGTTATGAACGCTAAAACTTAAAAAGTTAAAACTTATTATCAAAGCGTGATAATAAGTTAGTTTGTTTGTCGATTAATAAAAACCACTGCTAGTCAGTGGTTTTTTATTGTCTAGCTAACAGCTAATTCAGACAATTAACCCACTAAGCTAAAACATCTAATGGCGGGTTTACTCGTCAAATATATTTTAATCAAACAGTTAAAAGCTCTAGAGCCGCAGAAAATCTAATAGGTTCAGTGAAAAAAAAGTTACCTTGACGGTAAAATCATGTTCTAATTGTTAACTGGTTATTTATACAGTTTGAGTGTTTTTTTATGTTGTCTTATTTTCTCGCGTTACCCCAATCGACGTTAGTTATTTTTGCCTTGTTAGCCCTGCTTATTTTATTAATGGCATGGCTGTTAATCACTGTTAAAAAATTAGCAAAAGCACAATCAAGCCAATTAGCAACATTAGCCAATCTTAATCAAGCTTCACAGCAACTAAATACCAGCTTTATTAAACAACAAGTTGGGTTTAGTCAGCTTAGTGATGATAACCGCTCAATCAAGCCGTATTTAGAACAGCAGATCGCCGATTTAAAAATAAAACTATTACGTAATCAACATGATCAAAGTGAAAAGCTACAGGCATTGCAGCATCAACATCAGCAAAGCTTTAGTCACAATCAGCTCAAATCACTTGAGCAAATTACGCAACACTTAACCTTAAGTACAAAAGAAAGTCGAACTGAATTAGCTGAATCATTACAACGAACAACCGATCAATTAGTAAAACAAATGGATGGCTTAACACAAACGACAGACAAACGTTTAAAAGCGATCAGCGAAGAGGTTGAAAAACGCTTGTCCGAAGGTTTTGATAAAACCACCAAAACCTTTAATGACATTCTAAAAAGGTTAGCCTTAATTGATGACGCTCAGAAAAAAATCACTGAATTATCTACTAATGTGGTTAGCTTACAAGAAGTGTTATCTGATAAACGTTCTCGCGGCGCTTTTGGTGAGGTGCAGTTAAATTCTTTAATCCGTAATGTTTTACCCGAACAACATTTTTCAATTCAACATACCTTATCAAATGGCAAAGTGGCTGACTGTGTGCTGTTTTTACCTAAGCCGTCAGGCAATGTAGTTATCGACGCTAAATTTCCGCTGGAAAGTTACCGTACCATGGGGAATGAAACTAAAGAGCAAGCGGTGCGTTTAACGGCTGAGCGCCAATTTAAACAAGATATTAAAAAACATATTAACGATATTAGCGATAAATATTTAATTGAGCATGAAACGTCTGATGGCGCGGTGATGTTTATTCCGGCAGAAGCCGTTTTTGCTGAAATTCATGCTCACCATGCTGATTTAGTTGAATATGCGAATAAAAAACGAGTTTGGTTAGCGTCGCCCACTACCTTAATGGCAATATTAACCACAGCTCGTTCCGTGCTTAAAGACGAAGCAACCCGTCAGCAAGTGCATATCATTCAAAAACATTTGTCGTTATTAGCGGGCGATTTTGGCCGCTTTAGAACACGGTTTGACAACCTTGCCAAACATATTGATCAAGCTGCTTCGGATGTGAAGCAAATTCATACCTCGGCCGATAAGATCAGTTCACGGTTTGAAAAAATTGAACAAGTAGAGTTAAAAGAAGAGCGCTTATTAGAAGAGAGCTAACCGTTAAAAACCATACTTGTCGAGAATCGCTAAGCGCTGCCGTTTAGTTTCATCAAACGCTTTTTGAAAGCTTGCTATGGTGGAATCACTGGTATTTTTATTAAAAGCGAAGTAGTTATCTATTTTATTCACCGAATAAATAATACTGACATCGTTATACGATAAGTTATTGTCTTTTAATAAACTTTTTAGTGAAGAACGAGAAACTACTATCATTTCAATTCGTTCATTCATTAACATTAACAGTGCTTGTTTTAAGTGCGTGATACGAACGATATTTTTATCGGGAAAGCCTTCTTGTAATAAGGTTAACTCAGAAATGTCATTACGGATTGCCGCAACGGTTCTGTGATGAACCTGTGCGATATTGATGATTTTTTCTTTAAAACCCGCCTTAGTAACCAGTAAGTGCTCGGCAGTGTAAATAGGGCCAACCCATTTGAATAACTGCTCACGTTCAACGGTTCTTGCCATGGTAAACAGTACGGTATTTTGATTGGCGAGTGTATTGCGGTAACCGCGCGCCCAAGGCACCAGAAAAATATTTTGCTCTGGTAGCTGCATCTGTTGCCACAATACTTTTAATGTTTCAACGGAAAGACCAACGAGTTCTTCAGCAACAAGATAATTTGATGGTGGGTAGTTTTCGGTATAGTAGGTAATGTCAGGCAGTTTATCGACAGCTCGAGCAATGCTCAGGTGTAAGCTGATGCCCGCAATGATAAAAAAAGTAAATATTTTCAATCTCATTGTCCGGTATTAAAAGTATAAATAGTGGGGCGTCTTTATGTTAGCTATAGCTTAATAGCTAACATAAAACAAATTCTGGGGATTGGTGCTAACGTTAATGTGCTTAGGCGTACATTTGTACGCGATTACGGCCCATTTCTTTCGCTTTATATAAAGCTTTGTCAGCATTACCTAAAATAGATTTTAAATCGCGGGCTGTGTCACTTAACGACGCGATACCAAAACTCGCGGTACAATTGAATTTTTTGTGCTCTTTGGCCAGCACGATTTGATGTTTTTCCACTTCAATGCGAATGCGCTCAGTGATGTTATTTGCTTCATTCATGGTGGTTTCTGGCATACCAATAACAAACTCTTCGCCGCCAATACGGGCAAAAAGATCTTGCTGGCGTATTGATGCTTTAATCGTTTTGGTGATTTCTATCAGGCATTCATCGCCGGCACTATGGCCATACTTATCATTGATTTGTTTGAAGTAATCTAAGTCAAATAACACTAAGGTGTAAGGTCTGTTGAGCTCGCTCGCCATACCTAGTTGTGATTCACCGTATTCAAAAAAGTGATGACGATTAGAGATTTTGGTTAATGAGTCAGTTTTGGCTTGTTGATAGAGTTTTAATTCATTTCTTTCAATTTGATTAACAAAAAGTACCAGAACAAAAATAACTTCAATCATGTTAATAAAAACCACAGATTGATATAAAAAATGGTTCATTTGATCGGACAATTCAATCAATGGATTTTCATTTACTGTGTTTTCACAATAGAAAAAGAGCAGGGTAGCAATAATGCTTAAAATTACCTTTTCATATTTTTCGTCTAAGTTGAACAGTAAAAAAGCACCGGTTGGCACTAAGAAAAAATACAAATGAAAGCCGGTTTCTTTGGTAACATAAATATTGGTACAAACGACTAAGTGCACCATTAATAAGGCGAAGAACACGGTTTTAGCGACCCGCGGCATTTCTAAAAAGTTGAAAACAAAAACACTTAAATAGGCAACGGTAAAGATAGTGTTAATTGCGGCAACTACCGGTTGGTCAAGTATTAACAGGTAATTGAGGGTATAAAGACCGGATGAAACAACGGTAAACAAAGTGACGATATTCATCAGCTTTATTTTATTAGCGCTTGAGGGTATTTGGTTATAAGTACCCAGATTTAATAAACTTTTTAATGACATTTTACTCAGTCTTTTTTGTTATAGTAGCCGATTAATCATCAAGATTAATAAATCCTAGGCTAATGCTGTGTAATTTAATGGGAAACATTAAATTCATTAAATCCGTTTTAATTAAATTGATTTTGCACAATAATACCCTAGTTATTGTATAAATAGCCAATATCAAAATTTAAATTTTTAAACTGTGTGGAATTATCTATTGAATAGTTTGTTTAGTGGGGTGAAAACTACCCTGATAAGTTCGTTATTTGTTTCCTTCTTGTTTATTGCCGTTAGTTATACTCAGGGCTTTTGGCAGCCATGGCGTGAATTTATTCCATTGATTTTTCAGTTGCTTACGCTGGTATTAATTGTTTTTTCAGCGCAGTTCAATCAAAACCGGTTTGCTTTATTAGCCGTGGTTTTATTGTCTGTTCAGTTAGCAGAGCAGGCCACATTAAGTTATTTGCTACCTTGGCAACAAGACTCGACTTGGCGATTATTGGCGCTGAGTGCATTTTTAGCTTATTTAACTTGTATCAAAGATCGCAGTTTATTGTCTATTCATCTTATTTATCGGCTTGTCGGTATCAGTTTAGTGTTACTACTGAGTTATGCTTGGCTGCAATTATCGGTTTGGCTGGCGAGCCACTATAGCCAATACCGCTTTTTGTCGAGTATTTGGTTTGTTTTATACCTGCCGCTAACGCTGGCAACCCTTATTATATTCTTCAAAAGCTTAACTTCGACCTTGTTAGTGCAATCGGCTATTTGGGTTAGTGCCTTAGTATTATTTGCGCATCATTTTCAATTGATTACTTATTCTTGGCCGGTGATCTTACTTTTATTAACGTTTTATTATTTATTAAGTGTGATCGCAAGTTCGTATTTTTTAGCTTATCGCGATGAATTAACCGGTTTGCCCTCACGCCGTGCGTTATTTCAAAGTGCGTTATCGTTAGGGCGAAAATATTCGGTCGCCATGATGGATATCGATCACTTTAAAAAGTTTAATGATACTTATGGTCATGATGTTGGTGATCAAGTATTAAAGCTAGTGGCGGCTAAGTTAAGTAAGGTTAAAGGTGGTGGTAAGGTGTTTCGTTATGGCGGAGAAGAATTTACAGTGATTTTTCCACGTAAAGCAGCGGCGCAAACGATAGCTGAATTAGAAAAACTGCGAGAATCGATTGCTGATTATCAAATGGTTATTCGCCAACCAGAGCGAAAAAACACCTCAAAAGACAGCCGAAAAAACACTAAGGGGAAAAATGGCAATACCAGTGTTTCAGTTACCATTTCTATTGGTGTGGCGACTAGAGCTAAAAAACAAAACTTTGAACAAGTGATGAAACAAGCAGATGTTAAACTTTATCAAGCGAAGAAAAACGGCCGCAATAACGTCTGTGGTTAATCGCGGCCGTATTAATATTTATTACAAGGCTTTGATAAGGATATTTTTAAACTCTATCGGTTGTCCTTCACTTTGTAGGGCAATATAGCCAGAGGTTAATAACTTACCTTGTTCAAATATTCTTTCCTCATAGCCAGTAACTGTGCCTGCTTTTCCCATTGTTGGGTTTGAATATTGTAGTACCACTTGGCCATTTATTAGCTGGGTAATTTCACCATTATTGACAATTAGTTCAGCCTGCACCCAATCATTTTTGTCAAAGGTTTGGGCTGATGATATTAAGCAATGGCTAGGGTAAACCGAACCTTGGTAAATAACATCAGTACCTGGCGAGCACATATTGCCGGTTGGTCTTTTTTTACCATCAGCTAAGCCGGCTAAAAATTGCATTTCAACTGAAATAGGCCAGTTCTGCTCTTTTGGCATTGTTTTAGGTGATTGGCTATAAAACATCACGCCGCTGTTAAGTTCGGCAAAATGCGGGGCATCTTGCATAAACTCACCGCTAAATCGATAGTCTAATTTTAAATGAAAATTAGCAAACTCTTGGTCGTAATAAAGATGGCCGTACTGCTGATTAAAATCTTGATACTTATCATAGCGCACTTTGATCATGCCATCCTCTGCGCGAAAGGTGTCAGCGAAATTTACGCCAACGTCATGATGGTGAATTTTTACCGTCCAATTGCTTAAGTCTTTACCATTAAATAACGACTGCCAATCACTTGAAGCCGCTTGCGCAGAAAAGATCCCAGTTAACAATAGGGCGGTAGTAACTGTGCTGAGGGAACTGATTTTTTTTAATCCGCGCTTTGTGAGTATTTTATGCATATGAAACCTTTATATAAGATAATGTGATGATTTATAGCGCCTGATAAAAAACGATAGCGAGTAATATCGGGCAGATAATACCAAGATAGTAAGATAATAAGCGTAATCGCAATTTTGGCTGCTGCGTTAGCTGCGGTGAGGTTGGCTCGTTATCTTGATGCTCTCTTAATTTATTGCCTTTTTTCCATAACCAGCTGACGGCGATAAAATAGAATAAGCAACTGATTGGCTGAATAAAGGTCGTCAGAATTTGAATAACGAGGGCAAATAGTTGCTCAAAAAAGACGATGATCAAAGTACTGCAGCATAACACCACAGCCGAGGTTAACCATGTCGCTTGGCGGCGAGACAGTGATTTCTCTTCTACTAAATAAGCCACCGGAACCTCAGTTGATGAGATTGTTGAGGTTAATGCTGCAATGGATAACAAGCTGAAAAAGATCATAGCGACTACTAAACCTAGGCTACCCATAGAATAAAATAAGGTCGGTAATACTTGGAAGATCAACTGACCTTCGCCAATTAATTGCTCACCATTAAAAACGTTTTGGCCGGCCTGCTGGGCAACATACAGGGCAGGAATAATTAATAAGCCTGCTAAAAATGCGATAAAAGTATCTAAGGCGGCAATAGAGAGTACCAATTTGCCAATGCCCTGATCTTTAGGCATATATGAGCCATAAATCATCATGCCTCCGACCCCTAAAGATAAAGAAAAAAACGCTTGTCCCATCGCGGCAATAATTAAGCTGGGCTTTGTTACTTGGCTAAAATCAGGTATTAAATATTTTTTTAAGCCGGTCATTGCGCCATCTTGAAAAAGAATATAAATAATCAAGGTTATCATCATAAATAATAATAAAGGCATTAATCGCTTTGACCATTTTTCTATGCCTCTATTAACGCCGTTATGAATAATAAAAGCCGCCAATAAAATAAAAAGCGGGGTAAATAGTATATTTCTAAAGATACTGTCACCGTTTAACCAAGCGGCTAAGTGGGTGAATTGGCTTAACTCAGCTAATGGCGATAAGGCGTTCGCTAACATCCACCCGGCCACTATGGTGTAAAAGCTCAACATGGTTATTGCGCCAATTAAACCAAATAAGCCAAAAGCGCGGCCTAAGTTTTTATTTTTTTCCGCACAGGCGTTACCAAGCGCGCCGACAGGATTACGTTGGTTTTGATTACCGATATAAATTTCTGCGTAGAGGGCAGGTAAGGCTAATAATAAAGTAACGATTAAATAAACAAATAAAAATGCGCCGCCGCCGTTATTGGCGGCATTGGTCGGAAAGCCCCAAATATTGCCCAAACCAATTGCTGAGCCTGCTGCCGCAAACACAAAGCCAAGGCGAGTATTAAAGTTTTCTCTTTGCTGGGTCATAGTGTGGGTTTCATCGGCTGAATGTTTTAGTATTTATACTGTTATTTTAGCTAGCTTAAAAGCATAACCTTTTGTCCAATAAAGAGACAGTTATCAGTGAAATAAGCTTAATATTAATAACCTTAGCTTTAAATAAAGTTATTAACAGACAAGAACAAAAAATGAAGGACTAATTTTGTTTAAAACCCCTTGCCGGTATTAACTACCGAATACTTAGAAGCTAAAAGCTAGAAGCTAGAAGCTAGAAGTAGAAGCTATCACAGATTGCCGAAGCGCTATCTCTGCTGCTAATAAGTGGCCAATATTAAGCTTAGCAGTGAAATATCTTCACCATTTGACTTTACAATTTAGTTTTTACCCCAATATAGCTGTCATTAAACCGAGCTGAAATAAAACCATGACAGTTGCTGTTTATAATCAGCAATTATCGGCAGAGCATTGAGCTTAACATTAACGTTTGGCTATTGTTCCTGCATAGCAAGTCAGTAATAAAATGTTGAATAGAGATTTAACGCATTATGATGCAATTTAAAATAATTCCAGTAACGCCATATCAGCAAAATTGTACGATATTTTGGTGTGATCAAACCTTAGAAGCCGCGGTGGTTGATCCCGGTGGCGATGTTGAATTAATTCAACAAGCAATAAAAGACCTTGGTGTTAGCGTAGTTAAAGTGCTGTTAACCCATGCCCATATTGATCATGCTGGCGCCACAAACGCGATTGCCAGTTATTATCAAATTCCGATTGAAGGGCCACATAAAGCGGATCAGTTTTGGATAGATTTAATTCCTGAGCAAAAAGCCCAATTTGGTTTTGATTTTGCAGAAGACTTCACTCCTGATAGATGGTTAGACCAAGGGGATAAAGTTACTTTTGGCCAAGTTACCTTAGCGGTTTATTTTTGTCCCGGTCATACCCCTGGTCATGTGGTGTTTTTTGACCCTGAAACAAAGATCGCACAAGTGGGGGACGTATTATTTAACGGCTCGATTGGCAGAACAGATTTCCCGCGCGGAGATTTAAACACACTACTTGCGTCTATCAAAAACAATTTATTTCCCTTAGGTGATGAGGTTCGCTTTATCCCAGGGCATGGACCTATGAGTACTTTTGGTGAAGAGAGAAAATCAAACCCTTATGTTGGCGAAGGAAGATAATCGAATGAGCGCTTTAATTTTAAACGCCCAGCAGCAGCTGAAAAAGCTCGACTCTAGTAGTTTGTTTCAGTGGATAGTGATCACAGTTATTATTATCTCAGCCTTATTAGTTGGAGCTAAAACCCATAATTTACCGCCGCAAGTAGTTACTTTACTTGAGTATCTTGATTTAGGTGTCACTATCTTTTTTGTTTTTGAACTCACCATTCGATTTTTAGCATGCAAAGAAAAAGGTAAGTTCTTTAAAAGTGGCTGGAATATTTTCGACACCATTATCGTTATTGGTAGTTTGATCCCTGATGGCGGCTCTGGTGTTTTACTGGCGCGTTTATTACGGGTATTCAGAGTACTGCGTTTAGTGTCTATGGTGCCAGAATTACGGTTATTAATTAATGCCTTGCTTACTGCTATTCCGCGAATGGGCTATATCGCGTTATTAATGTTTGTTATTTTTTATATCTACGCAGCCGTTGGTAGTATTTTATTTAGCGATATTAATAAAGTGTTGTGGGGCGATGTGTCCATTTCAATGTTAACCCTGTTTCGGGTTTCAACGTTTGAAGATTGGACAGATGTTATGTATGAAACCATGGCGGTTTATCCGATCAGCTGGGTTTATTATTTAACCTTTATTTTCCTGACCGCTTTTATCTTTTTAAATATGATGGTGGGGACAATTTTAGAAGTGATGAGCGATGAACATGAAAATTACCGCGCTGAACTTCATGGTGAAACCAAAGAGGGCGGCGAACCGGCAAGTCGTGCACAAATAGAGAAAATCGAAGCGGAGCTTGCTGAAATTAAAGCGCTGTTAAAAGCTAAAGGCTAGAAGCCAGAAGCCAGAAGCTAGAAGCCAGACGCCAGACGCTAGACGCTAGAGTTTCAAAGTTAGCGTCTAGAAATTAACAGCTAATTGCGACACTTAATAAATCTTATTAAGTGTCGCTACTTTCTTGATATTGAAACACTTCCCCTAAACTTAAGCCAAACTCGTCGGCTATTTTAAAGGCCACTTCTAATGACGGCGAGTACTTCCCTTTTTCGATAGCAACAATGGTTTGGCGAGAAACCCCCACTTTTTCAGCTAATTGTTGCTGGGTCATTTCATTGTCCATAAATCGTAAGGTTCTAATGGTATTGGTGATTGCTTTTGTCATTAACAGCCTCGGCGATAGTAAAACAGCTGAAAGGCATACCGCGTCGTTTCGGCAATTAAAAAGCTTATAATAACATAATGCATTATATTGTAAGCGATTGATAAGTTTTCTAATTTAAGACCTAAATCAAAAAAATCACCAAGCTGAACTTGCACGATAGTTAAGGTAATACCCACCACCAAAATATAATAAGCATGCTGACTCGCTTTCATTTCAATTAACTTATCCCGTTCATCATCTGCTTGCTCTGCTTCTTTGGCGTGAAAAATAGCAATAATAATATGAGCAACAATGGCTAAGGTGACAACCCAAGTGGTTGTTTTCATTAATAACGCTTTATAACTTTGTTCATTAAATAGCTCAGCATTCATCAAGCCAGTCATGCCGGCATAATAGCTGTAGATAAGGTATAAAGTGATCAATAGCGATAATCCTATACTTTTTTCTTTGTATGACATAACTCTCTCCATGTATTAAATTTTTAACATTGTGTATGTTTATGTGTACTTTAGTTAGTCAATGTTGTTGTGTCAAATATTTTTTACTTATAGTCTGTCATTCTTTACTTGTTACCGAGTTCACCAGCGGTACAGACTTAATAAAATCATTTTGTAATTGCTAATCATTAGCCCGCTAGTGATAATGTCGTCTCTGACAGAACTAGCGGTTATGCAATAATATGCGTTTAGATAAATTTATTTGTAAAAGTAGCGAAATGTCGCGAAATGATGCGAAAAAGTCATTAAAGTACGGACTAATTAAAATTGATGGCGAAGTGGTTAAGTCTGCTACTTTTAATGTTTTAGCCTCTCATGAAGTCACCTTTGATGGTGAAATACTAGCGATGATTGGCGATCGTTATATTATGCTCCATAAGCCTGAAAATATGATTTGTTCAAATGTTGATGAAGCTTATCCGTCGGTATTAAACCTAGTTGATCTACCGCGCGCGTTTGAGCTAAATATCGCGGGTCGTTTAGATGTTGATACCACAGGCCTAGTTTTATTATCAGATGACGGTCAATGGGCCCATAAAATCACCTCACCGAAAAAGCATTGTGAAAAAGTCTATCGCGTTATTTTGGCCTCAGATATTACGGATGACATGATTGCAGCGTTAACAACCGGTGTGCAGTTAAATAATGAAATTGATTTAACGCAACCAGCCAAAGTTAATGTGCTTGATGTGCGCCAAGTTGAGTTAACGATATTTGAAGGTAAATACCATCAAGTTAAACGCATGTTCGCTGCTGTAGGTAACAAAGTCTTAGAATTACATCGCCAAAAGATAGCCAGTATTGTCTTAGATGATAGTTTACCTGAAGGGCAATGGCGTCATTTAACTGCAGCAGAAATTGCCAGTATTTAACCTAAAGTTCTTGTTTCTGAGCAGTGGTCAGTGTTGAAAATAATTGCACAATTTATGCTGGTAGTGCGATTACTAAAAAGCAAAATAAACCGGCATTAAGGTCAAGAGTAAATTTAAATTTATTCAGTCTTAATAACGACATAGCTAATTATTCTTGATAGGTTATAGTAAAGCAATTAATTCGCTAACTTGGCCTTTCTTGGGGATCACATGGATAAAAAAATCAGTTCTCGCACCACTATTAATAAAGCACTTCGCATTAATTTAGATGAGAAAAAATACGGTACTATTGTAGAAATTGGTGCTGGCCAAGAAGTCGCGAGACAGTTTTTCTTAGCAGGCGCTGCGGCGGGAACCATAGCGAAAACAATGTCGGCTTACGATATGAAGTTTTCTGATGCCATTTATGGCGTGCAAGAAGACCGAAGATATGTCAGCAAAGCGCGGGTAAAATCAATGATGGAGCAAGAATTTGATCTTGTTGTTGATCGTGTTGGTGATATTCGTTCTAAATCCTCAAGGTATTTTTCTTATGCGGCCACGGTCGCAGCCAAAAGCTTTAATCGCGATAATGAATGCCATGCTTGGTGTGGTGTTCGTTTACAAATGTATCCTGGTGCTGCACCTTCCACTATTACCGTTCATGTGCGGATGTTGGATAAAAACGCTGAAGCACAACAACAAGCGTTAGGTGATTTGGGTGTCAATTTAATTTACGGCGCTTATTATTATTTTGAAAACCCGAAAGATATTATTGATTCTTTGTCTGATAATATCGAAAAAGGCCGTATTGAAATCGACGCAATTGAATTTGATGGCCCTTATTTTGAAGATATAGATAACCGAGCAATTAACCTGCATTTAATTCGGGCATGGAAAACGCGTGCGATCATGTTTAAACCCGATGGTTCGGTAACTGTTCCAGCCGATATGCTTTACAAAAAGAATGTCTTAACCATTCGCGGCTCATTTAAGCCAGTAACTAAACTAAATGTTGATATGATCGAGCAAGGCAAGGGGGCTTTTTGCGAGCTGGCGGGAGTCGAGCCCGAGAATACCATCGCCTTGGCTGAGATCTCATTAAATGACAGTCATGGTCATGACGCTAATGTGCCGGAAGCCGATTTAATTGCCCGAGTGCAGTTGTTGAATTCGTTAGGTTATAGCGTGATGATTTCGGATTACACACGCTATTTTTCACTGCGCGCTTACTTTCGTCAATATACCCAATTACAAATTGGTATTGTGGTTGGCATGATGAATATCAAGCAAATATTTGATGAAGACTCTTATCGCGGTGTTGAAGGCGGAATTTTAGAAGGCTTCGGTAAGTTATTTCCTGATCATACCCGTTTGTTTGTTTACCCTGAATTAAATGAACACGGCGAACTTCATGATTTTACTAAAGTAAAAGTGCCGACTCATTTACGTTTTCTTTATCAGCATTTACTTGAAAATGGCTTTATTCATGGCATTGATTGTGGTGACGAAACGCTATTTAAAATTTACTCACGCGATGTTTTAAAACAGTTGCAATCAGGCGTTAAAGGCTGGGAGCAATCGTTACCTGAAGGTATTGCGCAAGCGATCATTGATAAGCGTTTATTCGGCTGTAAAGGTTAAATTTACATGATAATGCAGCTATGAAAATGGCAGTTAAAGCTTACAGCTTAAAGCTTAAAGCTTACAGCTTAAAGCTTACAGCTTAAAGCTTAATGCTTAATGCTTACAGCTTACAGCATTAGTCTTTTAGTTAATTGTGAAAAGTAGGGCGATATGATCTTTCAAGGCAGTTGCCATTGTGGCGCGATAACGTTTGAAATAACTACCGATAATACTGTTGAAGTAGAGAACTGTAACTGCAGTATTTGTAGCAAGTCAGGCTATCTACATTTAATTATACCGTTAACTAAATTTAAGTTATTAACCGGTGAAAACCAATTAAGCACTTATACTTTTAATTCAGGTATCGCTAAACATACGTTTTGCCGAACTTGCGGCATTAAGCCTTTTTACATTCCGCGCTCAAATCCCGACGGGATAGATATCAATGTTAATTGTTTAGATACTAAACCAGCCAATATTAACGTGGTTAATTTCGATGGTAAAAATTGGGAAAAAAACGCCGAGACTTTAGCCCATAAAAGCAAAGCTAATTAGTACGCTAATATCGGATGAATGCGTTTATAAGGCTAATTTTATCTAAGGTTAGCAATTGTCTAACTGCATTAGGCTATGGGTAAATGACCTGTTTTCACCCAAATAATGGTTTCTTCTTCAACATAAGGATGATGTTGGCTCATATGTGGGCTACGTAGCCATGTGCCGGCAGGGTAGCTGCCATGTTCGTCCTTAAACTCCCCCGATAATACCAAGATTTCTTCGCCGCCAAAATGCCGATGCAGCTGAAAAATTTCACCCTTAGGCCATTTTACCAAAGCGACACTTTCATGTTCGAAATTGTGTAAAGGCATCACTTATAAGTTACCAATACCGGGTTGCCATGCGGCGGTATTCGTATTAATAACTAACTGTTGGGTATCGTTTTTATCAAATTGATGTAATTTTACAAACAGCGTACAGCCATCTTTACTATAAGGGGCGTGGCTGGTGCCATCAGGATTTCTAAAATAACTGCCAGCGGGGTAGTCGCCATATTCATCTGAAAAGACGCCATCGAGGACAAGTATTTCTTCACCGAGCGGATGCTGATGGCTGTTAAAACTTGAGCCAGCTTCATATTTTACAATACTGGTAGCATGGCCATGTTCAGCAGCTTCACGCGCTAACGGCTTGCGCCATACACCGGCCATAGGGCTAGCTTGCCAAGTTAATGTTTGGCTGTTAATAACGACTTGTTTGAAAAAGTCCATATTTAACATCTGGATTATTTACCTTATTAGCAACGTGAGTTATTAAGCTTACTTTTTATTTAACGCATTGAACCTTGCCATTTGCTCTGGGGTTGCCGGTAACTGGTGTTTTTCTTTCCATTCACTGTACGGCATGCCGTAGACAGTTTCTCTGGCGGTGTCGATATCAACATCAACACCTAATTTTTCAGCTTCAGCAACTGTCCATTTTGAAAAACAGTTACGACAAAAACCCGCTAAGTTCATTAGTTCGATATTTTGCACATCTTTACGGTTGTCTAAATGTGCTAATAAGCGGCGAAATACTGCGGCTTGAATTTCAATTTCTTTATCCATAATCATTCTCTTTATATTCACTAATAGGTTATATGTTTGAAGCTAGAAGCCAGAAGCCAGAAGCCAGAAGCCAGAAGCTAGAAGCTAGAAGCTGGATGCTAAGGGCTAGAAGCCAGATACTAAGCTCCAATTTATTCATTGTCTGCGCTGGCTAGTTCTGCCGCGGTCGGTTTTTTAAAACGACGAATTTGCACTATCATGCCCATATGCGGGTGATCAAAGTAATGAATTTCGCTGCTGATGACACGACGGTTTTGTGAAAAACGAATGCTTTTAAAGGGCTGAGGTTCACCTTTAGCAAGCGCTTTACTGGCATTGTCAGCAATAGTGGTATCAGCAATATTAAAGTCAGCAGTTATGTATAAATAATGATTTAAATGAACATTAAACAAACCTTCTAATTGCCAATTTTGTTCAGGTTTAATCGGCGGCTGTAAAATATGCTGTTGGCTGGCACTTTCACCAAGTAACTTGGTTTCTGCGATCAACTGAGTTGGGTCGTCAGATAAATTTTCTAAGGATAATAACAGCGACTGTAATGCCGATTGCTGAAGCCCTGCAGCAGTTTCAATATTATCTCTGTTACTAAATAATACCGATTGCAGAGCACTTTCTTGTGCGTTTAAGCGCGCCAGATCTTGTTGATATTTTTCCAGTTGTAACTGGTAATGTTGCTGTAAGTTTTCACCGGCAAAAATGCGCATTGGAATTGAACGTTTTTTGTTGATAGCCGGCTCCGATTGTCGCCAACCAATATGCAACAAAGGTTTAAATTCTTTACTTAGGCGCAGTTGTTTGACGATGTCGTGCAGTTCGAGTGACTCAGCACTGATCAAATACGGAGCATCGCTTAATGGCGTTTCAATTGCGTCAATGGTGCTGGGGATATCGCTTAGTTCAAAATTATTTTCATTAAAGCTTGGGTCATCGGCTTTTAAAACCGCTAAGTTCGCTGCGGATAATCGACAAGGTATGGATGAAAACTCGAGTGATTGATATTGATAAACTTGCGGCGAAAATTGAGCTTCAATTTCGGCTAATAGTGCTTGCTGACTTAACTCGGCCGCCATTTGTTGTGCTAGTGTTAAGGTCGACGCTTCTATAAATGTATTTTCTTCTGAATTGTTGCTGATATCGTTGGGATTTATAGTACCTGATTCATCGTTTGTCTTTGTGATAAAGTCTAATTCAGCTTTATCAGTTAATAGCCCTGTGCTGTTATTAACGACAGCTTCGTTGGTGGTGTCAGTCAAGTCAGCCGATAATTCTGCTAATTCTTTGATTGAATAAAGCTTAGGTAAGCTCACAGGGGTAAATAAAGGTTTAGCTTCTTGCCCGCATACCGGCAGTTGCTGTCTTAATAAACTCACATCAGGATATAAATAAGGGCTTAATAAATCGCGTATTTTTCGATATTTAGGCATTTTGCTCTTGTTATCGAAATGTTCAGCTAACTGAGTTTTATCGCTCAATTGGTTAAATAGAATAACTTCCATTTCAAACCAACGTATTGGAGCTTTTTCTGCCGAAACCGGCTGCGATACAGCAAAGAGTACTGAAGAAAATAGGGTTAAACAACGCGTTAATTTCATTAAGCTTCCGTTAGATTATTTAAAACGTATGAATGTTTAGCTGCTGTTAGCAACTGAATATTCAACTGCGCTAAGGTCTCATTGACGAGATGTTGGCAATAATAACAAAAAAACATTTTAACCATGAGCTATTTTTGTTTCTTATTGCCATTTTAGTGTGAAGACGAAATTATTATTTAGTCGCCTTAGTTAAATCACTGATCATCGCCGTAATTAATGATAAGCGTTGCTCGTGACTGTCAGTGGCTTTAACAAACTTTAATTTATTCGCCCCTTCCATTTTATAAACAGTTGGCTGCTTTTGAATTAAGCCAATAATCATCATAGGATCTACATTGGTTTCGTTACTAAACTCAATAGCGCCGCCGGTAGGGCCGGCATCAATTCTAGCAATGCCGATCTTTTGTGCTTTTAATTTCAGCTTGGCAATGTGAATTAAATTTTTACTTGGCTGCGGTAATAAACCAAAGCGATCAATTAACTCAACTTGAATATCGTCCAGTTCCATTTTGGCTTTACTGCTAGCAATACGTTTGTATAAACTTAAACGTAAGCTAACATCAAAAATATAATCGTCTGGCAATAGCGCAGGCACGCGTAGTTCTATTTCAGTTTGCTTGGCATTGATCTGATCTAGGCTTGGTTCTTTTCCTGCTTTAATTGCTGCGACCGCTTGGTCAAGCATTTCCATATATAAGCTAAAACCAACTTGGCTCATTTGTCCGCTTTGTCCTTCACCTAATAATTCACCGGCGCCGCGAATTTCCAAATCATGGGTTGCCAACATAAAACCTGCGCCTAAGTCTTCTAAATTTGATATCGCTTCTAAACGTTTTTTCGCGTCTTTACTTAAACGTTTTTCATGCGGCGTTAATAAATAAGCATAAGCTTGATGATGCGAGCGACCAACACGGCCACGTAATTGATGCAACTGCGCTAAACCTAAATGATCAGCGCGGTCGATAATAATAGTGTTGGCAGAAGGTACATCAATGCCGGTTTCAATAATGGTAGTACAAACTAATACGTTAAAACGTTGATGATAAAAATCACTCATCACGCGCTCTAGATCGCGTTCACGCATTTGACCATGAGCGGTAACAACTTTAGCTTCAGGAATTAACTCTGATAGGTCATGAGCAGTTTTTTCAATAGTTTCAACATTATTGTGTAAATAATAGACTTGGCCGCCACGTAAAATCTCACGCAATATTGCTTCTCGGGTTAGGGCATCATCTTTTTGTCGAACAAAGGTTTTAACCGCTAAACGTTTGGCGGGTGGTGTGGCGATTATTGATAAATCGCGCATGCCGCCCATCGCCATGTTTAGCGTACGAGGGATCGGGGTGGCGGTGAGCGTTAAAATGTCGACATTGCTGCGAATTTTTTTAATTTTGTCTTTTTGCTTAACACCAAAGCGATGTTCTTCATCAACAATTAATAAGCCCAGATCATGATATTTGATATCACTTTGTAATAATTTGTGGGTACCAATTAAAATATCAATTCTTCCGGCCGCAACATCGGCAATAATTTGCTTTTGTTCTTTGGGCGTTTTAAAACGAGATAATACTTCAATATTAACCGGCCAATTGGCAAAGCGGTCACGGAAATTTTCATAATGCTGCTGAGCAAGTAACGTTGTCGGAATTAATAATGCGACTTGTTTGCCATCATTAACGGCGGTAAAAGCGGCGCGCATCGCCACTTCAGTTTTACCAAAACCGACATCACCACACACCAAACGGTCCATGGGTTTATTGGTTTTCATATCATTGATTACGGCTTTTATCGCTGTTTCTTGATCGTCAGTTTCTTCAAAACCAAAACTGTCGGAAAAACTTTGATAGTCTTCTTTATTTAATTTAAAGCCATAACCTTTATGGCTGGCACGTTTGGCATAAACATCGAGTAATTCAGCCGCCACATCTTTAACTTTTTCAGCGGCTCTTTTTTTCGCTTTAGACCAAGTGTCATTACCTAGTTTATGCAGCGGAGCATGATCGTCATCACTGCCGGAATAACGGCTAATTAAATGAAGTGAGGCGACAGGCACATACAATTTGGATTCATTAGCGTAATGCAGCACCAAAAACTCAGTGATCATGCCGCCATTTTCTAAGGTTTGTAAGCCCATATAGCGACCAATGCCGTGTTCTAAATGAACAACAGGTTGTCCGATAGATAACTCTGCTAAGTTTTTAAAGATTGAATCAGCCGCTGATTCTTGTTGTTTACCGCGACGGCGAGTTTGCCTAACGCGATTTCCTAACAACTCAGTTTCGGTGATCACCGCAATTTGTTGTCGGCCTTGTTTAAAGCTAAAGCCGGTACTTAACGGATTGACTAAAATAGCTGGACTGACAGGATTTGCTAAAAAGTCATCAAAGCTGCTAACTTCGGTTGGCTTAATATTATTGCGCTGTAAAATCTCGAGTACACTTTCTCGCCGACCTTGTGATTCGGCCAAGAAAATTAACGGATTTTTACCATGACTACTAATAAAGTTATTTAATAACTCAAATGGCTGCTTAAGCTGATGATTAAGCGTAATGTCAGGTAAGGCGCTAACGGCATAATCAATTACTCCAGCCTTATCGTTATTAGTGACTTGCTCAACAATATTAATACGGTGGAATGGCTTTAAGGCATTGTAAAAAAGCTCGGTCGTTAAAAATATTTGATGAGGCGCAAGTAATGGCCGCGTTGGATCGTAGCGGCGGTCTTCATAACGGTATTCAATGTCATGCCAATATTGGCTTAACGCGTGCTCAATATCGCCCGACATAATTACTTGCGTGTTTAAAGGCAAATAATCAAACAAGCAATTGGTGTGATCGAAAAATAGCGGTAAATAATATTCAATGCCCGCTGGCATAATGCCGTTACTTACTTGATGGTAAATTGATTCTTTATCAATTGAGCTTTTGAAATTTTCACGGTATTGGCTGCGGAACAAGCTAATGCCGGCTTCATCAATAGGAAATTCATGCGCAGGTAATAACGCGATTTCCTTGATTTTATCTAGTGATCGCTGGCTCTCAGGGTCAAAAATTCGAATGTCTTCAATTTCATCATCAAAAAAATCAAGGCGGTAAGGGGTAGTACTGCCCATAGGGTATAAATCTAAAATGGCGCCACGGGCAGAAAACTCGCCGTGTTCCATGACTTGATCAACATTACGATAACCATTAGCTTCGAGATTTTGGCGTAATTGGTGTAAATCTTTTCGGTCGCCTATTTTCACCATCAAGCTGTTGGTTTCTAAGAATTGTTTCGGCGCTAATTTATGGATCAAGGTTGTTATTGGTACAATAACAATGCCTTTCTCTAAACGCGATAATTGATATAGGGTGGCCAGTCGCTGAGAAATAATATCTTGATGCGGCGAAAATGTATCATAAGGCAGGGTTTCCCAATCAGGGAATAAGACAATAGGAAATTCGCTTTTTTGAAAGTGACTAAGCTCGTGTTCTAACCGTAAGGCAGATGGCGTGTCATGAGTAACTAATAATATTGGTGTCTGGGCTTGTTTTGCCGCTTGGAAAATAGCAATAGTGCTACTACTGCCATGCAAACCCGTCCAGGTTTTTTTATCGCGAGACTTTTTGCTGATCGGTGCTAATGTTGGAGATATTATGCTGGCGTTTTTACTCATGATTCATCAATTTTTTTATCGGTTGAATTGTTGGCTTTTGGTATTGTTTAATAGCGGCTAAGACCTATTAATAAAGCTGATAAGGTATTAAAAAGCTAAATAATTTTGCAGTTATCTTATCATGAGAGTATTGAGCAAATTAACTTAATAATGAATTAATTTCACTATTAGTTAGTGCCCGTTGTTCTTTGTGTTAGGATTTTGTTTAGCAAGTGTAGATGAATTTTATACTTGTCGCGGTATAGTCATTGATTGATGTTAAAACAAAGCGGATGAATTAACCTTTTGTCTTTATAACACTCGATTTTGGTCGCAACAAAGTAACCTTATGTTTGGAGAATAAATGTTACTAACTATCAGTGCGTAACATTTATTCTATTACTTAGTGCTTTGATTATTTTCCGCGTTTTATTTTAGAAGCTGAATGGGATATTTCGCGCCATCCTCATTTGAATTTAATGATTGACCCGTATGTGCTAATTAAATATCCCAATGACTACTATTTTTATGTCAATAAAACTAATTATGCTTTGGCGGCAGATCTGAAAAAAGGTTTGGAATTGGCTTTAGCAGATGGCTCGTTCGATAAAATATTTCTTGCCGCTTACGGTGATGTCCTGAAAAAATTAAACGTGGATAATCGGCGAGTATTTAATTTACATAATCCTATGTTACTTGAGAGTACACCAGTTGATAGGCCGGAGTTCTGGGTGCAATTACCCAATGATAAATAGTGTCTAGATAGTTGGATAGAGAGAAATAAACGCCATTGAACTTTACCCAAAGGCGCTTAATGATGGCGTTATTCAGCGATAAGTTGGTGTAACTTAGTGGCTGAGTTTTTATCACCTAAAACCGCTGTCATAGTGGTTAGTATGCTGGTTAATTGCTGAGCAAGTTGCCACGGCGGATTAACAATAAAAAGCCCAGTGCCAGTCATACCATACTCTTCAGTATCAGGTGCTTGGCAATATTCAACTTGTAATACATTGGTTAAATTACTCGCCAAGAACATAGCTTCCATATCATCGACATGGGCTCTTTTTACTACCGGATACCATAAAATATAACAGCCGGTAGCAAATTTTCGGTAACCATCAATAATCGTTTGTACTGCTTTATGGTAATCTTCTTTGAGCTCATAGGGCGGATCGATTAAGACCACAGCTCGACGAGTTGCTGGCGGAAGGTGTGCTATCACGCCTTTGTAGCCGTCACTTTGATAAACTTTAGCTTTATTCCAACGCTGACAATATTCATTCAATAATTGATTGTCAGTTGAATGTAACTCATATAAATGAGCACTGTCTTGGCGGCGCAGAAAGCTTTTAGCGATCCCTGGCGAGCCAGGATATAACTCAAGATTCAAGCTAGCTGAGGTTGCTGAAGAGTGCTCTACATCACCTTCACTTTTATTTTCTGTTGGTGAATTTAATGACTTGATGATATCAAGATAAGGTTCAAATTCTTCCGGTAAACTTGCTTGTTTTAATAACAGTTCAATACCGGCTTTGTATTCACCGGTTTTTTCTGCATATTCACTCGAAAGCTGATACATGCCAGCACCAGAATGGCTATCAATATAGTTAAAGCCTTTTTGCTTTTGGGTAAAATAATCTAGCACTAGGGCAAGGGTCGAGTGTTTTAAAACATCGGCAAAGTTGCCAGCGTGGAAGGCATGACGATAACTTAACAAGCGTTAATCCTTTTGAATATAATAAAAACTCCGCTAGCAATATAAAAAGTATGCTAGCGAGTGTTTAGTTTGAACCAGACTGATTTAAGCTGAATTTTTTATCTGCAGCTTAAACCAGTTATTGCGTTAATCGCTGTGCTTATTCTTGTGACGCTAAATATTCGTCATAAGTACCGGCGAAATCAACATAGGTATTTGCTTTTAGCTCGATGACACGAGTGGCTAAACTTGAAACAAATTCACGGTCATGACTGACAAAAATAATGGTGCCTTCAAATTGCTCCATCGCCATATTTAATGATTCAATAGACTCCATATCCATGTGATTGGTTGGCTCATCCATCACGAGAATATTTGGCCGCTGCATCATGATTTTACCAAATAACATACGACCTTGTTCACCACCAGAAAGTACCTTTACGGACTTGTTAATGTCGTCAGCTGAGAACAAAAGGCGGCCTAAATAACCGCGCACCGCTTGTTCATCATCTTCAGGCTTACGCCACTGGCTCATCCATTCAAAAAGTGTCATGTCATTTTCAAATGCATCGGCATGATCTTGTGCGTAATAACCAATATTAACGTTCTCAGACCAGGTATATTCACCGCTAGTTTGTTCATAACCAACATCATTCATTAACATACGTAAAAGGGTGGTTTTACCAACCCCGTTTTCCCCAATAACGGCAATGCGTTCACCGACTTCAATCATTAATGACATATCTTTTAACACGAGATTGTCATCAAAACTTTTTGCTAAGTTTTCAATTACTAAAGCATTACGGAATAGTTTTTTCTCTTGCTCAAAACGAATAAACGGGTTAACACGGCTTGATGGTTTAACATCAGCTAACTGAATTTTATCAATTTGCTTAGCACGTGAGGTTGCTTGTTTGGCTTTTGAAGCGTTCGCCGAGAAACGTGCAACGAAGGCTTGTAGTTCACCAATTTGTGCTTTTTTCTTAGCATTATCAGCAAGTAATTGAGCACGAGCTTGTGTTGATGCCAACATGTATTCGTCGTAATTACCCGGGTGAACACGTAATTCACCATAATCTAAATCGGCCATATGAGTACAAACACTGTTTAAAAAGTGTCTATCATGCGAAATAATAATCATGGTTGAGTCACGAGCATTTAACGTTTCTTCTAACCATTGAATGGTGTGAATGTCCAAGTTGTTGGTTGGCTCATCGAGTAATAAAATATCAGGATCGGAGAATAGCGCTTGTGCTAGTAGTACACGAAGTTTCCAGCCTGGCGCGACGTCACTCATCAAACCATAGTGTTGATCAACGGGAATACCAACGCCCATTAATAATTCACCAGCACGGCTTTCTGCGCTGTAGCCGTCCATTTCAGCATATTCAGATTCTAAATCGCCAACACGCATACCGTCGGCTTCACTCATTTCGGGCAAAGCATAAATACGGTCACGTTCTTCTTTTACTGCCCATAATTCGGTATGGCCCATGATCACGGTATCGACAACACTATATTGTTCAAAACCAAATTGGTCTTGGCGAAGTTTACCAATACGCTCGTTAGTGTCTAAATTTACGTTCCCCGAGCTAGGCTCTAAATCACTGCCTAAAATTTTCATAAAGGTAGATTTACCACAACCATTGGCA
The DNA here is from genome assembly GCA_051251725.1 of Thalassotalea sp. Classification (GTDB taxonomy): domain Bacteria; phylum Pseudomonadota; class Gammaproteobacteria; order Enterobacterales; family Alteromonadaceae; genus JALZUE01. The sequence continues at coordinate 15,750 of JBPOFN010000021.1, read as the reverse complement.
CCAATTAAGCCGTAGCGATTACCACCACCAAATTTTTGTGAAATATTTTCAAATAATGGCTTTGCGCCGAATTGTTGAGTTACGTTGTTAGCTGCTAACACTTTACTATTTTCCTCATTGCTTGATCTTTTGACTTAGCCGATTAAGACTAGGTTTATATATTAATTTTTTACTGCGCTGTGCACAGCTTTATTTATTATGCTTTATTTTAGGTTTTCTATCGTTAAATTGATTATCACTAAAACGCGTTAACCCTTGTTTACCGTTTGCTAAAGGGCGCGATGTCCGTTTCATGCCTTCCCCTTTTTTATTACCAGCGGCGTTGTTTTTCCCTTTACCATCTTTTTTGTAATGTTGATGATTTAATTCACCGCGGGTTTCGTTAGGTACTAAGCAACCAGGTTTGCTGCCAATAAGCTTTCTAGCTAAGCCCATTTTTGTTAAGGCTTCACGAATAATCGGCCAGTTAGCTGGATCGTGATAACGCAAAATGGCTTTATGTAAGCGGCGCTGTCTGCCACCTTTTGGCACTGGCACTGTTGCACTGTTTCGACGAACATTACGCAGTGAGTCAATTTCGGTATGGTATAAAGTCGTTGCATTAGCTAACGGCGAAGGATAAAAGTTTTGTACTTGGTCTAACTTAAAGTCATTTTCTTTTAACCAGAGCGCTAGATTGACCATATCCATATCGGTAGTGCCAGGGTGTGCTGAGATAAAGTAAGGGATCAAAAATTGCTTTTTCCCCGCTTGTTTTGAATATTTATCAAACATCTCTTTGAATTTGTTATAACTGCCCATGCCCGGCTTCATCATTTTACTTAATGGACCTTCTTCGGTATGTTCTGGCGCTATTTTTAAATAACCACCCACATGGTGAGTTGCTAATTCTTTAACATATTCAGGGTCTTCCACCGCTAAATCGTATCTTACGCCCGAGGCGATCAATACTTTTTTAATGCCTTTAACGGCACGGGCTTTACGGTATAAATTAATCGTTGGCGTATGATCGGTATCTAAATGGCCACAGATAGTTGGCCAAACACATGACGGTTTACGACAGGTTGCTTCGGCTTTCGGGCTTTTACAGCGAAGTTTATACATATTGGCGGTTGGGCCGCCGAGATCTGAAATAACACCAGTAAAGCCGGGCACTTTTTCTTTAATGTCTTCAATTTCTTGTAAAATTGATTCTTCCGAACGACTTTGAATAATACGACCTTCATGTTCAGTAATTGAACAGAAAGTACAGCCGCCAAAACAGCCGCGCATAATATTGATCGATGTTTTGATCATGTCGTAGGCAGGTATTTTTGCATCGCCATACGAAGGGTGTGGCACACGTTGGTAAGGTAAACCAAAAACGCCGTCCATCTCACCTTCATTTAAAGGATAAGCGGGTGGGTTTAACCAGATCACTCTATCACCATGTTTTTGCATTAACGGTTTTGCTGAGCCAGGATTCACTTCTTGGTGAAAAATACGTGAGGCATGGGCATAAAGCATTTTATTGTCTTTAACTTGCTCAAACGTTGGCAAGTTAATGTAAGTAGTTTGCCAAGGTTTGTCTTTTTTCTCCCAGGTTTTATTCCGGTATTGGGCGCTGCTAAATTCAGATAATTCGATCGGCTGAGCGGTTTTAGTAATATCTTGTTCAGGTGTTACTGTTTCAACATCGCCAGGGCCTTTTGCTTGTTCGGTCGCACAACTTTCAGTGGTGGTGGTATCAATATAAGGGCTATAAATAGGCTCAATTTTGCCAGGTTTATCAACCGAGCGTGAGTCAATACCTTTCCAACCTGGTAGGGCATGTTTGGCTAAAAATGCGGTGCCGCGCACATCAGTAATATCTTTAATATCATCGCCACGAGCAATACGGTGACTGACTTCAATTAATGGTCGTTCGGCATTACCGTAAATTAGAATATCGGCTTTAGCATCAAATAAGATAGAGCGGCGAACTTTTTCTGACCAATAATCATAATGGGCAATACGGCGTAAACTTGCTTCAATACCGCCAATAATAACCGGTACTTCTTTGTAAGCTTCTTTACAGCGCTGAGAATAAACTAATACTGCGCGATCAGGGCGTTTACCGCCTTCATTATTTGGCGTGTAAGCATCATCATGGCGAATACGGCGTTCTGCAGTATAGCGATTGATCATTGAATCCATATTACCGGCGGTTACGCCAAAATAAAGATTGGGTTGACCCAGTTCCATAAAGGCGTCTTTTGACTGCCAATCAGGCTGAGCAATTACCCCAACTCTAAAACCTTGGGCTTCAAGCATTCGGCCAATGACTGCCATACCAAAGCTTGGGTGATCAACATAGGCGTCGCCGGTGACTAAAATAATATCGCAACTATCCCAGCCTAATTCATCCATTTCGGCGCGAGACATAGGTAAAAATGGTGCTGAACCGTAACATTCGGCCCAATATTTTGGGTAATCAAATAGTTCAACTTCCGGTAATGGGATCATGCTCTAACCTTTTATGACGATAATTCAAGACGGATTATTAATCTTGGGCGCGCGATTATAGCAAATCTAGCGCTGAAAAGTGATGTAATTTTTACTTGGAAACCATCTAACGACATAAACTATTGGTTAATGTCGGCATTAATGAAATGATTTTATTATTAAAAATAGCAAGTTTAATAAATAACAGCCGTTTAAATTGACTAATAAATAGGTTATCTTAGTTACTAATTGACACTTAATTAACATGACTTCCAAATGTATAGTACCTATACCGCTCGACAAGCAATTTTTGATCGTAAAAACCAAGTGATTGGTTATGAATTGTTATTTAGAAATAGCCTAGAGAATCAATTTCCAGAAATAGATCCCGATATTGCTACGTCAAAATTGATAATACAAAATCATTTACATGATGATATTGCTGCTTTGTGTCTTGGAAAAACGGCATTTATTAATTTTAATGAACAATGTCTAATCAATAAATTTCCATTAATGTTCGATAAAGACTCGATAGTTATTGAGTTAATTGGGCACCAATCAACCAGCAAACGATTGGTGAAAATATTAAAGTTTTATCATGATAAAGGTTATCGAATTGCGTTAACTGAGTACGACTTAGATGAACAGTGGGATGATTTATTTCCCTATTTATCAATGATAAAAGTTGATATGGAAGTGACTAATGCAAAACGTTTAACGCCGCTAATTCTAAAAATTAAACCATTTCATATTCAATTAGTGGCTGAAAAAGTTGAAACGCGTTTTCAGTTACAATCATTAGCAGAAGTAGGATTTAATTATTATCAAGGCTTGTTTTATCATGAGCCTGAAATTATTGAAGGTAAAACACTCGCGCCAATTAAAACGCAAATGCTGCATTTAATGAGTGAAACTTTTAATACCCCCATTAACTTTGAAGCGATTGCCGACATTATTAGTCATGATGTTAATTTATCGGTTGGTCTATTAAAAATGGTTAATAATGTGGCCAGCGGTGTTCGTGTTGAGATTAAATCGTTAAAGCAGGCTGCTGCTTATTTAGGTGAAGAAAAACTGAAGCAATTTGTTTCTATTTTAGCGTTATCGCAATTAACTTCAGAAGAAAATGATGAAGCAGCGAAACAGGCATTAATTACTGCTAAGTTAATGGCGTCAATTGCCGCCAATCAAGACGTATTTAAAGCGATTAATGACTTTGCTTTTATTACCGGTTTATTAAGTTCAATCGATGTTATTTTAGGGATGCCTATTGAACAAGTTGTTCAGCGCTTACCTATGGATGAAACCATTAATAAAGCCTTGGTTGAACATGTTGGTTTATTAGGGGAATTATTGACTTTGTGTATCGACTATATTGTTGGCAACGGTCAAAATGTTCAGCAAATTATGGATACCTATGAAATCAGTGCAGAATTTATTCACCGCGAATTTGTTGAAGCCAGTAACTGGTGTAAATCTTTGAATCTATAATATTTTTAAGAAATAATTACCAAACAGAAGAAAAAAATGCCGATATTGCTTACTGTTAAGCGCTAATATTGGCATTTTTATTTGTGTTTTTTATTTATGCTTTTTATCACGTTTGATAATAAAAACCTAAGCGTGGGTGTTATCAAACATAAGTGCTAGCTAGTTTATGCGGCGTTTAACGATTGCTGTGAATATAAAAAATAAAGCACCCGCAATCGCGCCCCACAAATGTGCGTCAATCGCGACATTTGCATTGATCAACAGGGCAATATCTTCACTGGCACCAAAATATTGTTCATGAGCGATTTTTGCGATGGCAGCAAACAATAATAAGTAACCGCTTTTTATTTTATGTTGAATATCTTTGATTGCGCCCCAGATGAAAACACCATGTAATATTCCTGACAAGCCAACATATTGCTCAAGGTTTGGTGAAAATACGAGTAATCCTAAACTAACCACCAACGCTGAAAAAACAAATAATAATAAATAATTTTGCTCATTATAATAATGGCCGTGCAGCGACCACAATAACCATAGGCCTGCTAAATTCAGCAATAAATGATTAAGGTTAGTATGAAAAAAGTGGCCGGTAAAAAGGCGCCATAGCTGACCGTCAAGGATCATACTGCGGTGATAAACTAGCGGGTCAAGCAATGACTTTTCAAAGACAAAGGCTAAAATAGCTAAAAGAGAGATGCTTAATATTGGTAGCACTTGGTTTTTGGCTAGTGGCCAATTGGCAAAGTTAAAAGTGAACATGTTAGGGTAAGTGGCTTTGAAAGATAAAACAGAGTAGCGCTATTATTCATTCAAATTTCTTCGAACACAACCAACAGCTAACATTAAGCAACTGAAGAGAAAGGAAAACACCATTATATTTTATTATCAATTGGTATTTGGCGCTTGTTATAGCTGATATACTTTATCTATTATTAACAGATTGTATTTTTTAATGGCTAGAGCAGTTTGCGCTATTTGTGAGCGTGCAAAGGGTAATTGTATTTGTGATTTTGTTACCGGTGTTGATAACGAAGTGACTATCGTGGTGTTACAACATCCATCAGAAAGTAAACAAAATAAAGCGACTTTACCCATCATCGCAAAATCATTAAAAAAATGTCATGTTATTGTCGGCGAAAACTTTACTAACAACCAAGAATTGAACAAGCTATTGCTCGACTTTCAAGCTAATGCCTATTTGCTTTATCCAACTGATGGCGCGATTGAGGTTAGTGATATTAAATTATCAGCCGGTCAAAAACCGAATCAACTGTGTTTAGTGGTGTTAGATGGCACTTGGAAAAAAGCGTATAAAATGTATCAATTGTCCGATAATCTTCAGCAATTACCGGCATTAACATTACCTGCGAAAATTATTGGCCAATATCAAATTAGAAAAACTCAAAAAGAAAATGCGTTATCGACCTTAGAAGCTTGTTGTTATGGCTTAATGGCGTTAGAAAATAATCACAGTAAATACCAAATCATGCTCGATAATTTTGTCCGTTTTAATCAACAGCAATTATCATTTATTCCACTTGCACATCAAAAATCAAAGTTTAATTAGGACGCTGATGTTATGACCAACTTTAAGCAAATTGCAGTAGTTATTTTATTTGCCCTTGGCGCTAGTAGCAGCCATAGCCAAGAAGTGCGTGAACCAGAAGCTGCAACGGGTTTCATTGATAAAAAAACCGTAACGGGCAGTGAATATATGGTGGTTGCGGCTAATTCATACGCTAGTGAAGTAGGCGGGCGTATTCTAGCAAAAGGCGGCAGTGCTGTTGATGCTGCAATTGCGATTCAAATGGTGTTAACTTTAGTTGAGCCACAATCTTCAGGTATTGGTGGTGGCGCTTTTTTATTGCACTGGGATAATAAACATAAAGCCTTAGTCAGTTATGATGGGCGAGAAACCGCGCCTGCGCAAGTTACCCCGAGTTTGTTTTTAGATCAAAAAGGTAAACCGGTTTCCTGGATGGATGCTGTTGTTGGTGGCCGTTCGGTGGGTGTTCCCGGTGTGTTAGCTGCGCTGAAAAAAGCCCATTTACAGCATGGTAAATTACCTTGGTCAGACTTGTTTACTGATGCGATTAATTTAGCCGAGCAAGGTTTTATTGTTTCGCCCAGGTTAGAAAAATTGCTGCAAGCTAACTTTAATCCGGGGCTGAAAAAACTATCGACGATTAAAGATTATTTTTATCCGCAGGGCAAAGCTATTCAAGCAGGACAGCGATTAAAAAACAAGCCGTTAGCTAAGGTTTATAAAAGTATTGCCACAGAGGGCCCTAGCGTTTTCTATCAAGGTTGGATTGCTAAAAAGATAGTTGCTGGCGTTAATAATTCACCGATAGCGCCTGGGGTTTTGAGTTTATCGGATATGAAAAACTATCAGGCCAATGAGCATCCGGCAGTGTGCGCAGCATATAACGATTATAATGTTTGTGGTATGGCGCCGCCAAGCTCCGGCGGTGTTGCGGTTATTCAAACCTTGAAAATGTTAGCGCCTTTTAATCTGAGTCAATATCAGCCTAATAGTTTAGAGAGCGTTCATTTATTTACTCAAAGCTCGCGCTTAGCCTTTGCGGATCGTAATCGCTATATTGCGGATCCGGCCTTTATTACAGTGCCGAGTAATGCCTTGTTAGAAAATCATTATTTAGCTAAACGTGCGCAACTAATATCGCTGGAAAAAGATATGGGAAAAGCCAGCGCTGGCGAATTAGCTATAGCGTTATCGCGAGCGGATGATAAGGCTTATGAATTACCATCAACCAGTCACTTTTCAATTGTCGATAGCCAAGGTAATGCGGTATCAATGACCAGCAGTATTGAAATGGGATTTGGCTCTGCCTTAATGGTGGAAGGTTTTATTTTAAATAATCAATTGACTGATTTTTCATTTATTCCAGAACATAATGGCAAAACTATTGCGAACAGTGTTGCTGCAGGCAAACGGCCAAGAAGTTCAATGGCACCAATGATGGTATTTAATCCTGACGGCTCATTACGGTTAATTGTTGGCTCACCCGGCGGTAGCCGAATTATTAATTATGTCACGCAAAGTATTATTGCCGTTTTAGATTGGCAGTTGTCACCACAAGCAGCGGTAAACTTACCCCATGTTACCAATCGCAATAATGTCACGACACTTGAAAAAGACACTGAGCTTGTTAGTTTAGCCGCCCAGTTAACTGCGAAAGGACATAAAGTGGTCATTAAAGACTTAAACAGCGGATTACATATGATTGAGCTGCAAGCAGGTAAACTAATAGGCGGCGCTGACCCAAGAAGAGAAGGGTTAGTAGTTGCTAAGTAACGTCCTTTTAAGTTTTCAATAACTGACTTAACGCTATTGAGTATTGCTAGCGCAGGATTAGTTAGTGTTAGTTTGAAATAAAAAACCGCCTGTTGGCGGTTGTTTATTGGTATTTAACTTTTTCTTTGGGAATAATCTAGTTTAAGAAGGCAGCTTAAAAAGGGTCTTTTAAAATCTTATCTAACACCCAGCCATCTTTATTTTGAATTAATAAAACCTTTTTAACATCTTTGTGTTTATCGTCAAAATAAGTCCCATCAAAAAAGAGCGTGATTTCAGCTTTGTTTTTAAATTGCTCTCGTACTTTGACCCCACTGTCATCAGGTTTTATCATCACCTTGTCATATTTCATATTGAATAAATGACGGGCAACCGCTTGCGGTGATTTGTAATGCAAGATGATACGAGCAAGTTGTGGGCTACAAACTGAGGCGGCTTTTTTAACGTCTTTTTTATTGTATAAAGCATCAAAAAAAGCAATAGCGACATCTTCGGGGTTGTCTAAATCGGTAATTTCGGGTTCAGAATTACAAGCAGATAAGGTTAGAGTGAGGCTTAATAATATGAGTTTTATATATAACATAGGAGTAATTTAGCTAAATATCTTACCGCCATACTAAGTGTTTTTGAGTTGATTTTCTATCATCTAAATAAGAAAAAAGGCGCGAATAGCGCCTTTTTATTATTTATTAACATAGTGTTAACAAGTATTTTTAACAGTTCTTACTGTACAAGTTCTTTATCAGAGAAAGTTTCGCTAAATAATGGGCTTGATAAATAACGCTCTGCTGAACTTGGTAAAATAACGATCACGTTTTTACCTGCGTTTTCTGGTCTTTCAGCGATACGCTTGGCAGCAACAACAGCAGCGCCTGAAGAAATACCCGCTAGAATACCTTCTTCAGTCATTAGTTTATGAGCCATAGCCATTGCTTCGTCGTTCGTTACTTGCTCAACAGCATCAACAATACTTAAGTCTAAGTTACCAGGGATAAAACCAGCACCGATACCTTGAATTTTATGTGGACCAGGTGTTAAATCTTGGCCAGCTTTTGCTTGTGTAATAACTGGAGAGTCAACAGGCTCGACAGCAACTGATGTGACATTTAAGCCTTTTTCATTTTTTAAGTAGCGAGAAACACCTGTGATAGTACCGCCAGTACCAACACCTGCAACGAAGAAATCAATTTTACCATCCATATCATCAAAGATTTCTGGACCGGTCGTTGTTTCATGAATTTCAGGGTTAGCGGGATTATCAAATTGGCCTAATAAAACATATTTAGGATCAGAGTCTGCAATCTCTTTCGCTTTTTCAATTGCGCCTTTCATGCCTTTAGCGCCTTCAGTAAGCTCTAATTTCGCACCTAATGCCGATAATAATTTACGACGCTCTAAGCTCATTGTATTTGGCATTGTTAGTGTGATGCCGTAACCACGTGCTGCCGCTACGAAAGCTAAAGCAATACCTGTGTTACCACTGGTTGGCTCTACAATTTCTTTACCAGCGGTTAAAATACCGCGTTTTTCAGCATCCCAAATCATGTTCGCGCCGATACGACATTTAACGCTATAGCTCGGATTACGAGATTCAACTTTTGCAAAAACGTTGCCGGTTGTAACACGATTTAATTTAACTAATGGCGTGTTACCAATTGACGTAGAATTATCTTGGAAGATATTTGACATGTACATATCCTTTGGAGTTGTTATTAACCTATTAAGGTTAGACATTTGGTTAAGAAAAAGAAGTGATATTTCGTTATAAGATATAAACAAAGTTATACCAAAATTCTCTTCTAGTTTAAGTAATTGTTTTAAAAATACAAATAGTTATTTTTACTGCTGTTATGGGATCCAAGCATAACTAATTTTACTGAAAAAAGTTTTATTTTCTCGTGTTAAATCATTGAGGTAATCATCTTGATAGCTATTATCGGAATAACCTAGATAAAATACCGTTTGTGGATTGATTTTGTAAGAGTAGATCAGCTGGGTTGAAAACTCTTTTTTACGCTGGTCAAATAAACCGGAAGGGTTATGCGCTGCTGGGCGTTTAATATTGCAATAAATTAGGCTTAATTTTAGTTGGCTACGGGCATTAAATTGATAGTTAATGCGTGAGTCGATTAAATTGGCGTCGTAAACGGTATTGCCTTGGTACGTTAATTGACTATTAAGGTAGCTCACTTCTAATTCTAGATGCTGGGTCGCAAACCAGGAAATATAACTTTCAGCGGCTTTTACTTCGCCTAAGCGATTATGGACATAATCTATTTCGTCACCATGGCTATATTTTAGCTCAAGGTAAATGCTGTTGATGGGCTTAAACGCGGTGAAATATTCAAAACTTTCAATATCAAAACGTGAGGTATTATTATCGATGGCAGTGATAGATTGATCATAACGTAAGCCTACTTCAGTACCTTTATTATAAGTTACTAAGTAACGTGACTGTAATGGTCCATCTATCCCGGCAGAGCTCGAAAATTGTTTTTCAATTAACTCACCGTTTTCATTATGTTTGATATCCCAGTTAACACTAGCTGAACCTTCTTGCCAAAGTGCTTGCTCGTTAGCAAAAAACTTCCGGTTAATCTTGATACTGTCTTGTGCAAAGTCAGCGCGCGGCATAAAACCTAAATCGGCGCGAAAATTTTTGCCAATTTTTTGATGGCTGGCGTCTAGGTCCCAATACTCTGAACGATGTTGAAAATCTACTTTTACCGCTTGATCTGAAAAGCGGGCACTTTTATCGGCGCGACTAACTTGTTCGTTATAAGGGCAGGCAAGAGAAAAACACGCAACTTTTAGCTTTTGTAAACAGGCATCGCCAGTACAAAACTCAGCAAATAAGTCTGTGGGGTATTGAGTGTCAGAGCTGACTACTTGCGCCAAAATACTGTTTGACTCGTTAAGCTGATATTTAGCATCAAAACCAGCAGTATAATTATGATAATTTGCTGACTTTCTAATAGTTGAAATTAAGCCCAAGGAGAGGTTTTGATCAACATCAAAACGATATTTATAAGCACTGGCATGGCTTTCTTCGGCTAAATTAACAATGTCAGAGCTTAAATTGCCAGGCAAAATAAAATTGGTTTCACTATCATGTGAGATAAATGCGCCATAAGTATGATTGTCATTAGCGCCGGTTACCTTAATGCCATAATCTGGGTCGGTAATATTTCGGGTGTAAATTAAATCAAAGTTACTGGAAAAATATTCACTGTTCTCTAAAAAGAACGGCCTTTTTTCGGAATAATTGAGGGAGAAATTTTGATTAACATTCAGCTGAGCGGCATCAGCTTCAATAAATGAAAAGTCAGGATTAATCGTCGCATTGATTAAAGTATTACTGGTGATGCCCCACCGCAAATCAGCGCCAATTTCGACATCATTGTGCTCATGCCAGTTATCATCGCTATTGTATATATCACGTGATTGCTCACTTTTAGCAACTACCGCTGGCGTTACCATGATGTTTTCTTTTGAACTCACGGATTCAAAGCCGGTCGCTAATGGATATTGACAGGTTTTACAGGCAATATCTTTATCGAGTTTGATATGAGAAATGCGAAGCCAGGTATCGCGCGGATAAATACGGAATAATTCAAACGGCCAAGTTTTAACGGCTTGCTCGTCGCTAAAATTTAAAATTCGAAAAGGTATTTTAATTTCTACTAGGTAACCGGTTTCAGTTAACTGACCATAAGATTGCCAAATACCATCCCAGAGATCATTTTTTTCCCCAGTGGTGTGGTTTTGAATAGAATCCATTTGCATGCCAAGCGGATTAACGACAAATTCATAATTTAATCTGTGGTTGTTTTGCGGATCGAGCTTAATGCCAACTAAATCATCATCCCAGCGGGTGTCACGATCCGCATAATAACTTAAAATATTTTCAGGATTGGGGTCTTCGGCAATAAAAGCAATCAATAAATCGCTGCCGTTTTCAACTATTTTAGCCGTGGTTTTGATCGGGCTGGGCGTGTTGTCCCAAGGGAAATTAACAATATTGAGATCAATTTCTTTGGCACCTTGCCAAAATTCTTCATCGAGCTTGCCGTCTAAGACCATTTCGCCAACAGTATGGGGAATAGCAATCGACGGGTTTTGTTCTGCTGACTGGGCGTATGAGTGAGAATGTACGAAGTTTAAGGCTAAACAAAAAGTCACAGCTATAATGCGGCACAAGCTGTAAGCTTTCATTCATAAATCCTTTTATTGTTATTTTTATACAGACAGATATTTTTATGGGCAGAATTGTGTCAAAAATAGCTTGTCATATCAATCAATTGATAGCCAAAAAATCGATTATTTTTACAACTATTTAACATTTGGTTAAAAGCGGCTGAATATTTCAATCAATCGCGGTTATTTTTGAACGATCGTACTTTTTAAGTTTAGGTTCAAGGAGCTAAGTAATAAATAGGTTAACTCAGGTACCAGTCTCAGGTTTATAAAATTTTAGCTCGAAACCAAACACGATTTTTTGCATAATAAAAACATTCCTCTATTAATAACAGCTAGTAAATTTATGCCTTTTCATTTTTTAGACAGCCTCGCGTTGATAATTTTTATTACTAGTTGGATGGGCTATTCTAGCTTTGCTTGGCGTAAAGCGCAAACTACACCCTGTATTGCACGTTGTTTACAGCAACATCGTATTCATTGGATAAATGAATTAATCACCCGAGATATCCGTGTCAGTGAAGCGGCTTTACTTGGCAATTTAGAGCGTAACATTGCTTTTTTTGCTTCGAGCACGTTATTGATAATCGCCGGTATTTTAACGCTGTTTTCACAAGTTGATGCGTTAGAGGATGTTATTCGTTCAATTCCTAATTCAGATTTTTATGGTCATTCTGTTATTCAGTTAAAGCTTGCCTTGATGGCCTTTATTTTTGTTGTCGCCTTTTTCAACTTTACTTGGTCAATGCGCCAGTATGGTTTTGTTAACGTTATGATTGGCGCTGCGCCTGTTGATGAGTCAGGTACTAATGAAAACTTAAAACGTTATGCTTTTCAAATAGCGACGATTCAGGACAAAGCTGCTCATTCTTATAATTACGGTTTGCGCGCTTACTATTTTTCATTGGCAGTCCTGTGTTGGTTTTATCACCCTATATTGTTTATTTTGGCGAGTATTATTGTTGTAGGTACTTTATATATGCGTGAATTTAAATCAACGGCAGTGAAAGCGTTAATGAAAGGGCAAGAATTTTTAACGATTGAACGGGAAAAAAGATTCCCCACCAAAGGTTAATATGACTGATCCGAGTGCAAACTATAATCGATATAAAAATTATACAATAAACGACTTTGATAGCTTCGATTGTCTGAAACTATCTAAGGGGCTTTATTTGAGTTTGTTTTTTGTTTTACGCGGCTATGTTGTTTGGTTAGTCTCCGTTGCTAATATGAAAGACCACACTAGCTTTATTGCCTTGGTTTTCCCTGACACGACACTATTTTATTTAAGTCTATTATCGGGCGCTGTTGGTTTGATAGTGCTGTTGTTAATCAGCTTACGTAAACCAAGTGCGCCGGCTTGGGTACAATCTTGGTGGCCAAAAACAAGAGTGTTATTAGTAGCTGCTTTATTATTTGATTTAACCGTTAGTTTTATCGCTTATTATCAAAATATTATCTGGTCTCCTGTTTGGCTATTCAGCCAAATAGTGATTGTGATGATATTGGTGCTGACCTGTTTTCGTAACCAACGATTAGAAATTAATTTAAGTGAATTTCCAGCGCCACTTAAAGCTGATTGAACACAGGTAACAGCAAGATAGTGGGGTGTTATAAGCAGCTAACTTCATCCTCAAGTTAGCTTAGCGTTTACAATTACAATCTAAATTTAAGCCAAAGCCCAAAGCCTAAAGCTTAAAGCCCAACCCTCATACCTAAAGCCAAATAAGTTAGGGTAAGCCGTTTCGTGATTTGGCTAGTTTTGATTTCTCCTATTATCAACCCGCTGCTTAGCGGCGATGTAACGGTTTATATTTCTCTAGTTAAGTTTGTTCGCTTAATCTGCTAACGAGTGTTTGCCTAATAATGTTAGAAATAAAAAATATCTTGAGAAGGATAACAAGTTACAAAAATACCCGTATAATAAATTCAAATTATGTAGATGAGACAGCATTGTGAGTGATAATAATCCACAACACCGTTTAGTGATCCTAGATACGGAAACAACGGGTATAAACCCAAGAGAAGGGCACCGAATAGTTGAAATTGGTTGTGTTGAAATGATTAATCGCCAATTAACAGGTCGCTCTTACCACGCCTACATCAACCCTGAATTTCAAATGGAACAAGAAGTTATTGATATTCACGGGTTAACTAATGATTTTTTGGCAGACAAACCTTTGTTTGCTCAAGTTGTTGATGAGTTTATCGAGTTTATTCGCGGTGCTGAATTGGTTATTCATAATGCTAAGTTCGATATTGGCTTTATGGATCACGAATTTGCTATGGTCAGAGGTAAACAGTTACCTAAATCCCATGATATTTGTACTGTTACCGATACGTTAAAAACCTCAAAAGATGAATTTGGCTCCCCTAAAACGTTAGACTTTTTAGCCCGTCATTACCGTGTTGATGGTTTAGTTGATCGAACGTATCACGGCGCCTTAATTGATGCCCAGTTACTTGCTTTTGTTTATGTCGAGATGACACGTAAACAGGAAGTGTTCAACCTTTCGCAAAATGATGGTAATGATGCGAACTTTGATGCTAAAAGTATTCGCCGGCTCACTAATGATCGTCCCCCATTAAAGATTATCCATGCATCTGCCGATGAACTAGTAGCACATCAAGAAAGATTATCCGTGGTCGCGGACAAAGGAGGCGAGCCTTTATGGCAAAAATAAGTGGAATGTTTGGTCATTCTCATGCTTTAGCAAATAACTTAAAGCGCTTGTGCTTTTCAGCCTTACTGGTTTCATTCTTACCGGTTTCGGCATTAGCAGCAGAGAAATCTGTAACAGAATTAAAATATTACGAAGACGATAATGTTACCAATCAAATTCCTTATTTTGATAATCGTTTTCGAATTGATGCACAACTAGAAGAGATCACCTTACTTTTTTACCGCGTTGCTGGTAGCCCGCCGAGTATTTTGGTACGCCCTGATGGGAGTAAGTTAAAAGTTAATAATTACGATCGTGAGCGCGTTGAATGGTTTGACGATCGAACGTTCGATATGATCAAGATAAAAAATCCGATGCCTGGCCCGTGGCAAGTTATTGGTAATGTACTGCCAAAAAGTAAAATCATGGTGCTAACCGATATTAAGTTATCAGTACAGCCATTACCTGAGGTTATTCTTGCTGGTGAAACCCTTAAAATATCAGCCACTCTCCATAATGGCGATATGTCGATTGATCAACCAGCCTTTCGCGATGTCGTGCAATTAAATGTAGACTTTTATAGTACTAATAATGCTGATTATGAAAATTTCGGCGCTGATATCGTTGAGCTGACTTCATTTCGTGATGATGGCCGAGAGTTAGATGAATATGCCGCGGATGGTATCTTTACCGGTGAATTTGAATTAAAAATAGCTGCCGGTGAATGGGAGCCCGTCTATACCATTAAGCTACCAATGGCAGAACGTAAACTTGCGCAAAAGCCGATTATTTTAAGAAAGTCTCCGGTGCTGATTTCGGTTGCACAAACCACCAGTGAATTGGGCCACCATAAAGTTAAACTAAGTATTGATAATCACTTTGTAAAACCAGAAAGTATGATCTTTCAGGGTAAGATCACTTTTCCCAATAAAGAAATCGAACCGTTTTCTGTGATGGAAGGTGAGGGCGGTGATAACCCGAAGCAAAGAATTATCGAGTTTGGTTATACCGAGCCAGGTGTACACAGGTTAAATATTAATGCCTTTGGTGAAACCATTAATGGCCGTGAATTTCGTTTGGTGCTACATGAATTTACGTTTAATGTTGAAAATAAACTCAGTGACGACTTTATTTCATCAGATCTTGCTGGCGATGATAGCGCCGATGCTCAGCAAATATTGATGGAAAAAATTAAAGCGCAAACAAAAGCAGCGGAAATTGCCCTTGCTGAATTGCAAGCAGAACAAAAAATTCAGCAAGAAGCGAAAGAACAAATACAATTATTTATTATTATTGCCGGAAATATCTTACTTTTTATTATCGCGGCGGTTGGCTTTTGGTTATTTAAACGCAAGCAGAAAGCTAAATAAACGAGCTTATATCGCGAAAAATGTTCGTATTTACGGCGAATTGTATATCTATTGGGCAGATGAAATAAATTATTAAAAAAGGGGTTGACTGGCGGGCGTCATAACCGTATTATTCCCGCCGCATTCAACGACATACTGTTGAATCGTTAGATTTAGTGTAGCGGAGTGGTAGTTCAGTTGGTTAGAATACCGGCCTGTCACGCCGGGGGTCGCGGGTTCGAGTCCCGTCCACTCCGCCAATTAA
>JBPOFN010000020.1:0-77915 GCA_051251725.1 Thalassotalea sp. | reverse complement strand
CTCTTTTAATATATTTGTGTGAGAACTTTTATATTACCCACATTTTCGGATGTGGGGGAGTCCAATTATCTATTAGTGCGAAAAAACGACTTGATATCCACTTAAATTTCATCATCGAGTCTAAGATAAACTAGGTGAAACAAAATAAACACGTGGATTATTTAAATTATTTATTATAAATCAAACTGTTACAAAATCCATTAAACCGAGTTCAGATTAATTAAGCTTATGCCTTTCATTTAGCGTTAAACTTCATTATATTAATCACAAAAAATCAAAATAAATCAACTAGAGTCACGCGGGTTTTTAATAGAGTCAGCGCTTCAGCTTAACCTTTTGATTAACTGCCGGCACTTTTCTTACAAGATGAAAGTTATAACTATGATAAAAAAAATGTTTGTCCCGCTATTAATAGCGATTACAACTATCAGCTGCACAGCTAATGTTGCAAACAACACCAACACAGCAGTAATCGCAAATAATGAGCTTGCTGAAATCGTTAACGCGCCTAAGGGACGGCTGGCTATCGTTATCGATGGTAATTCACCAGACCCCGATGATATCGGTGCTACGCCTGTGATGCTGGCTTTATTACAACAAACCAAGCTCGCAGATCGGCTGGTCCATCTTTCACACTCCTGTGACTTAGACCCTTTTCGCAATAAAGGGAAACAACAAATAAATGCCGTTAATGAGTCACGTCGTCAAAAAGTATTAGATGAGCTGAGTGACAAAGGAACAAGGCTTTTTGGCCCCTTTAAAAACTTAGCGGCTTACTATAATTGCCGAGTAGACCAAACAGGCGCGACTAACGATTTACGCGACGCCATAAACGCTTCAACGGCAGCGGATCCACTTTGGATTGTTGAAGCTGGTGAGCCTGATTTAATTGGTTATGCCTTAGCTATTTCCGAGCCCAGCGCTCGTCAATATGTGCATGTGATCTCACACCACCCAGCTAATGATAACAGTGGTGATTATTTCAGTTGGCAGCAAATTCTTAACTTTGGGGTTACTGAACATCAAATTGGCGATCAAAATGTCGACTTACAAACACCTAGGCCTCTTTGGGATTGGGCAAAGGATCATCAGCGCCCA
This sequence comes from Thalassotalea sp., assembly GCA_051251725.1. Lineage (GTDB taxonomy): Bacteria > Pseudomonadota > Gammaproteobacteria > Enterobacterales > Alteromonadaceae > JALZUE01. The sequence goes on along the minus strand of JBPOFN010000020.1, from coordinate 76,817 downwards.
GGGCTCGCTTTTATTTGGCAAATGTTAGCTTACGCTGAGCAAGATGGCGTGGTTGCTTTTCAAGCCAACAAATTTGATTGTTCAGATGCCGGTATGATTTATTGGTGGATTACCGGTGCTAATAACAATGGTAATAAAAACTCAACACCAGCAGAAATGAAAAATATGCTGCTCGGTAATTTTTAATTAAAAGCACCAAGCAAGCGCTATAACTCAAGTTCTTAGCTACTATTAAGGCTTTCAAGGCAATACGCTTTGAGCCTCAACTAGACAATAAAAAAGCATCAACTATTTAAACCTAGTAGATGCTTTTTTATCAGGAAAAATTGAATTTTCGCCCGTAACTGAATGCTCTATTTATCATATCGGCATTAAAAAACTAGGCCGAATAATAATGACCTTTCGGCGGTTCAGCAAATAAAGGCATCGCATTTTGCATATCTTCTTGCGGATAATTTGCAATCGATTGCTGATGATGTGTTTCACTTTGCCACTTTTCAATCACAACAAATTTATCTTTATCAGTTGTGCTTTTTAACACTTCAAAACTTAAACAACCTTCACTCGCCGTGATAAAGTCATTTAACGACTGTAAAAAATTAAATAATTCTTCCGCTTTACCAGCTGCAGCTTTAAATTCGTTGATCCGAGTAATTGTCATCATCATTTCCTTTTATTGGCTAACGTTTATTTACCTTTATTTTTTTAACTTAGCAAAAGCATCAGCAAAAGCATTACCCATCATAGCGTTCGCCGGTTCTTTTTGCTTTTTAGGCCTTGCTTGCTGATTATTTTGATGCGCTTTGCCCTGTTGCGGCTTGTTTTTTTCCTGTGCGACATTAGGTTTTCTATGCGTTGCCGGAGGCGATTTTTCATCTAAACGCATCGTTAAGCTGATGCGTTTACGAGCTGCATCAACTTCCAATACTTTCACTTTAACAATATCGCCCGCTTTCACCACTTCACGCGGATCACTAACAAACTTATCGGTTAACGATGAAATATGCACTAAGCCATCTTGATGAACGCCAATATCAACAAACGCGCCGAAGTTAGCAACATTGGAAATAACCCCTTCTAAAATCATACCTTCGGTTAAATCCGAAATTTTTTCAATACCTTCTTTAAAGCTTGCCATTTTAAATTCAGGCCGCGGATCTCGGCCTGGTTTTTCTAACTCGGCAATAATATCTTTAACGGTAATTTCACCAAACTCTTGGTCGCTCACTTGGCTGACATCAACCGTTTGTAAAGCTTCAGCATTACCTAAAATACTACTTAAGTCACAGTTTAATGCCGCGATAATTTTTTCTACCACAGGATAAGTTTCAGGATGTACACCCGATTGATCAAGCGGATTAGTTCCTTGCTGAATACGTAAAAATCCCGCTGCTTGCTCGTAAGCTTTTGGCCCTAAACGCGCAACTTTTAATAACTCTTTACGCTCTTCAAAGCGGCCATGTTCATCGCGATAATTAACAATGTTTTGCGCCATGGTTTTATTTAAACCGGCAACACGCGTTAACAACGGCGCTGAGGCACTATTAAGATCAACACCAACGCCATTCACACAATCTTCAACAACATTATCAAGCGTTTGGCTTAATTGGCTTTGGCTAACATCATGTTGATATTGGCCAACCCCGATCGCTTTCGGTTCAATTTTAACTAATTCTGCAAGTGGGTCTTGGAGGCGGCGAGCAATTGAAACTGCGCCGCGAATAGAAACATCAAGTTCAGGGAATTCATTGGCCGCTAATTCCGAGGCTGAATACACCGAGGCGCCGGCTTCACTAACAATCATTTTTATCGGCTTAATCTTAGCTTCGCTATCAAGCAATAATTTGATCATTTCGCCAGCTAATTTATCTGTTTCTCTTGAACCAGTACCGTTGCCAATCGCGATTAATTCTACTTTATGCTGTTTGGCTAAATTGACTAAAGTGCGGACTGATTTATCCCAACTGTTTTGCGGCGCATGTGGAAAAATAGTCGCGGTTTGTAAAAGCTTACCGGTCGCATCAACTATGGCAAGTTTACAACCGGTCCGTAAACCAGGATCAATACCCATGGTTACTTTCGCGCCTGCCGGTGCAGACATTAATAAATCACTTAGGTTACTTGAAAATACTTTGATTGCTTCGCTTTCTGCTTGCTCTTTTAATTTACCAAATAATTCGGTTTCAAGCGTGCTACTAAGTTTTGTTTTCCAGGCACTGCGTATCACAGTGGTTAAAAACTTCGCGCCCGCTTGGCTTGATAATCTTAAGTGGTAATGTTCAACAATGATTTGCTCAGCGCTCGAGGTATGTGCGCTGTCTTGATTTGGATCAGCATCAAGCGATAAACGTAAAAAGCCTTCATTGCGACCGCGAAACATCGCTAATGCCCGGTGCGATGGCACTTTTTGTAGCTTTTCAGTATGTTCAAAATAATCGCGATACTTAGCACCTTCTTGCGCTTTACTTTTAACACCTTTACTAACAAAGTGAGCTTGTTTTAATAAATGTTGACGTAATTTTTGCAACAAATCGGCGTCTTCGGCAAAACGCTCAGTAATAATTGAACTGACACCTTCAAGTACGGATGCTTCGTCTTCAAAACCTGCGTCTTTATTAATATAAGAAGTCGCTTCCGTTTCGGGATTGAGTTGCCAATTTTGATAAAGTTTATCGGCTAAAGGCTGCAAACCGGCTTCAATAGCGATTTGTCCTTTGGTGCGCCTTTTCGGGCGATAAGGTAAATATAAATCTTCCAAGCGGGTTTTATTGTCAGCCGTTTCAATCGCTTGTTTTAACGCGTCGGTTAATTTACCTTGCTGATGGATATTAGTAAGAATAACGTCTCGGCGTTCATTCAAATCGCGAAGATAAGTTAATCGCTGCGCCAAATGACGTAAATGATTGTCGTCTAAGCCTTGGGTTTTTTCTTTTCGATAACGCGCAATAAAAGGAACGGTAGCACCATCATCTAAAAGCTGAATAGCTGCGTTTATTTGTGCCGTTTTAACATTAAGTTCTTGAGCAATTTGCTCAGCGATTTGAGTCATAACAAGGGCTTTAAAATTGTAGGGAAAATGAACTAGCAGTATTATCGTCAACCTACTTGCCTATACGCAAGTTTTTTATCGGATTGCTCACGAATAACTGACTATTTTCGCCTGATATTACTGAACTAGAGCTCTCCCCTAAACTCGCTTTGCCTGATAACACATTTCAATCAGCCCATTTAATGCATACAATAACCAATCAGCGCTTTAAACATAGTTACCATTAACCAAATCCACATGAAAAGATCTAATTACATTACCCGCGAAGGCTGGGATCGTCTCGATAGAGAATTAAAGTTTTTATGGAAAGACGAACGCCCGAAAATCACTCGTTCAGTCTCAGAAGCAGCGGCACAAGGTGACCGCAGTGAAAATGCAGAATACATTTATGGCAAGCGCCGACTCAGAGAAATTGATCGCAGGGTCAGGTTTTTAATCAAACGATTAGAAGATTTAAATATTGTTTATCCTGAAAAACAGCAAGAAGGTAAAGTATATTTTGGCGCTTGGGTGACTTTATTAAATGAACAAGAGCAAGAAGTTATTTATCGCCTGGTTGGCCCCGATGAATGGGATGTAAAAAAAGGCGAAATCAGTATTGATGCGCCTATGGCCAGAGCATTATTAGGTAAAGCAGTCGGTGACGAAGTCGTGGTTAAAGCGCCTGAGGGCGAAAGATATTTTGATATTATCGCTATTCGTTATCAGCCAGAAAAATAACCGTAAATAGGATAATTGTTAGGAATTTTTATGTTAAAAGCTATCCATCATGCCGCTATTATTTGTGCTGATTATGAAGTATCAAAACACTTTTATAATAAGGTTTTAGGTTTAGAAATTATTGCTGAAAACTATCGCGCAGCGCGTGATTCATACAAACTCGATTTACAATTACCCGACGGTAGCCAAATTGAATTATTTTCTTTTCCCAACAGGCCGAAAAGACCGAGTTTCCCTGAAGCGCAAGGATTAAGACACTTAGCATTTGTGGTTGATTCAGTTGAAGCCGTAAGTGATTATTTAATTGCGCAAGGAGTTGCTGTCGAAGCGATTCGTGTCGATGAATTTACCAATAAAAAATATACCTTTTTTCAAGATCCCGATGGCTTACCACTTGAGTTATATGAAGCAGGTTAATATGGCAAAAGCTTAAATCAGTTACGCCTTATAATGAATCTTACTCTCGTCAAGGAAACAACCGCAGGCCATGCGGAAGATTATTTTAAATTTATCAACACTAAATAAATGAAGATAAAGTCACATAATAGCTCACGATCTTACGCCTATTGATCCACTCGTAATATAATTATCAAGAAGAAAGTTACCACGGGTAACTTTCTATTGAATTCACCTTCTTATGGTTGCTACCATAGCGCGAAATTTATCATCACATTAACACTTCGGAAGTACAGTGAATAAAAGTTTAGCCACCAATGTAATTGCACTTATTTTAATGCTTGCAGGCCATTTTTTAGCACAACCGGTTTTATTTACCATAGGTTTATTTTCGCTCTCTGGCGCGTTTACCAACTGGTTAGCAGTTCATATGTTATTTGAAAAAGTACCAGGTTTATATGGTTCAGGCGTTATTCCGTCGCGGTTTGAAGATTTTAAACTTGGCATTCGCGAACTGATGATGACGCAATTTTTTACCCAAGAAAATATCGACCGCTTTTTATCTGACAGCCAAGGAAATGCCTCGACGATTGATTTAACCCCAGTGATTGAAAAAGTCGATTTAAGCCCAGCCTTTGACAGTTTAATTGAAGTCATTGAGCAGTCTTCTTTTGGCGGCATGTTAGCAATGGTTGGGGGCAGCGCCGCGTTACAACCGTTACGTGAACCTTTTATCGAAAAAATGAAAGTCACCGTTACTGAAATTTCCCAATCAGAACAATTCAATGAAACTTTAAGAGCGTCATTAGAGCAGCCAAGTGTGATCGAAGGCATGCAAGAAAAAGTCAGTGATATTATTGAGCAACGTTTAAATGAATTAACGCCGCAACTAGTAAAAGAAATCATTCAAACGATGATCAAAAAACATTTAGGTTGGTTAGTGGTTTGGGGCGGCGTGTTTGGTGGTTTAATTGGTTTTATTGCCGCGATAAGCAAAAACGTCTAGTTTATTAGTCCCTAAAAACTCAACTGAATAACAAAAAGAACTCGCTAAAAATCGGCTAAAAACAGCCTACAAAAAGTTCAAAACAAAACAATGAGCAGCCTGCGGCTTGAAATTATCGTCGCAGCCTCACTTACCAATTTATCAACGGCACGATAATTTCAACTAGTTGTCAAAAAATCGCATAAAATTGCTTATTTTTTAACGCCCGCTATTTAATTTCAACGGCTTTATCGGTATCCTTGCGGTTTATTTTTTCGGGTTCATCTCGCCTTAAACCACAATAGCGTAATTTAAGGTTGTTCCCTCTAGTCTATAAGGTGATTTTAGCCATGTTTGCTCGCTTAGAAGCTTTACCTGCTGATCCTATTTTAGGTTTATCTATCAAATACAAAGCTGACACCAATCCGCTTAAAATTGATTTAGGTGTAGGTGTTTATAAAAATGAAGCCGGTGAAACCACAGTTTTAAATTGCGTTAAGAAAGCTGAAAAATTCCGTTTAGAAAATGAAGTCACTAAAACTTATATTGGCGGCGCTGGTTCTGCTCAATATAACGACTTAATGACTTCATTGATCTTTGGTGATCATCAAGTTATTTCACAAAACCGTGTTAAAACTGTTTCTACTCCAGGTGGTACAGGTGCTTTACGTGTGGCTGCTGAATTAATCGCGCGCTGTAAAAAAGGCGCCAAGATTTGGTTATCAAACCCAACGTGGGCAAACCACAAAGGCGTTTTCCAAGCCGCCGGGTTAGAGATTCAAGAATACGGTTATTATGATTACGAAAACAAAACCTTAGACTTTGACGCTATGTTAGCAGCCTTAAAACAAGTAAGTGCTGACGACTTTGTGCTTTTACATGCGTGTTGTCATAACCCTTCAGGTATGGATTTATCAAACGAGCAATGGCAGCAAGTTGCTCAAGTTGCTAAAGAAGTTGGCTTTACACCATTAATTGATATGGCTTATCAAGGTTTTGGTGATGGCTTAGAAGAAGATGCTTACGGTGTTCGCTTAATGGCTGACACAGTAAAAAACATGATTTTATGTAGCTCATGTTCGAAAAATTTTGGTTTATACCGTGAACGTATTGGTGCATGTACTGTTATTGGCGAAACTGCATTAACCACTGAAATTACTTTATCAATTGTTTTAAATGTAGCTCGTACTATTTATTCAATGCCACCAGCACATGGCGCTGCGTTAGTAGAAACAATTCTATCTTCTGATGAATTGCGCAACGAATGGTATCAAGAGTTGGCTGAAATGCGTAACCGTATCAACGGCAACCGTTCAGTAATTGTTGATAAGTTACTTGAAAAAGGCGTTACTCGCGACTTTAGCCATATATCTACTCAAAAAGGTATGTTCTCTTTCTTAGGTATAACTCCTGAGCAAGTTCAACGCTTACAAGATGAATTTAGTGTTTACATGGTTGGTTCAAGCCGTATGAGCATTGCTGGTATCGCACCAAGTAACGTTGACTATTTAGCCGAGTCAATTGCTAAAGTATTATAATAAAGCACGTGTAAAAGTAGCTTTGTAAACATACTTAATTAATAATATTTATTCGCGGTAACCTGCGAATAAAACAAAAAACCGCATTAGTGAAAACTATGCGGTTTTTTATATTCAGTATTATGCTGCTATATTTTAGCTTCTTGCTTCTAACTTCCAGCTTCTGGCTCTAACTTCCAGCTTCTAACTTCCAGCTTCCAGCTTCTGGCTTCTAACTTCCAGCTTCTGGCTTCTGGCTTCTATTAAGTATCTCGTGGCAAACATTACATTGCTTGGCTTTCTGTACGATTTCGACCTGCTCTTTTAGCTTGATACAACAACTCATCAGCGCGTTTTAAGCCCTTGTCAATATCACTAGCACATTGCACACAAACACAACCTAAACTGACAGTCGTTACTATTTCAATATTCTGATAAGAATAGGTGCTTTCGCTAATCATTTTTCGTAATTTATCTGCAATAGTAACACCGAGTTGAAAACCTGTTTTCGGGAAAATAATTAAAAACTCCTCCCCGCCGATACGAGCCACAACATCGGTTTCGCGTGTGTGTTTTTTCATCAGATTAGCAAGATGCTGTAATATTTTATCACCCACATCATGGCCATAATTGTCATTTACTTTTTTAAAGTGATCAATATCAAGGCTAACTAACATCATCGGAAAATTATCATCGCGTTCCTTATCGATATTATCCAGAAAAACTGTTTCGACAAATCTACGGTTAGGTAATTTTGTTAACGGATCAGAATTGGCTTGGCGCTGTTTATCAAAATTTATTTCCGCCAATTCAGCGTGACTACAAGAGCGGAAATATTCATTAATTAGGCAGAATAAAATATTCACAACATACGAAGCTAAAAACCTAGAAACTTCCTCAGCGCGATAATTCGCCAAAATAAAATCAGGATTTTTTAGCATCCATAAGATCACCAAAAAAATAAACACATTAACGATCAAACCGCGAAAATAACCAAAAAAAACAAAAATGGTGATCGCAAAAGGGTAAGTCCAATACAATCCGGTATTTTCATAACCGCCAGTATAAACAATCGCAAAAACTAACGGGATAATACCAAAACCACAAGCGGTTATCGCGAGCAGCATATGCTTATGCCAATATGATAAAATGACATTTCCATAAAGAAATAACGCACTAATAAACAAGGATATTTTAAGTAAAGGCTGGGTTTGAAATGAAGATTGGATAGCAAAAAATAGCACAATAGAGCCACCTATATAGCTACAAGTATTTAATACCAGTTTTTTCCGCTTAATGTCGACACTTTCACTCGACTCTAAACTGATAAACTTTTCCCACCAATTATGCTGCATGTAAATCTTTTAACCTAACGCATGACACGCCTTTTAGAGTTTTGAATTTAACAAGATAGTTAAACTGTAGTTGAATAAAATAAATAGTAAATGATAATAATTATGCGTTATAGTTCCGCCCATATCTTCACACCTTATTTTAAAGCGAAATTATTATGGCTGAACAAGGCAATTTATTTATTTTATCAGCGCCAAGCGGGGCCGGTAAATCAAGCCTGATTAAGGCATTATTAAAGCAACCATCTTCACGCCCAATGCAAGTATCCGTTTCTCATACTACCCGTAACCCTCGTCCAGGGGAAGAAAACGGTGTCCATTATCATTTTGTTAGCAAAACGCAATTTGAACGCTTAATCACAGAAGATGCTTTTTATGAACATGCGCAAGTCTTTGGCAATTATTATGGCACCTCAGAAAAAGCGATCGATGAACAACTAGCAAAAGGTATTGATGTCTTTTTAGATATTGACTGGCAAGGAGCACAACAAGTGCGAATGAAAAAACCTAGTGTCACCACTATTTTTATCGCACCACCGTCAAAAGCCGAATTATTATCGCGTTTACAAAATCGCGGACAAGACAGTGAAGAGATTATTGCCGGTCGAATGGCACAAGCACAGTCAGAATGTTCTCACTATCAAGAGTTTGATTACATCATTATTAATGACAACTTTGAGCAAGCTACGACGGATTTAACCACCATAGTACATAATCAACGCTTAAAACGCGGTCAACAAGCCGAAAAACATCAAGATTTATTCAAAGATTTGTTGGCTAACGATTAAGCACATAGTACAATGCGCGGCTATTCTGAAATAAATTATTAATTGGGGTAATTCAATGGCTCGCGTAACAGTAGAAGATGCAGTAGCAAATGTAGGTAACCGTTTTGACTTAGTGTTAATTGCGTCTCGTCGTGCACGTCAAATCGCAACCGGTGGTAAAGAACCATTAGTTGACAGAGAAAATGACAAGCCAACCGTTCTTGCTCTTCGTGAAATAGAACAAAACCTGATCACTACTGAGATCATGAACGAATCAGAGAAATTTGAACAAGTTCAACAAGAATCAGCTGAATTAGCCGCAGTAGCAGCTATCGTTGGTGGCAATAGCTAAACAACGAACATAATTTAAGAAAAAGCGTGTAATAATTATTACACGTTTTTTTTTCACTAAAATATTTGTCTTAGTTTTACGGGTTAATGATTGGCATGCCCTGAAAATAAACGTATTCTAAGATTTACGCCGCCTAAACATCCCCTGCTGTAAGGAACAATGAGTGTATCTTTTTGAACCGCTAAAAGAATTAGTTTCAACGTATTTATCTAAAGTTCAGATAGATTTGTTAAAACAAGCTTATATCGTAGCGCGCGATGCGCACGATGGACAAATGCGCTCAAGCGGGGATCCTTACATTACACATCCTGTCGCCGTAGCAATTAACCTTGCTAAAATGCACCTTGATCATGAAACATTGATGGCTGCATTACTTCACGATGTTATTGAAGATACGCCGGTTACCAAAGATGAATTAGCTGAACTATTTGGCTCAACCGTTGCTGAATTAGTTGAAGGCGTTAGTAAATTAGACAAACTACACTTCGACAATAAAGAAGAATTACAAGCCGAAAACTTCCGTAAAATGGTGTTAGCCATGGTACAGGATATTCGGGTGATCCTGATCAAGCTTGCTGACCGCACCCATAACATGCGAACGCTAGGGTCATTACGCCCTGAGAAACGCCGCCGTATTGCCCGCGAAACACTCGAGATTTATGCGCCAATAGCGAATCGTTTAGGCATTCACGGCATTAAAAATGAGCTCGAAACGTTAGGTTTTGAAGCACTTTATCCGATGCGTTCACGGGCATTAAAATCAGCTGTTAAACAAGCCCGCGGCAACCGTAAAGAAATTATTAATAATATTCAGGAAGAGATTGTCTCGCGTATTGGCGAGTGCCAAATTAACGCCAAAGTTATTGGCCGAGAAAAACATCTCTATTCCATCTACCGTAAAATGTTAAACAAAGAGCTATTGTTTAATGAAGTAATGGATGTTTATGCCTTTCGGGTGATTGTTGACGAAAAAATTGACGATTGTTACCGTACTTTGGGCGCTGTCCACAACTTATATAAACCGATTGAAGGTCGTTTTAAAGACTATATTGCCATTCCCAAAACCAATGGTTATCAGTCATTACATACCTCACTGATTGGTCCGCATGGTATTCCGGTAGAAATTCAAATTCGCACCCATGATATGGAACAAATGGCCGACAAAGGAGTTGCTGCGCATTGGCTCTATAAAAAAGAAGGTGATACTCAAAGCGGTACCACGGCGCAAATGAAAGCACGTCGCTGGATGCAAAGTTTAATTGAATTACAGCAAAGTGCTGGTAGCTCATTTGAATTTATTGAAAACGTTAAAACCGATTTATTTCCTGAAGAAATTTACGTGTTCACGCCAGATGGTCGTATTATTGAATTGCCCATGGGCGCCACGGCTGTCGATTTTGCTTACGCGGTGCACACCGATGTTGGTAATGCCTGTGTTGGCGTTAAAGTTGATAGAAAACCGTTCTCGTTAAGTAAAGCGCTCGATTCAGGCCAAACCGTTGAAGTGATCACCTCACCAGCGGCAAGACCAAACGCGTCATGGCTAAACTTTGTGGTAACCGCAAAAGCAAGGTTACAAATTCGTACTTATTTACGTTCACAAGAGAAAAATGAATCGTTAACCTTAGGCAAACGTTTATTAAGCCACGCCTTAGGTAATATTAAATTTGACGATATTGATGAGCTGAAATTTAAACAAGTGATCAAAGAAACAGGTCATAAATCACTTGAAGAATTATTGATTAATATCGGCTTAGGCAACACCCTCAGTATTGGTATTGCCCGTCGTTTAACCGATGAATTCACCGAAGAACATGATGAGTCAAACCAAGCGATGCCAAGCAAAACTAAAATGCCAATTAAAGGCACTGAAGGAATGTTGGTAAGTTATGGTAAATGTTGTCGTCCAATTCCAGGTGATACCATTGTTGCTTATCTTAGCCCAGGCAAAGGTTTAATTGTTCATCAGCAAAGTTGTCGAAATATCAAAGGACAAGAATCGGGTAAGGTCTTCCCTGTCAAATGGGATGCAAATATCAAACGCGATTTTATTGCCAAGTTACGGATTGAAATTATCAACCATCAAGGCGCACTGGCAGCGCTAACAAATGTGGTTGCTAAATGTGATTCAAACGTACACTCGCTTAATTCTGGTGAAAAAGACTCAAACTTATACGCTATCGATATCGAAATTACTTGTCGTAATCGTATTCACCTTGCCAATATCATTCGAAAAATTAAAGTGATGGTTGACGTTCAAAAAGTCATCCGTAATAAATAAATTTACACATTTAGGAAAACACATGAAAACCATTATCAGCACTGACAAAGCCCCAAGCGCAATTGGAACCTACAGCCAAGCGGTTAAAGTTAATGACACAGTTTATTTATCAGGCCAAATTGCATTAGTTCCTGAAACCATGGAAGTAATTTCTGATGACTTTGCCGAGCAAGCTGAGCAAGTATTTACTAACGTTGCTAACGTATGTGAAGCCGCTGGTGGTGATATTAACGATATGGTGAAAGTAAATATTTTCTTAACTGATTTATCTAACTTTGCCACGGTTAATGAAATCATGAGTAAGTATTTCAAAGAACCTTACCCAGCGCGTGCGGCAATTGAAGTTTCAGCCTTACCTAAAGGTGTTAGTATCGAAATTGATGGCGTAATGGAAATTCCAAACGTCAACTAGTCTGACGTGTGTTGAACGTTTTATTGATAACCTTGCCGGCATCCAAGTTAATCATTTACCCTGGTAAATTTTGTCACTTGCCTTGGTCAATGGTTTAAATAATGTCTTTCAACACCGCCAGCTCAAAATATTTTATAAAATAACGAAATAACGGCTATTTACAAATCAATTAGGTTTATGTCGTTTACAGTTATACCTAATGCTAAGCAATTAATTTTAAAAACAATTATTATTTAGCAAAGGCAGGTGAATGATGAAATATCAGCATGAATTATTAGCTGATTAGTTCAAAGTGCACCTAACAGATGATAAATGACCATTGTGAAAATAAAAGATGACACCTGAAAGATTAGACCGAATCAACAACATGTTAAACCACCGCCAGCCAGACTTAACCGTTTGTATGGAAGGTGTCCATAAAACTCATAACCTCGCGGCAGTTGTTAGAACTTGTGATGCTATTGGTGTTAGTGATGTCCATGCTGTTTGGAAAAATGAACGTATGCGCGTTTCAGGTGGCAGTGCTGCAGGTAGCCAAAACTGGGTTAATGTTCATAATTATCATCAAACCGTTGACGCAATTACTGAATTAAAAAAACAGAATATGCAGATATTAGTCACTAATCTGTCTGATACTTCTGTCGATTTTCGTGAAATTGATTACACCAAACCAACCGCTATTATTCTTGGCCAAGAAAAATTTGGCGCTTCACAAGCCGCATTAGAATTAGCCGATCAAGATATCATCATTCCAATGGTCGGCATGGTGCAATCACTCAATGTGTCAGTTGCTAATGCCGTGGTTTTATACGAAGCCCAGCGCCAACGTCAGTTAGCAGGTATGTATAACAAGGCAACTATTGATGAAAAAGTACGCCAGCGGGTTTTATTTGAAGGCGGCCATCCTATTTTTGCTCAAGCCTGTAAACGTAAAGGTTTACCTTATCCTTATGTTAATGACGCCGGTGAAATTGAAGCATCAGATGAATGGTGGCAGCAAATGCAAATGACTCAAGCCGCTTGGCAAGCTATCGACGATTAACTAATTTACCGATGACGCAAAGAGAAGGTCTTACTAATTTAGCGACTATTGCCACCAAAACCTTAAAGGGTGTTGGTCCTAGCATGGCGACTAAATTAGAAAAAATAGGCCTACTAACAGTTCAAGACCTACTTTTTCATTTACCGCTACGCTACGAAGATAGAACCCGCGTTACTGCCATTCGTGATTTAATGCCCGGTATTCACACCAATATTATTGGTGAAGTCACCAAGAGCCAAATTGTTAACGGCAAACGCCGAATGCTCGTAGTCACCATGAGTGATGGCAGCGGCAGTATTAGCTTACGATTTTTCCATTTTACCGCAGCGCAAAAAAATAACTTAAGTATTGGTAGTGAAATTCGCTGTTATGGTGAAATTCAGCGCGGTGTTAATGGTTTCCAAATTGTTCATCCTGAATACAAACAGCTTGCTCAAGACCAAGCGCTGACAGAAGTAGATGAAACCTTAACGCCGGTTTATCCAACTACTGATGGCTTAAGACAAATAACCTTACGTAATCTGACCGAGCAGGCCTTAATGCGATTAAAACGCGGCCATGTTGAAGAGCTAATTCCAGAAGAGTTTCTTATCGAAGGTTATTCGCTTGCCCAAGCACTGACACTTATTCACCGGCCACCACCAGATACCTCTGTCGCTTTATTAGATGCCGGTAAACATCCGGCCCAGCTGAGATTGATTAAAGAAGAGCTGTTGGCGCATAATTTAAGCATGTTAAAACTGCGCCAATCGAGTGATAAACATCAGGCTGTCGCTTTAGCATTAGATGTAAACCTTAATCAAAAATTCTTAACGTCATTACCTTTTACCCCGACCAAAGCTCAAGCGCGAGTAGTTGATGAAGTACAAGCGGATCTAGCTAAAAACATGCCGATGATGCGACTTGTGCAAGGCGATGTTGGCTCAGGTAAAACCTTAGTCGCGGCCATGTCAGCAATCACAGCTATTGGCCAAGGCTACCAAGTAGCGTTAATGGCGCCGACCGAAATATTAGCAGAGCAGCACGCCATTAATTTTCAAAAATGGTTTCAGCCGCTAGGTATAACGGTTGGTTGGCTGGCAGGAAAAACCAAAACTAAAGCACGAAATTTAGCACTTGAAGCGATGGCTAATGGTGAAATGCAACTCGCCATTGGCACCCATGCGCTCTTCCAAGATCAAGTCAGCTTTAAAAACCTAGTGCTGATAATTATTGATGAGCAACATCGATTTGGTGTTCATCAACGCTTAACTCTTAGAGAAAAAGGCGCCTTTGATGGTAATCATCCACACCAGCTGATCATGACCGCCACGCCTATTCCGCGTACGTTAGCCATGACAGCTTACGCCGATTTAGACACTTCAGTAATTGATGAATTACCGCCTGGCAGAACGCCAATAACAACGATTGCCCTACCCGATAGTCGCCGTGATGATGTGATTGCGCGGATCAAAAAAGGCGCGGTCGATGATGCCAGACAAACTTATTGGGTTTGTACGTTAATTGAAGAATCTGAAGTATTGCAATGCCAAGCAGCTGAAGACACCGCGACTTATTTACATGCACAATTACCAGAGCTTAACATTGGTTTAGTGCACGGACGAATGAAGGCCAATGATAAACAACAAGTCATGGAAGCCTTTAAAAATGGCGAGTTACATTTATTGGTGGCGACTACGGTTATTGAAGTAGGTGTTGACGTCCCTAACGCTAGCTTAATGGTGATTGAAAACCCTGAACGCTTAGGTTTAGCGCAATTACATCAACTACGCGGACGTGTAGGCCGAGGGTCAATCGCTTCGCATTGTGTCTTAATGTACAAATGCCCATTATCAAAAACCGCCACCAAACGCTTAGCGGTATTACGTGATAGTAATGATGGTTTTGTTATAGCGCAAAAAGATCTAGAAATTCGCGGTCCGGGTGAAATGTTAGGCACCAAACAAACAGGTTTAGCTGATTTAAAAATTGCTGATTTACTACGCGACGCTGATATTATTCCGCAAGTACAGCAAATTGGTTATCAACTTTGGAAAAAGTACCCTGATACCGCTAATGCGTTAATTAACCGCTGGTTAGGCAATAAAGAAAAATATTCTAACGCTTAAGTTTAATCACCAAATTATCAATTTAGTCTGATTTCTCAGCTTAATACTGTTAACTAAAATAGCCTGTCGCCCACTATTTGTGCGTTGTTCAGGCATTACTTGTTAAAAAATTGTTAATGTAAATAACCTGTCACTTTTTAGTGCAAACACAATGCTTTTTCAGTGAAACATGAGAATTTTTCATTATTTTGTCCGTCATCAACCTACGCTTTTTTTATTTTTTTTAGCCCTAAGCCTATATATAGCTTGTGTTTATACAATATAACTACGAATCAATGGGTAATTGGCTTGGTTCCTGCACATCGAAATCTATCAACGCTCTAGTCGCCATACGGCAAAAAAATTATGGGCATAGGTTAACTAGTAGGTTTTTATGTCAAATTTAGCGCGTTTTCACACTGAACATTGGAAAAAATTTAGTTCAGCTAACTCTTTACCGCAAATGAGCCTGTCAGATTTTCATCAAGTTAGTCATAAGCAGGGCTCCCATTACCAAGCTGACTATCAAAATTTAACCTTAACGTCTGCCTTACAGCCTATCTACAGTATCGATCACCAACGTATTATTGGCTATGAAGCCTTAATTCGCGCTCAAGATCATTTAGAGCAAGTTATTTCTCCCATTGAATTATTAAGGACACCAAAAAAAGAAGTCGATAATATTTATTTGGATCGCTTATGTCGCTATCTACACATTGCTAATTTTCAACCTTATAGCAATGAAAACAATTGGTTATTTATTAATGTCTCAGCTCAAGCTTCTGTAAAAGGGAGAAACTACGGCTTATTTTTTTCTAAGCTCTTAGCGCATTTTAATATTGAACCCAATAACGTAGTAGTTGAAATTATCGAAGATCCAACGACCGAGAATATTAAATTACAAGAAGCTGCCGCTTACTATAAAAATATGGGCTGCATGCTAGCAATTGACGACTTTGGCGCTGGTCATTCTAACTTTGAACGGGTGTGGAATTTAAAACCTGATATTGTCAAACTTGATCGCTCGCTATTATTACGCGCCGAATCATCAACAAGAAACATGAAAATGATGAGTAGCTTAGTAGATTTGTTGCATCAAGCCGGCTGTTTAGTGGTGATCGAGGGGGTCGAAAACCAAGACCAAGCCTTGATTTCCATGGACAGCGGCGCTGACTTTGTCCAAGGTTATTATTTTGCCAAGCCGCAAAGTAAGGTGATATCAACAAATGATAATGGTGCTGTTTTTCAAAAGTTAACCACTCATTTTATAGCGTTACAACAGCAAAAATTAACTAAAGAAAAAGTCGCTAGCGATATTTATCGCCAGCATTTTCGGGAGTCAATTTTAAATCTACAACAAGGTCTCCCTTTTCAAGCCGCTTGTCAGCAGTTAGGAGATTTACCTCGAAGCATTCGTTGTTTTTTAACCGATGAGTTAGGTGAGCAAATAGAAAGCACCTTAAACTTTCAACAAGTTACCAGCGCTACTGAAAAGTTTAAGCAATTAAAAACCAGTGTCGATGCTAATTGGTACCGTAAACATTATATTCAAAATGCTTTAAAACATGAAAGCAGAGTCTATGTTTCTAGCCCATATCGCTCCTTAACTAGAGACGGCTTGTGTATCACCATCTCTATGTCATTTAATATTAGCGGTAAAAAGCATATTTTATGTTTTGATATCATGCCAAGTGCAAGCTAACTTTCAGTACTATCGGCTTGATAAAAATCGTGGTCACGGTGATTTTTCTGTACGGTAATCGCAGCATATAGCGTCAATATATACGCCATACCATAAAAGCCTTTTTCGCTTAAATAGAGCTCGGCGTTATACAAGCCCAAAATTAATAATGCGATCGCGATTGCGCTAGAAAACCAGCAGATATTGCTATAAATCCTTGAGGTTTTTATGCCTTCTTTTTCATCACGTAGATGTTTTTGCAGTGAAACGGTCGCGAACAAACCATAAAGTAAAACCACTAAATAATAGCCTTTTTCATTGAGCTCCATATCTGCATTATAAAGACCGATGGCATAACACACTAAACCTAAGAGTAAAACGACAAGTGAAGCAATTTGATAAGGCTTGCTTGGTGCTAAAACATTATTGTTAGTAATAACTGTTTTTGTGGCTGGCGCTGATGATACTGCTGCTGGTGTTACCGTTGTACTTGATGTTGCTGATAAATTTTCCATGGTAGAACCCTTATTTGTATTTTATAAACGTTGAAAACAAGGGCACTATTGAATAAAGCGTAAAATAAATAAACCTCTTTAACTTAAGTTTATTTATCAACATCACTTGGTATATTAATTTAATACTATTTCTTGTTATTTAACTGCACATCAGCAATAAAATTTTCAATGGCGGTTAACATTTCTTGATAATAAGGATTGTAAGTTAAGCGCTGTAACGGCTTATGCAAAGCTAAGTTTTGCTCGGTTATTTCACCTTTTACGTTTTGCTCGCCCATTTTACATTGACGATAATCAGCTAACTCAGTCAAATAATGACCACAGTTTTGATACTTACCTGCTTGGCCATAATGCGGATTATCGGGTGAATTCGTCGTAGCGGTATGAGCAATATTGGCAATCTTTTGACACTCGCTTTCAAGGCAATCAGGCGCAAGTACGGCAATATTTTTATTAAGCTTTTTACGCGCTTTTACCACATCACCGAAATACATCAAGGTGGTTGATTTAGCCGCATTGTTACCGCCTGAGTGCCAAAAGTTAATTAACTGCAAGGTGCTAGCAGTATCAATAGTTTGATCATGCTCACTAGCAACAACAAACAGTGGAATATTATGCGCTTTATTAGCATCACGAGCGTCATCACCAATTATTTTACTCATCAGCTTATGCACTTGAGCGCCTGCATTAAAAGGAAAAGATTCATACTTAGCAAAGTCGATATCCGCGTCTTTATCAACCCAATCGACAAATGGCAGGTAATCAATATAACCGGCCAGCCATGCTAATTCACTTTTCGCTTTAGAGGCAGGTGACCACATTAACATGCCTTTAATTTTACTGTTGACGGTTTTTTGCTGCATTAAGTGATTAAAAATTAATGCCCCGCCGGTCGAAAAACCACCTAGGTAGACTTGGTCAAAATCTAATAAAGTGCGGTCAATAATATAATCAGCAGCTTGTTGCCAGTCTTGATAACTAACATCTAACAAATCACTGGGCGCTGTACCATGGCCTGGCAATAATAAAGTGCGCACGGTAAAACCTTGCTGATAAAAAAAGTCGGCCAGATCATGAAATAAAAACGGTGAATCGGTTAAACCATGAATTAACACCATCGCTTTTGTTGGTATGTCGCTTTGAGCACTTTTGGGCGCTTGTTTTAACTCAAACGGCGCCACTAGCTGTTTAACTTTAGTTGCTGACAAATCAGATTTTTGCTGAGCAATTAATGTCACGGTCTTGGTGTTGATTGGACAAGGTAACTCGGCCAACGGCTTTTTTAAAGCAACCCATTGCTCAGCATAAGCAAGATACTGGGCAAAACTATTACTTACTTTAAAATCAAAGCTCGGCAAAGCGGCTTTCGACACTTTATTCGCTTTGCGGTATTGCCCTGATCCTATTAACTGCAAGATATAGTCAGGGTCTTGATTAATCGTTAAACAGTCGTGCTTATTTAGTAACTCTGCCCAACCTTGGCTTGAAAATAGCGTTGCTGTTAAAACAATAACGCGTAATAATTTTTTCATTATCTTTCCTTTTTATACTCTTACTTAGGCTAATTTTTCTTACTTACAGCACTCATTAGTTGTGAGCTACTTTCTCAATTCAGCAAAACACGACAATTCCCATGGCCGCATCGCCACTAATAAACCCATATGTTGTCTGCTGGCTAAAGGTAATTTTGCATCTTCTTGATTAAGCTGAGCGGCCTCATTGGTTAGTTGATTAAGCTTACGAGTGATCATATCAATTGAAGATTGAGAATAGGTTCCGCGTAAATAAAATCGAAAGCTATTTTCTTCATTAAAACGCGAAACCATAAACTGCGAAATAACTTCATTCGCCATATAGCGCTCAAGTGGACCATTAGCTAACCAACGAAAATTTTGGGCGATTAATAATTTATACTCATTACCGGGTAATAACTGAATAATTTTAAGTTTATCTAAACGGGCAAGCAAACGAATCAATTCATGTTCAGAAATTTGATAATGGCTAATGATCTCTTGAAAATTCCAAGAATCTCTAATGCAAACAGCAACTAAAAAGAGTTTAGTATCACCAACTAATTCTTTTTCTTGTTGTTCGGTAAGTTGTGATATTTTTTCTTGCTGCGCTGCTAACAGCTGAAATAAATCAGATAAATTAATTGGGATCAGCTGACAAATTTGCTCTAAGCGCTCAAGCGTAAAGCTATTGCTCGAAAAAATACGTTTGATATTTGCTTCGCTCATTGCTAGCTGCTCAGCAATATACTTGTAGGTTATACGATGCTGTTTTAATACTTGTTTTAACGTCTGACTGATTTGATTTATTTGACTCATAATATCCCTGTTAACTAAAACATCCTAAGCTAAGCGATCTAAAATACAATAAAGTATCATATTAATAAACTTTAAGTGCAATTTAAATATACGTACAACAACAAAGTTTACACTCAATGCGCTTCCACCTAATCTTTCATCGTCAGCTGCACCGGCAGAGATGACAAGTAATTTAATAAGGAAGACAATTATGAACATCACTAAAGCTATTACATTTATCGCATTAACCACATTAACCACACAAGCTTGTGCCAGTGACTCTGTACAACACTCAGGTAAAGCCGTAAAACATTCAACACTTGCTGCAGGGCACAGTGTAGTAACAACCGCTAAGGTTGCCAGTGTGGCCGTTGCAATCCCTTTAGTTGTTGTTGGCAGTGCTGGCATTGCGAGTGTCGCTGCCGCAGACTCTTTAGATAAAAAAATGCACAGACACACACCCATTGAAATTACCGAAATAACCATTACCGCCGATCCCGCGCCAAATAAAGTAATGATCACCACGACAACAACAGTGGAGAAAAAATAATGAAAAAATTAATTATCACTTTGTTATGCTGCGCGGTTATTTCTACGCCTAGCTACGCTGGTAGCCAGCAAACAGCTGCTCCGGTATTTCAACCAGAAGAAATTACCACGTTTGCTAAAAGTGTTGAAAAGTATGCCGCTAAACAACAAGCTCGAGCGTTTATCATTGCTCGTATGGGCAGACCAAAAGCTGATTTACCAAAAGGGATTTCATTTACGCATACCGCGATCGCAATTTATTCGGCAATCACGCTGGATAATGGCGAAACCGTTAAAGGTTATGCCATCCATAATTTATATCAACAGGCTGATAAACTAAACCGTAGTGATTTAGTCACCGATTACCCCGCTGATTTTTTCTGGGGCGCGCACAGCTTACAAGCAGGGATCATTATTCCGTCAGCTGAATTACAGCAGCGGCTAATTGATATCGTCAGCAGTGGCCAGAATAAAACATTACATAATCCAAAATATTCGGTGTTAGCCAACCCATTTAATAACCAGTACCAAAACTGTACTGAATATACCTTAGATATGATTAATGCGGCTATTTATCAAACCACTGACTCAAAACAGTTAAAATTAAATGCCAAAGCGCATTTTAAACCGCAAAGAGTTAGAACCAATGCTTTTAAATTAGCGCTTGGCAGCATGTTTATGGATGATGTGACAACCCGAGATCACAAGGGCAAAATATACACGACAACATTTACCACTATTGCGAAATATTTAACTGACAATAGCTTAGCAAGTCCGGCGGTAATATTGGATCAACTAGGTGCTGTACAAACGTTATAACGCAATAAAATCACGCTCATATGGTTGGCCAAAGTTAAGTTAAAAAATTCATATGAGCGTATTGATAGAACTCATTTTTATTCCAGCGTTAGCCAACCATATAAGTACCCGTACCAAAGGCGATATGAACACCGTCCTGATTATGTAGTTCCATGCGCGCAACGGCGACTTTATTGCCACTACGAATAATACGCGCTGTCGCGATAAATTTTTCACCTCGGCCGGGCCTTAAAAAATCAGTGCGAAGATCTATCGTTCCTAACTTACTTAAATTTTTAATTAACGATTCTTTTGAGTGATCATCAAGCTGCGAAATAATATTAGCCGCGGCAACCACACCACCTACAAGGTCAAGTGCCGATGCGGTTACCCCACCATGTAAAATATTTTGTAATTTATTACCGACTAATTTGTCATCCCAATCAAAATACATTTCCGCTTTGTCTTTATCACAATGCGTAATCTTAAAGCCAAGTAATTGATTAAACGGCATATGATTAGTCCACGAATCAGCTAATTGCTGATAGATACTTGCTAAATCCATAATTCACCTCTGGTCGGACGTCTTAATTCACCTTAACATCAATAGCCTATTTTTAAAATATACTAACGGCTAAACCCCTTGCTGAGGTAAAATAACGACAACGTAAAGCCATGGTTTCTATAAGTGTTATCTTCCTCCATTTCTGAGTCATTACATCAAGCCTTAAAACATTATTTTGGCTACACCTCATTTCGCACAGGGCAACTTGATGTTATTCAAGCAGCCCTTGAAGCACGAGATAGTCTGGTGTTAATGCCGACAGGCGGCGGAAAATCACTTTGTTATCAACTGCCGGCGACCATTTTACCTGGCATCACTATCGTAGTGTCACCGCTAATAGCTTTGATGAAAGATCAAGTTGATGGTTTAGTTCGCCAAGGCATTCCAGCCGCTTTTATTAATTCGTCATTAGAGCCGGCTGAAATAAATAAAATTTTTCAGCAAATGGCCAATGGTACTATTAAGCTGGTGTATATATCGCCTGAACGTTTAAGTAGCCGTTATTTTTTAGAAGGCTTATCCAGTTTATCAATCAGTATGTTTGCCGTTGATGAAGCCCATTGTATTTCACAATGGGGCCACGATTTTCGTCCCGCTTATACCAATATGAGCTGCTTAAAACAAAATTTCCCGCACATTCCCGTGATGGCACTAACCGCGACAGCTGATGTCACCACGCGCAAAGATATTCTGCAACAACTAAAATTACACGACCCTTATGTCCATTTAGACAGCTTTGATCGCCCAAACATTCGCTTTACCATGGCGGAAAAATACCGTGGTGAACAGCAAGCGATTGGTTATATTCGTCAGAAAAAAGGTGAATGCGGCATTATTTATTGTAATAGCCGCTGGCGAGTTGAAAAACTCACAGAAGCACTAAAGGCAGAAGGCATTAACGCTGCCGCTTATCATGCAGGTTTAGATCTTGCTTTAAGAAATAGAGTCCAAGATGAATTTACCAAAGATAATATTCAAATTGTCGTGGCGACCGTCGCCTTTGGTTTAGGGATTAATAAACCCAATATTCGCTTTGTTTTACACTATGAGCCACCAAGAACATTAGAGTCTTATTACCAAGAAATTGGTCGTGCCGGCCGTGATGGTTTAAACGCCGAAGCGATATTTTTACATGATGAAAAAGACGTTACCCGAATAAAAAAACGCATCAGCGAAGGTGAAAACGAACAGCGGACAAAAGTCGAACTACAGCGTTTTCAAGCAATGTCAGGATTTATTGAGTCACAAACCTGTCGTCGCCAAGTGGTACTTAATTATTTTGCCGAGTTTACTCAAGATGCTTGCGGTAACTGTGATATTTGCTTGGATCCACCGAGCCAAATTGACGCAACTGAACCGGCTCAAAAAGTGCTTTCTTGTGTTTTTCGCATTAATCAAAAAGGCGACATCACCCATGTTATTGATGTCCTGCGCGGTGAAAAAACACCACAGATCATTCAAGCCGGTCACCATATGGTTTCCACTTACGGCATAGGAAAAAGTAAAACAGCGAGTTATTGGTTTGCGATTATTCGACAATTGATTCATCTTGGCTATTTACAGCAAGATATCTCCAATGACTCGGTGTTATGCTTAACTGAAGCCTCACGTACTATTTTTAAAGCAACCGAACCCGTGATGTTAGCCGCGCCGCGCTTACAAAATGCCAATTATTGGCGTCATAACAAAGCTGAAAAACAATATGACAAAGCGTTATTCGCTAAATTACGTACCTTACGTAAAGCCATTGCCGATGCCGAAGATATTGCTCCGTACATTGTCTTTAATGATAAAACGTTATCGGAATTAGCTAGGTTACAACCACAATCAGAGCGTGAAATGTTATCCGTCGCGGGTATAGGTGATACTAAACTGGCCCGTTATGGCAGACCGTTTCTAGAGTTAATTCAAGAACATTTATAAGATGAACAAACGGCAAGATCAAAAAAGCGCCATTAAAAATGACGCTTTTAAACAAACTTAACTTAAGATTAAATTATTTTAAGCTTGCAAAATATGCAGAAATATTAGCAACATCGGCATCTGTTAGCGCCATTGCCATAGGAGCCATGATCGGATCCTTACGCGCGCCTGATTTAAAGTCTTTTAATTGCTTAGCAAGATAAGCTTCTTTTTGCCCTGCTAAATTTGGATACATAGGTACTGCTGAAATACCAGCCGCGCCATGACAAGCAGAACACATTACTGCTTTTGCCTTGCCCGCTGCAACATCTGCAGCAAATGCAGGAGCTGCCATTAAAACCGTAGCAGCAACTGCTAAACTAAGTTTTTTCATAGCTTTTTTCCCTCTATTCTATTTTGATTAATTGAAAAGCTGAAAATGATTATATGTAAAAACTTCTGGGCTGTCGTCGCTTTTTTTTTGGTATCATACTAACAGACCTAATTATTGTTACCTAAAGCATGACTTCTTCACCATTTTTACAATTTCAAAACACGCTTACATCTGAGCTCGATTTTATCTTTGAAGATGTCAGCACTACGCCATTTAGCGATAATTTTTTAATTGCCTATAGCCCAGAAACAGCTGAATTATTATCACTTGCTCAAAATATTGACCAACATGAAGATTTTATAAAAATTTTTAGTGGTGAAATGCTACCCGAAGGTGCGCGTCATACGGCACAAGTTTATGCCGGTCATCAATTTGGTCACTTTGTGCCTCAACTTGGCGACGGCCGCAGTATTTCGCTGGGTGAAATTACCAATAACCAGAAAACGCAATATGACCTGCAATTAAAAGGCTCTGGGCCAACGCCATATTCAAGAATGGCTGATGGTCGCGCAGTAGTCCGCTCTTGTATTCGTGAATTTCTCGCCAGTGAAGCTTTTGCCGCGCTAGGTATTCCAACCACCAGAGCATTATGTATTACGGCAACCAACGACAAAGTTTATCGCGAAAGTGCAGAACAAGGCGCGATTATGACCCGAGTAACTGAGTCAAATATTCGCTTTGGCCATTTTGAATTCTTTTTTCATCACAACAGATTAGCAGAATTAGACCAGCTCGCTAATTATTGCCTTAAATACCTTTATCCTGAATGTTTGAGGGCACCACAACCTCATTTAGCTATGCTAATGGCAATTGTTGAACGTACGGCAAGCCTAATGGCGAAATGGCAAGCTTTTGGTTTTGCTCATGGGGTAATGAATACTGACAATATGTCGATCTTAGGTCTGACTATCGATTATGGGCCGTTTGGCTTTTTAGATCAGTTTGAGTCAGGGTTTATTTGTAACCACTCAGATCATCAAGGTCGCTACGCTTTTGAGCAGCAGCCAAGCATTGGTTTGTGGAATTTAAATGCCCTTGCTTATACTTTCTCTCGCTGGTTGCAACCAGATGATATTCGCCAGGTGCTAGAAAATTATGAGCCACAACTAATCAAAACCTATAACCATTTAATGCAGCAAAAATTAGGGCTAGAAAGCTGGCAAGATGATGACAAACATTTATTAGGCCGATTACTTGGTATTATGGAAGAACAAAAAGCCGACTATAGCCTTAGCTTTCGGTTATTAAATTCAGTATTTATTGCAGATAGCACAAATAGTCAATGTCAGGCATTAATCGCTTTATTTGCCAGCCCAGAAAAAATAACTGCATGGTTAACTACTTACCGCGCACGACTGCAGCAACAATCGCTTAAGTGTGATGAACGAATTAAACAGCAAAATTTAGCTAATCCCAAATATATCCTAAGAAATTATTTAGCTGAAACTGCAATTCGTT
Organism: Thalassotalea sp.; assembly: GCA_051251725.1. GTDB lineage: Bacteria > Pseudomonadota > Gammaproteobacteria > Enterobacterales > Alteromonadaceae > JALZUE01. Next base: position 51,707 of record JBPOFN010000020.1, on the reverse strand, counting down.
CAGCAAATGCCGGTGATTATTCAGAAATTGAAACCCTACGTCAGTTATTAACTAACCCTTATGATGAGCAACCTAACATGCATGCTTATGCTAAAGTTCCGCCGATTTGGGGTAAGAAATTGGAAATATCATGCAGCAGTTAGTTAATACCTACTTACATGAAGAAACCTTAGAAATAAGATTTTCTCAGCCATGGTATCAAGAAGATATCGAATCTTTGGCCAGTATTATTTACCAGAAACTAGCCGGCTGCAAACATATTGAAACACTGCAAGGCGCCGATCGAGAGAGCTACCGATTACAATGGCAATCAAAAAATTTAGCTTTGCACTTCGACTTTTATAGTCAGTCTTGTTGGTTTGAACCTGAAACAGCCTTCAACATCAGCATACTGAGTGAAATTGACAAAATATTTACCTAAGCAAATAATGAACTGATTCTGTTATTTAAAAAATATCGCACTTTTAGACAATTTTAATTGGCATGTTTAAAAAATGTACTATACTGGGTGACTGAATCAAGGGAAGTTATTCTAAAAGAGCCTAAAAGCCGTTGAATGCATGAAATTACGTAATAAAGTTATCCTGTTACCCACATTAATAATGCTAGCGATATTTATCGTTGGTATGCTTAGTATCGAAGTTTATTTGAAAGATGTTCTTACTCAAAATCTTCGCGAACGCCTCCATACCCTTTCTTCTTTTACTTTAAAGTCAATCCAATTAATTGAAGAAAAAAACAACAAAAAAGCAGTAGCGCCTAAGTTTGACTTATTAGCCGACCAAATCGGAAAGTCGAATCAAGTCAGGGTCAGTTTTTTTGACATCGATGGTAATATGCTTGGTGATTCTGAGCTGAGCTTAGCGCAAATAGCAAAAGTCGAAAATCATAAAAATCGACCAGAAATCATCGAAGCACGCCAATTTATGACTTCTTCATCAAGTCGTTATAGCCAAACTCTTAAGCAGAACATGGCTTACTTTACTGAGTTTGATCCTGATTCTGGATATTTTGCTCGGATTGCAATTAACAGTAATATTTACCAACAAACTATTATCAATTTACGCTGGCGCTTTAGTATTATTATCTTTATCACCATCGCGGTGATGATCATATTTGGTTTACTGACTATGCAGCTAATTAGCAAAATTGTTTCAAGAGTACGAGCGCAGCAAGAGCAAAAAATCACATTAAAAACCCGCCAAATCACTTTAATTCAAACCATGTCGACCATGTTAAATAGCTTAAATTGTTTAACCGATGCCGATAGGATTATTAGTAATATTATCCCTAAGCTATTGCCTAAATATAGCGGTGCCATCTTTCTAAAAGAAAAAAGCAAAAGAAAGCTACAGCCACTTATTAGTTGGGGCGATAATTGGTCAGATGAGGTTTCAGTAATCTCCAGTTGGCGACAAAAAATCACCAATGATATCGACACGGTTTCAGAAAACGACTTACATATTAATAAAAATATTATTTACGCTGGATTAAAGGTAAACAATATCGACTTGGGTGTTATTTATTTAATTTCGCCTCATGATGAAATTTCCGAAAGTGAACAGCAACTAATTGAAAACCTTACTCAGCAAATGAGTTTTGCGTTTGCCAATTTATCGATTAAAAATAAACTTCGCGATCAAGCTATTCGAGATCCGCTGACAGATTTATATAATCGTCGCTTTATGTTTGAAGCTTTTGATCAGGCCTTAAACCGCGCTGGTCGTCATAAAACGTCACTAGCCTTGTTAATGATAGATATTGATAATTTCAAATTATTTAATGACACCTATGGCCACGATGCTGGCGATCATGTTTTGATACAAGTTGCTTCAGTGTTAAAAACCAAATTGCGTTTAGAAGATATTGCATGTCGTTTTGGTGGCGAAGAATTTTGTATTATTTGTCCGGAAACAGACTTACAAGATGCTTATAAACTAGCAGAAAAAATCAGAGATTTAGTGAAAAACTTGAGCTTAAGTTATGCCGATAAACCACTAGGTAAAATCACCACTTCCATTGGTGTCGCTATTCATCCAAATCATGGTGTATCCTCAGCTGACTTAATTAAGAATGCCGACTTTGCTTTGTACAAAGCAAAAGATAAAGGCAGAGATATCACTGTTATGGCAAATACCAACGCCAGTTCAACAGAAAACAATCATTTAAAAAGTTAAACAACCCCAATGGAAAAAATTCTGATCAGTGCTTGTTTTCTTGGTGATAACGTCAGGTATAACGCTGAGCTTAAACCTTTATTTCATCCTCAAATTCAACAATGGTTGGCTGAAAATCGGTTAATAAAAATTTGCCCTGAAGTAACCGGCGGTTTACAAACACCGCGCCCAGCTGCTGAATTTAACTCGCAGCAAGGTAAAGTTATTACCACGTCGGGTGTTGACGTTACTGATGCCTTTGAACGAGGGGCACATGCAGCATTGCGTTTATGCCAGAAGTACCAAGTAAAATTCGCTTTGTTAAAAGAGTCTAGCCCTTCCTGCGGCAGTCAAAAAATTTATGACGGTAGTTTTAAACAACAAAAAATTGCCGGTGAGGGGGTAACTAGTAAACTGTTACGCCAACACAATATTGCCGTTTATTCGGAAGAAAATATCGATAAGTTAATAAAGATATTAAGAGACATTGAAGAGAATGAGCTGAAACAATCATTCTAAATTTACTAAACTAATACCACTTGATTTTTAAGGTTTAACTTTTTCAGTAAAATTCGGGTTTTAGCTAAAAAGCTCAAGACATTTTGTCTGGCTTTAAACTGATTAACACCGAGAGAGATTGTCATGGGTGGCAATCTAACCCCGGTTTTACTGCTAACAAAACGTAACTTTTCAACCCCTTGACGGATTTTTTCAGCTATTTCATTGGCTGTATATTTTTCAACACCCGGTAATAAAATTAAAAATTCGTTAGTCGCAGTTCTAACCGGCAAACCACTTTCACCGACATAACTGGTTACTTTTTTCGCTACTTTTGACAACAAAACATTACCAATTAAACTGCCAAATTTATCATTGAGCTGTTTAAAGTGATCGACATTAACAACAATCGCTGAAATTTCTTGCTCAGGATCTTCAGCCACCCAAGTCTCAAGCTGCTTATTTAATGCTTTACGGTTATGTAACCCCGTTAACGGGTCTAAGTAAATTTCTTTTCTGATTTCAGCTAATTCAGCTTTCAATAGCAGCGTTTGTGCTTGAGTTTCAGCAATTTCTTGCCCAACTTGCTGTTGTTGGGCTTTTAATACAGTCGCCGCTTTATAAATAGCAGAGATGGCTTGGGTGATATCAGGCTTATTTTTAGACTGTAGACCAGCCAGATTGTTATTTATGCCGCTGATGAGCTTATTAACCGAGGCAGAAGAGTCATCACATTGGCGATGCACAGAGTCCATCACCTTTTCTAAATCATTAACTAAATCGTCTCTGAATTGATTTTGGCCAAGCACATGTTGTCGGTAGAGTTCTTCTAAGAAAAAGCTATCAAGGTTTTCTTGAAGCTTAATATAAGCATCGATATCTTTAATTAACTGATGATGGCTACCAATAATATAATGATAGCTGATCGCATAGTTTATCGGATTTGCGGGAACATTCCACTCTTCAAGCTGCTGAATAGCCAGCGCCATCTTTTTAGATGCTTGAGGTATAGAATCATTGTACTTCAAAATATATTTATAATTTTATTATTATTTTTTTTTATATTTAAAACTAAAGCGATTATGTAAAAGCTTTGTTAATACATTCTGGATTTTTGTTAATTTATTGTAAAGCTTTATTTACAATTATATGAAATAGAGAAACAGGAAGTGATTATTGAAGAGATTTGAAGAAAAAAGGAAGCACGCAAAGTACCGTGTTAGCTGACTAACGAAAATAGATAAGCCCCCACTATATCTAAATTTGGTAGTTCCGCTGTCTTAGGTTTCCCCTTAGACCGGTAACTTTGCGTCTCTAGTTTTCACTAGATTTGCCTTTTTCAAGCTTAGTAGCTCTGAAATCATTATCATCGATGTCTCGAGACTTGTAAACCCCCACGGCTAAAGTATAGTATTATTCACAACATAATTAGCTCAAGCTTATAACAACCTCTGTAGCCTCTACTTAGAAAGGGATATTCATTGTTACTTAAAACTTTAACAAGCGCATTTGTTATTTTTGTAGCTATTTTCTGCCAGCTCAGCTCAGCCGCACATGCAGATGAGCACTTAGAAGATGTCGATGGTAACGTAAAAAAAGTTGAATATTATTTACAACTCGATAAAGAAAACTTACCCGATAAAGAGATATTAAGCTTAACTAGCCAGCTCATTAAGAATCGCCATTATTATGATCAAACAACAATCGCAAAAGCTTACATTCTCTTAGCTGATATTGCGGTTAATCGCGGCGACTTAGCTAAAGCATTTCAGTTCTCTCAAGATGGTTTAGGGCTAAATATCTCAGAGCCTGCGATTAAACTCAATTTATTGTTAAAAAGCGCCTCAAGTTATTATGCCAAAGGTAAGTTCCAACAAGTAAAAAAAGTCTCTGATGAAATAATCGTATTGGCCAAAGATGAAACATTAATCACTTATCGATTAAAAGGTTTAGGTTATCGCGCTGTTGTTTTTGCACTCATTGTTGATTACCCCTCGGCATTAAAAGACCTACAACAAATTGAAAGCATACTTGAAGAACATCAAGAGTTTTTAGACCATATCGATTTATTGGAAATATTAGCGACCGCACATCACTATTTAAGTGACTATGAAACCGCCATTTCTATGCACCTTAAGTTGCTAAATTTACGTTACAAATTCGCCAAAACCAATGATATCGGCAATAGTTATTTTGCCTTAGCTTCAGCCTACCGACAATTAAATCGCTTTAATGACGCCTACGATGCTTTTTGGCAAGCAAAACAAGAGGCAGTAAAAACTAATTCACCAATTAAACAAGGTTATGCTGAGTTAGGTTTAGGGGAAGTGCTTTATTCACAACAAAGCTATCAACAAGCTTTTGACCGACTAACCCTTGCCGAACAATTATTTAGCGGCCGAAACCTTTCTAAGCCCTACCTTAGTACCCTAATTGTATTAGCAAAGGTAAACTTAAAGTTAGGTAATAAAACACAGGCTTACAAATTATTAATGCGCGCTGAATTTACCGCCAAGCATCTTGATTTATCCGCAGAGCAAATTGAATTATATAAGCTATTATCAGAAATGTATGAAGACCAAAATGAACAAGGTAAAGCATGGCAAATGCTTAACCAATACATTACCTTATACAGTGTACGAGAAGGTCAGCGACAGTCGATTTTCGAAAAACAATTAAAAGCCGATCAAGCCAGTCAACATAACCGAAAAGTTACCCTGCAGCTGGCTCTAAAAAGTGAATTCCAAGCGCAGTTTGCTGAAAAATTCAGAAAGAACAAACAATTCACTGACATTCTAATTCTCATCATTCTTGCTTTAATTATCTTACTTTTTATTAGCCTGATCAGAAAACGTAATGACAATTATACCCAATTTCAGCATGACCATGATGTTCCGCTATCGGTGTTACCCAACAGCTCACAAACCAAAATAATTTATCAAAAGTCATATAAAATGGCGCGAAAGTATCAATATAAATTAAGTGTCGGCTATTTATTAATACATAACTGGCAAGAGCTCACCTTTAAATGCAATAAAAAAGAGCTAAACGAAGTAAAAAGCACTTTAGCAACTGTGATAAATGAATATAAAGGAGAGTTTGATTTAGCCGGCATATTAAACCGTGGTGAATACATTTTAATTTTTCCACACCAAGACAAAGAACAGGTAGAAAAGCTTGTCGCAGCCCTAACCGAAGCGCTGAAAGTAAGATTTTTTGCGAACTTGGGTGAAATTGCCGTTAATATTGATTATGCTCTGGACACCTTGAATGTCCAAGATATTGATCCATTTATCTTTTTATCTAGATTAACCGAGTCTATTAAAAATAAAGTTAGCCAAGTAAACCCTTAGGAAATGTTATGTTTATAGTTATCACACTAATTGTGCTGTTTGTATTGATCAGTATTTATTTATTTTTTAGGGCCGAGGGCTTACAAACACAGCTCAATAAGGCTAAACGAGAAACCAAGCAAATAAAAAAAGACAATACCGCCTTAATCGAATCAATGCTGGTTTCAGCAACTAAAAATGAAGAGTTTACTCGCTTTCGACTAAATGAAATCAAAAGTACAATTGAGGAAGATAGGTTAACAGAAGCGCTTAGCGATGAAATCGAAATATTAACCTTATTAACCTTACATTACAGCTCTATTTACCGTGAATGTTTATTAGGCCAAGTCCAATTAAAAACCATTACCAAAACCTGTTTTGATGCTTGTGCTCCTGGCGCTTTTAATAATTTTACCCGTTACATTGCAACGCAAGAAATCGGGATAAAAAAAATGTGGGCAAGTAATAATTTACAGGGTTTTATATCTTTAGTTGAAGCGTTATTATTACAATTCGATAAAAAATTAAGAAAGTAAAAATCAGTCATAAAAAAAGCACCTTAGGTGCTTTTTTTATGACTGAATTTTACTACCGAATTACGGTCTGATAATAATATCAGGAGAAGTATCAATTTGACCATCATCAACAATAGTTGCCGCATTACCATCGCATAACATAACCGCCATTGTTCCTAAGCTACTGTTACGAATAAAGGCAAGGTTATAACCAAATTGCGCTAAACTACTGGCGGCAAATTTTTGCGCAAGTGTTAACTTATCCCACAAAGCTGATTTTTCTGGATTGTATTGTCTTCTTTCTAACAATACTTCACGCTCTAATAACGCTTGCATTTTAATCCTCGATACCAAATTTACAATCTTATTTTAATAGCAACACATTAACTTACATTGTTGTTTATATCAACAAAGCCAGCAACAATAGTGATGTTTTTTTATTCGATTATCGAATCATTAATAATATATTTATAACTAAAAACGTTATTGCTGTGAGCCACGCCAATCTGAACCGGTTGGATGCTGAAAGGTTCGCAACTTAAAAATAGGCGCCATGGCAAAAATATGATCAAAGATATCTGCTTGTATTTTTTCATAATTTATCCAGTTTTGATCATTACTAAAAAAATACAATTCTAAAGGTAAGCCAGTTGCAGTTGCCGGTAATTGCCGAACCATACAAGTCATTTCTTGGTGAACATTTTCATGTGACTGTAAATAAGCTTCAATATAAGCTCTAAAAGTTCCAATATTGGTTAACTGGCGTGCATTAACAGCATCATGATCGGCAATACCTTTGTCTTGGCACCACTGTGTAATTTCAAGCTTCTTGGCAGTGATATAATCTTTTATCAGTACCACAGAGGATAATTGTTCAATATCTTCCTGCTGATAGAATGAAATACTACTAACATCAATAAGAATTGAGCGCTTAATTCTGCGCCCACCAGAGTGAAACATATCACGCCAGTTTTTAAACGAACCACTAATTAAAGCGTACGTTGGCACCGTTGTAATAGTTTTATCAAAATTTCGGATTTTAACGGTATTTAAGCCGATCTCGATAACATCGCCATCAGCACCATAATTAGGTAGCTCAACCCAATCACCCGGCGCAACCATACGGTTAGCCGATATTTGAATACTTGCTACTAAACCTTTAATGGTGTCTTGAAATATCAACAACAAAACGGCAGTTAATGCCCCTAAGCCACTTAATAAATACACAGGTGAACGGTCAATAACAAACGAAGCCGCTAAGATAGTAGCAACAATATAAATAACTAACTTGATCACCTGAATAGAAGAATTCAATGGAATGTATTTATCATGTGCAACATCGCGATAGATATTATTAAAAACATTCATCAAAGCACTGATACATTGTGCAGTTTGAAAGCAAATTGCGACTCGAGCAAAAACCAAAATAACATGGCTTAAGGTGCTGTCCTCAATTAATAGATGAGGCACTAAAAAGATGGTAACCAAACTTGGTACGAGGGAAGCAACACGAGAGAAAAATTTATGATCGATCAGTTTGTCATCAAAAGTATTTTTAGTGCGACTAGCCCATTGTTTGGCAAAAAATAACATCTGATGTTTAGCCAAATAATGACTGATAATCGCAAGTATTATAATAATTGCTAAGCCCGTAATTAAAGCTGCCATCGGCAAAAATTGCTCAGGTATGCTTAAAACACTTAACCACTGTATTAATAACTCACTCATTAGAATCCTATTTATTTAATTTACTTGCTTGATTAAACTCAATCAATTTTTGATCTTTTTCTAACCACAGCTGATTAAGCCAAACTTGAAAACCTTGTTTGAATTTTTTGTCACCGTAATAATCACCAACCATACGTTCGTCAATTGCAGTAACCTGAACATCAACTTCAACTTGCTTGATACGGCCGCACAAAAAATCAGTAAAGGTTGGTTTACCTTCCGGATAATAAATAGTCACATTCACTAACTTAGTAAAATATTCGCCCATTGCTCCTAATGCCAATGCGACGCCACCAGCTTTTGGTCTTAATAAATATTGATAAGGTGAATTTTGCTGAGTTTTCTTTTGCGCCGTAAACCTTGTGCCTTCAATAAAATTCATCACACTGACAGGTTTATGTTTAAATTTTTCACATGCTTTACGGGTAGTTTCAAAATCACTACCAATTAAATGCGGGTTCTTTCTCAAAAATGCTTGGCTGTATCGTTTCATAAAAGGAAAATCCAGCGCCCACCAAGCAATACCTAAAAACGGCACAAAAATAAGCTCTTTTTTAAGAAAGAATTTTAAAAAGGGGATTTTACCGTGTAATAACCGTTGCAAAATAACAATATCAACCCAACTTTGATGATTACTGACCACTAAGTACCAATCATCTTTAGTTAGCTGCGTTAACGGCGACACGTTGATCTTCATATTAATGAATAGTTTTTGAATCAAGGTATTGACCCCAACCCAAGCACTCGCACTATTATCTAACAGATAACTCATTGCCTTTTGCCAAAACCTGATCGGTATTAATGCCTTTAATAAGGAAAAAATCACAATAGGCACGACCCAAAACACAGTGTTAGCGCAATATATAATAAAGGATAAAAAGCCAATTAATTGGCTTGGTAAAAAACTAAGCATAAAATTTATTCTTTGAAAAAGTGTATTCGCAGTAAAACAGGTAAACTGAACTAGCTTCTAAACTAACCATAAACCTATCTGTACCGTTAAGGTAATAATTTTAATGATTTTTTCGCCTTGTTTCAGTATAAATATATAAAAAATTCCAGCTTTCGCTATTATTTTAACAATTTTGAGTTCATATAGTTATCCACAGTCACCGATATATTTGCGGTTAAAATCAGTAATATGGTGGATATTTAAGTATATATCAACAGATTACAGCAACTTGAAAGCAAGATAACAACATTATATAACTTCTAACTTAGTAACGATGCAAATATTCAAGATAACATCCAAACAAGCCGCGAATAAAAAGCCTTTGCGAGCAATTGCTTAATTGGGTGTTTTTGCAACATATCGTTAACCAAGTAAGTTAATAACAGAAAAAACATAATTTTTAATCACTAAAAACAAGCAATATTGTGTCTTTTTCAGATAAAAGCAGTAAAATTAACAATCTTGAAAAATTATGTGATCTAACTTGCAACTACTTTGTCTATCGCATAAAAAGGGTAAATCAAGACCTAGGAGCTTAAATGAACTTTAACCGTGCTGTTATTAAAGTAGGGAGTGCACTTGTTGCCCCCGATGCCAATGGCTGCAGTGGCAAATATGTCACCGCTATTGCTAACTTTATTAACCAATGCCAACAAGCTGGCAAAGAAATTATTTTAGTGTCGTCTGGCAGTGTTGCTGCTGGCCGTAATTTAATTCAACACGGCTCTCCGATCCCCTCAATTCCAGCTAAACAAGCGATGGCTGCCGTTGGTCAAATGCAAATGATGGCTAATTGGCAAAAGTATATTGCTGCCGATTGTAGCCAATTGCTGATCACGCATGCCGATTTAAAAGATCGCCAGCGCTATATCAACATTAAAAATACCTTACGGGTATTATTGGAAAATAATGTCCTACCGATTGTTAATGAAAATGACACAGTTGCCACCGACGAGTTAAAAGTTGGTGATAATGACAATTTAGCGGCATTAGTTGCTTTAGTCAGTGAAGCCGACTGCTTATTTATTTTAAGTGACATTAATGGTGTTTATAATGCTGATCCGCGTTCAAATCCGGATGCGGTAATGTTTAGTGAAATTGCTGAAATTACCGATGATATTTACGCAATGGCTGGCTCAACGACCAATGTGATTGCTACTGGCGGCATGAAAACAAAAATTCAAGCCGCTGACAAAGCAACAGAAAACGGCATTGATACCTACATTATCAATGGTAGCAAGGCCGAGGTTTTTGAGCAGTTATTACAAGGTGAAAATCCAGGTACCCGCTTTATTGCCCAGCAAGCAGCAACCAAAGCAAAACAACAGTGGCTAAAACACACGTTGAAAAGCAATGGCCAACTGATATTAGATGCGGGTGCGAGTAATGCGCTATTAAATAAAGGTGCATCGTTACTACCATCAGGAATTAAGCAGGTCACGGGCAGCTTTGCCGCGGGTGAATCGATTGATATTATCAATGGTGAAAGCCAAAAAGTCATAGCAAAAGGCATTTGCCAATACAGTTATCGTGATTTAGACAAAATTAAAGGACAAAAAAGTGATAAAATTGATCAAATTCTAGGGTATTGTCCAAGTAAAGTAATAGTTCACCGAGACGATATGGTCATTATCGCTTAAGTAAAAAAAAGAGAGTTAATATGAGTACAGAATTTAATATTGCAGAAGTAGCCGCACAAACACGTATCGCCAGTCGTGTCGTAGCACAATTAACCACTACGCAAAAAAACGACTTATTAACCGCGATGGCTGCAGGCATTGAAGCGCGCACTGCAAACATTTTGAAAGAAAATGAAAAAGACATTCAAACCGGTCGTGACAAAGGTTTATCAGAAGCCATGCTCGATCGTCTGTTATTAACAGAAGCACGTATCAAAGATATTGCTGACGCGCTCCGCGAAATTTCGACTTTATCTGATCCTATCGGTCATATGAATAATGTAAGTTTACGTCCAAATGGTATGCAAGTTGGTAAAATGCGTATTCCTTTAGGCGTTATCGCAATGATTTATGAAGCGCGTCCAAACGTTACCGCCGAAGCTGCTGCATTATGTATTAAATCAGGCAACGCGGTTATTTTACGCGGTGGTTCTGAAGCCATTCATAGTAACTTGGCATTAGCTGACTGCTTGCATCAAGTATTAGCAGAGAATAACTTAAACAAAAATATCGTTTGTGTTATCCCTGATACTAGCCGCTCAGTGATCGAAGAGTTATTGCAACAGCGTGAAAGTATCGATTTAGTTATTCCTCGCGGTGGTGAAGGCTTAATTAATTATGTTACTGAAAACAGTAAAATCCCTGTTATTCAGCATTTCAAAGGCGTGTGTCATTTATTTATCGACAAATATGCTGACTTAACAAAAGCGATTAACATTTTAGTTAATGGTAAAACACAGCGCCCTAGTGCTTGTAATTCTTTTGAGACCTTATTAGTCCATCAAGATGTTGCTGAGCAATTTTTACCTATTGCTGCTGAAGGTTTAGCTGAGTTCAACGTAAAAGTGCATGCTTGTGAAAAAAGCCAAGGCTATTTTGCCAATGTTGAATTAGCAACAGAAGCTGATTACCACGCTGAATATTTAGCGCAAGAAATTGCCGTTAAAGTGGTTGATGGTTTTGAGGATGCTGTTGAGCATATTAATAAATACACCTCAGATCATACTGAAGTTATTGTTACTCAAGACACTTCACGCAGCCAACAGTTTGTTCGCCAAATAAACTCGTCGGTAGTAATGGTTAACGCTTCATCTCGTTTTTCTGATGGCGGCCAGTTAGGTTTGGGCTCTGAAATTGGTATTTCAACCAGTAAGCTCCATGCTTATGGCCCAATGGGCTTAAACGAACTGACCACTGAAAAATTTGTCGTGATTGGCGATGGTCAAGTGAGAAGCTAAATAGCTTCAGCTCAAGTTAATCAACTTGAATTGTTGTAATAAAAAACCGCCTTTTGGCGGTTTTTTATTAATTATGATGAAATAATCCAGAGCTTATTAAAGTTCAATTAGCTAAAAAATTACTTTCCTAACCAACTGATATTATATAAATCACGTCGGCGATCATCGCTGTTTCTAACCGAACCTTGGTTCTTCAAGGTGTTTAATTTTTCAAAGTCTAAATCAACAATTAAAGTCATCTCAGTATTTGGCGTTGTTTCCGCCATAATCGCATCGTGAGGAAATGAAAAATCTGACGGCGAAAATACCGCTGATTGTGCGTATTGAATATCAGCACCATCTACTTTCGGTAAATTCCCGACACTGCCAGTGATCACCACATAACATTCATTTTCAATAGCTCGGGCATGAGCACAACAGCGCACCCGCAGGTAAGCATTTTTAGTATCGGTCCAAAATGGTACGAATAAAACCTGCATGTCTTCTTCTGCTTGTAAACGCGCCAGTTCAGGGAACTCGACATCGTAACAAATCAAAATCCCGATTTTACCAAAGTCGGTATCAAAGGTCGCTAAACTGTCGCCACCTTGCATGATCCACGCACGCTTTTCATACGGGGTTGGATGAATTTTATATTGCGAGTCCATCGTGCCATCGCGATGACACAAATAAGCAACATTATATAACTGGCCATCTTCAATGATTGGCATTGAACCGGCAATAATATTAATGTTGTAACTAACCGCCAATTTAGAAATAGCTTCTAAAATTTCTTCCGAATATTCCGCTAACGCTTTAATCGAATCAATTGAATTTTTGTGGGTTTCTATGCCCATTAATGGCGCATTAAAAAACTCAGGGAATAAAGCTAAGTCGCATTGATAATCCGATAACGCATCAACAAAAAATTCCACTTGTTGAATTAGTTCTTCAACTGACGATAACGGCCGCATTTGCCACTGTACACAACCAACCCGAGCCGAGGTTCTTTTTGCACCAATTAACGGTACTTTAGCGGTGTCGTAATAAAGGTTAGTCCACTCTAATAAGGTAGCATAACCTTGTGATTCTTTATCTTCCGGTAAATAACGATTAAGCACACGCTTCACTTCAAAATCATTCGATAATTGAAAGGTTAAAATCGGATCATATAATTCTTTCTTTTTAACTAACTCAATATATTTTTGCGGCGACATTTTGTCAGCATGCTCTTGATAATTAGGAATACGCCCGCCAGCCACTATCGACTTTAAGTTTAAGCTTTGGCATAGCTCTTTGCGCGCTTCATATAAACGCCGACCTAATCGCATACCATGATAGTCAGGCGAAACAAAAACATCTACGCCGTATAACACATCACCTTTTTTGTCATGCGTGGTTAAATAGGCATCACCGGTAATTTCATCATAAGTGTGGTGATCACCAAACTTGTCATAATCAACAATTAATGAAAATGCCGCTGCTATCACTTTACCGTGGTCTTCAATACAGATTTGCCCTTCAGGAAAGGTGGCGATCTGAGCTATATATTTCTTTTCTGGCCATACTCCGCCTAAGGTTTTATAAACGGTATCCATTAATATTTTAATATCACCATAATCAGCTAAGGTTAAATTTCTTAGATTTAATTTATGGATGGATTCATCAACATCATTTGTTTCTATCATTGGCTTTATCTACCTAAAAAAACTACTCGTGTTATTGTTTTCGAGTTACGTTATACCTAAAAAAAGACTATATCACCCAATTGTTTAGCCAGATATAAATATCATCAGTGACAACTAAAATTTATTGTAAACGTTAAATCTAGTATTTAACCCTGAGCGTAGACGCTAGATTTAATGCACAGTAACTAAAATAAACACCATTTATGCTTGAGTGAATGATCTAACTTGTAATTTTTAAGAAATTATGTGACATTCACTCACCTACAAACTCTTATTTTTACTGCTGTGCTGTTAACCACCTATAAAAAATATTGCTTACTATTCATTATATTGTTTTGCCATATAACAGCTGGTCTGTCGCCCGCATTTGCCAATAGCCATAATTTTGCTAGTGCTTTAGTCAATGAAGATTATGCCCCTATTTGTAATGGCTCAGGCACCATAAAGTGGATTTCTTTATCCAGTTATTATCAAACAGGAAAAATCACCTTTGTTACCGCACCAACAACAGAGCTCAATGAACAGGTACAAATCTCTGATTGTTCGACCTGTACGCTTTTTAATAGTACCGACCAAGAAAATGACAACCTTTTATCGACCATAGCGAAAGTCATTGCTTTTAACTATCAAGCGCCATACGCGAATCTAAACCCCAAACATAACAGTACCACCGCGAAAGCTAACTCACGAGCACCACCAACTTCTTGTTAATTTTAAAATTTACACTTATTAATTAAAATTTTATTAACAGGAAAATTATGTCTTATTTCAATAATACAGTAGTGGCTGCCGCCCTTGCTGGTACTTTTTCAGCAGCAACTTTTGCCAATGATGATCACAATACAGTAACGCCACAAACCCATGCGCCAATTGGGGTCATGACCGATCATATGCATAACGCCGGTGAATTTATGTTTTCATACCGTTATATGGCGATGCAAATGGAAGGCAATCAACAAGGTCAAAATGATATTTCAGATCAAACCTTAGTCACCACCATAGCTAATAAATTTGCAGGTATGGAAAATATGCCGCCAACTTTACGAATTGCACCACAGACTATGGACATGAAAATGCATATGCTCGGTATGATGTATGCGCCCAATGATGATATTACTTTGATGGTCATGTTGAACTACCTTGATAATGCCATGGATTTAACCACCTTCAATGGCATGATGGGGACAGAAATAAAAGGACATTTCACTACCCAAAGTAGCGGCTTAGCCGACAGTAAAATCGGCATCTTATATCGGTTGCATGATGATGAAACTCACCATATTCATTTAAATGTTAATTGGCAAATACCGACCGGCGAGATTGAAAAGCAAGATGAAATTCTTACCCCAATGACGATGAACAATATGAGCACCATGCGGATGCGACTTCCTTATGCTATGCAATTAGGAAGCGGCTCAAATATTTTAGAACTGGGCAGTACTTACAACGGTTACGGGGCTAAGAATAACTGGGGCTTACAATTTTTATATAGTACCGCTTTAGAGGACAACGACGAAAACTACCAAGTTGGCGACAAACTCTTATTAACCGCTTGGTATGGTCATCAACTCAACAACTGGCTGAGCAGTTCGATGCGGTTAAGCTACACCGACAAAGACGACATTGATGGTATCGACAGCAATATTATCGGGCCGGTACAAAGTGCAAACCCGGCTTTTTACGGCGGAAGCTACCTTGATTTTGCTTTTGGTTTAAATACTGTACTCGCAAACAAACATCGCTTTGCCTTGGAATACCAGCAGCCAATTAAACATGATGTGAATGGCGTACAAATGAAAATTGATCAAGCTTTAACATTTGGATATCAAATCGCTTTTTAACATAAGTGCTCACTGAATTCGTTATTTTATTATCATAAAAAATGCCTTCAGTGAGCTAATTAACATCAACTCGGCTTAAGTTATTTTGCTCAATACAGCTATTTCGTCATTGAGCGATTAAAGGCAAATTGTTATCTCTTTTTTAGCGGAAGGTGATTAATTATCATGATAAAACAACGAGCTATAAAATCCGTCAAACCGAGTTAAGGTTTAATAATTACTCGCTAAATAGATATACAAATTAACGTAAAAATACTTTGTGATAATGCCGCTTCTATGGTCTAATCGCGCCAATTTTTTAATGCTAAAACAACAATAAAAAGTGCATGTTCAGTGACAAAAGGTAACCATTTAAAATGATTGAATATTTTTTAATTTTCTTAGCAATTCTCGCGTTGTTAAGTGTTGTTTTCGAAGAAGTAACCCATATCAACAAAGCAAAAACCACGCTGTTTTTTGGCTGTATTGCTTGGCTTACCTTATTTATTAATGCGGGCCCACTTGAACACGAACAGATCACTGAAAACCTCAAAGAAAATTTATTAGAAATAGCCGAGCTTTGGCTGTTTTTAATGTCGACAATGACCTTTGTTGCCTATTTAAACGCTAAAGGCGTTATTCAAATGGCCGTACAAAAATTATTTCCCCAACAGCTTTCATTACGAAAACTCATGTTTCTGGTGGCGCTATTCTCCATCGTGCTGTCAGCCCTGTGTGACAATGTCACCGCAACCTTAGTGTCATTGACCCTGTTACAGACTTTTAATGTTGAACGTCGCTACAAGTTACGTATGGCAATCTTGATCATCTTTTCCGTCAACTCAGGAGGGGTCGCGCTAATTACGGGCGATGTAACCACCTTAATGATTTTCTTAGACGGCCATGTACAAATGTCGCAGTTGTTTATTTTGTTAATCCCTGCAATCGTCAGTGTTACCTTTTTAGCGACTATATTGTCGCTAAAAGCGCGCGGACAAATAACAACAACGAAGGCATCTAGTGATTATGAAACTGTTGATATTGTTATTGCCGTTATCTTCTTCACCACGATTTTATTAACCATGTTAATGAATGTTTGGTTCCATGTGCCACCAGTATTAACCTTTTTAACCGGTTTATCTGTGATGTTTTTAGTCGGTCACCTTTTTCGCAGCGACGATGAAGAAACTGAAATTTTAGAATATGTCCGCAAAATTGAATACGACACTTTGTTGTTTTTCTTAGGGATTTTATTACTCGTTGGCATGTTGAAAGAAGTTAACGTATTAACTTTATTAGCCAATATGTACGCCAATTACGATCCAAATATTTCAAGTTATTTCGCAGGTATTGGCTCAGCATTAATTGATAACGTACCTTTAACTGCAGCCTTATTGAAAGCAAACCCTGAGCTATCAACTCCGGAATGGTTAGCACTAACTTATGCGGTTGGCGTGGGTGGTTCATTATTAGTGATAGGTTCTGCTGCCGGTATTATTGCGATGAGTAAAATAAAAGAAATAACTTTTCTTACTTATATGCGTTACATTCCTGCGTTATTAGCTTCATATAGTATCGGCTATTTTATTACTATTTTATTAAGCCAGTATTTTTATGGCTAAATAGCTCAGCTGTTGTAATCAATAAGACCTGAATAACAAGAACTAAGCAAAATATTAACGGCGGCTGGAATTTTAAATTTTCAGTCGCCGTTCTTCGTTATTAAGTAGTTGCAATCTTATTGCACTCCAACAGAACTAATATCGCAGGGATCCAGCGTAAACGCGCTTAACCTAATAATACGTCCTTTTCACTCTCGATTAACCTCGCTGAGTTAGCTGATAATTAAATTTTACTCTGAAAAAAAATTCGCTAAGTATCAACTAAACTGTAATGATTAAACCAGCACGTTTAACTCGGTATTTTAATATTGTATAAACTTAAACACATGGCTTCACAGCAGCTTACATATTTAGTAATCATCATACTATTCACCTATTTCAGTATTGCACCAGCTTGGTCCCAACAAGCAATTTCCCCCGTTGAATTTTCTCTGGCGATCTATGTCGATGGCGGTGAACACAAAGAACAAATCACCCGTTCGCTGGCTGATTTTAGTAAAAAAAATCCGGGTATCAAGGTTAAACTGCTGCCCTATCGCGGTATCGACAATTATTCTAAGCGGGTTGATACTTGGTTAGAAAACCAAAACGGCCCTAGTGCTTTTTTCTGGTATGGTGGCTCTCGCATTCAGCATTATTCTCAGCAAGGTTTGTTATTAAATCTGAGTGATTTTTGGCAAAAACATCAACTCGATAACTCATACCCCATTCCCGTCTTAGACGCGATTAAGGTTAATGGCCAAACCTACGCCATTCCTATCACTGCGCTGTTGTGGACCTTTTATTACAACAAAACCGTCTTTGAACAATTCAACATTTCAGTCCCTACCACTTGGCAAGAAACATTAACAAGCTGCAAACTTTTACGAAAAAACAATATCGATTTATTTTCTATCGGCACCGAAAAATCGGCCTGGGTTACACATGCTTGGTTTGATTATTTAAATTTAAGAGTTCATGGCTTAGAATTTTATCGCCAATTATTACAAGGTAAAATTGCCTTTACTGATGAAAGAGTAAAAGAAACATTTGGCTATTGGAAAGAGCTAATTGATCATCAATGTTTTAATAAGCAATATGAGCAATCAACAATTTGGAAAATTTTCCCACGCATTTTACGCGGTTATTCCGCGATGACTTTAATTGACGGTATTCCACAATATATTCATACCCCAAGTATACAAAACTTAGCCACCACGTCTTTTCCAACCATTAAAGCAAACATCCCCGCTTATACGGTCGCGCCGGTTAATGTCATAATTATTCCCGCTTATGTAAAGTTAACGCCTGAATTTGAAAAAGTACTGCTACATTTAAATAGCTTAGAATTTCAAAGTGAATTTAACCAAGCAATACAAAGACCTCCTGCACATTTAGGCATTATCAATAATACCGATATGTTTACCACAGCAATAGCCAAAACCTTACAAGCATCGCCAGGGGGGATTCAATTTTTAGATAGAGAGGCCGACATTAACTTTGCTAAACATGTGCCGAAAATTCTTGTCGAGTTTATGAAAACCCCCGATATTGAAAAAACCACCGCAGCCCTAGAGCAGCTAAGAATTAAAACCTTTATCCCAGTTTCGCCTAAATAAATCTACATGGATTTTAATTTAAAAGCGTAACCTACTCTTAGTTGTTAACTAACCATAGATTACGGTATTGCACCGGATTATGATGGTTTTGAATATAAATCGGCCCTTTGGCTAATTCAGGTTTTTTGCCTTGCTGACCTGTCCCTGTTAATAACTCAATATCGTCATGCACTTTAATGCCATTATGAAAAACCGTGAGACGAGCATTTTGTATTTTTCTGCTTTCGATAAATCTTGCTGCCGTAAAATGAATATCGATACTCTGCCACGCTAACGCCGGTAAACTTAAATTAAGCTTTGGCGCAGCTAATTTATAAATACTGGCGTTACAACTTGTTGGCGCTGGCATGACAAATTTTTCTGCTGACCAGTGTTGCTTATTATAAGGGAGTGCAAAACAATCCATTATTTGTACTTCATAGCGCTTTAATAAATAAAAACCACTGTTACCGCGATCAGGATGAGCAACCGGTAATTCAGGCTTATAAGGCGTTCTGTATTCCGCATGAAGGTGAAAGTCTTGATATTCATCTTTAGTACTAACACCCGCCATCAGTTAACCGTCAACAATGTTGCCGCCGTTTAACGCTGGCGATTTTTTGCCATTGAAAATAATTGTCGCCCCGATGGGCGCAGGATAGTCGCCAACCACAACTTCGCGCTGTACTTGCTTATAACCAGTTAATAAATTACTCAGTTCACCTTCTGTTGCTCGAAAGTATTTAACGGTTTGATTATCCCAACCGGCCCCCGGTAAACCGCCTTGATATTGAGCAAGATAAAACTTATCTTGCTCAGGCGTTACTTGTAAGGCTTTATCACCGTTAATATATTCACCCATATACTTAAAACCAGCATGTTCTTTAGCGGCAAGTATGGGATCGGTCCAGGTCGGAGTTTTTGCTGGTTTTGCTGCCCGCACAACAACAGAATTTAAGATTAAACTAGCTAGACAAACGAATAAATAACAACGAGTTTTCATCAACTAAACCTTATTAATTACAGCGAATATTATCAAACGGTTTAAGCTTAAAGTCATGAGCCCCTTTAGCAAAATCAGAGACATAATATTGCTCAGGTTTTTGCCAATCAACTTCAACTCGGCCATCACCTAAAACAATATTTTGTAACTTATTACGGTAGTAGTCTTTGACTCCTTGATAGGCCGAATTATTCGCAAGATTATTTTGCTCATTGGCATCACACTTTAAATCGTATAAGGCTAATTCGACTTGTTTATCTGTTGCTTTGATAGCCCATTGAATATCTTCACCTGGTTGATATGACTGTTTTTCCTGACCTCCAGGCTTAGTATCTTGTTTTCGAACTCGCATTGAAATACTGTACCTTTCACTACGTAAATAAGCTCTTGGTCCCACAACATGATTTAATTCACCAATAACATAATCACGTTTTAAATGTGGCTGAGTCACCACTTCCGCTAAATTCAAGCCATCAAAATGCGGCTGCTCTTTTTTCACATCGACACCCGCGGCAGACATAATAGTCGGTGCGATATCGACATATTCAATAAAATCAGCATAAACACTACCGGCTTTGAAAGCTGATGATTTTTTACGAGAATCCGACACTATCATCACCCCTTGATTAGCCGTATTCCACGGGCTAAATTTCGCTTCTATACCTTGCTCACCTAAATGCCATCCATGATCACCCACTGTCATCACAATCAGATATTCTTGCCCGTGTTTTTGGTTGTAAGCTTTAAAATCCTTTATCGCCTGACCAACTAACGAATCACCATAGGCACAAAAAGCATAATAATCTCGAATCGCTTGCTGTTTATCTGCTGGCTTCATATCCGCCATATTCATTTTTTCATACAGCTTCACTAATTGTGGTGGCATAAGTTTAAGTTCCGCCTTATTAAAACTCGGAATTTGATAAACCTTGTCTTTAAATTGCTCTCTAAATGATTGCGGTGGTAATACTGGCGTATGCGGAAAATGAAAACCTAAGTTAACCATGATCGGCTTATTGGTATCAGGGCCTTGCATTTTTCGATTAAATTGCGCTTGATAGCTTTGATCAGGATGCGATAAATATTCGCTAAAACTTGAGCCAATATAGCCATCAATTGTTTCACCTGCCGGTTTAGGGCTAACGCCACCTAAAATCAATCGAGTATTAGATCGCTTATAAGCGCGTAAAATATCATAGTGTTGATCAATCGGATTTTGTCCGGTATTTTTTTGATCTCGCTTTTGTAACCAAAAATCGTTTTGACTGCCATCGGCGAGAAAAAAAGTTTCTTTGCGGCCATATTGTTTTTTATCTTGCCAGACTGTTTTACTTTCAAAATCTGTTAACCCTGCTTTGGCAAGGTCTCTGTCTTTATCTATTATTTGCTGATAAAAACCGTCAGCGCCGTCGACTGTGTTCCACGCTTTAATACGAATACCGCGTTTACCAATTAATAAGGTTTGATAGCCTTTACTGTTTAAAACACCGGGCAGACTTGGTGTCGACAATGCATGGGTATTATTCGAATATTCAAAACCATAGCGGCCACCATGGTGTGGATATAGCCCCATTACCATTGACGCTCTTGAAGAAGCACAAGCAGGTGAATTATTATAAGCGCGTGTGAATAACACGCCTTCTTTGGCTAAGGCGTCGATATTAGGAGAAGCAACATAACCTAAAGCACTATTGTTTTCACCGCGCTCAACCTGATTAAAAGCAGCAATACTGTCGGCTCGTTGATCGTCAGTTACAATCCACAAAATATTAGGCTGTTGGCTTTTATTTACGGTTTTATCTGTGGCCAACACTGGCTGAAGAGTAATCAAGCAGGTCGCTGATAAGACAACGAACGAAAGTGCTTTTTTCATTTAACTATTCCTAATGTTAGGTTACAGAAACAACTTAACATTTGAATTTAAAATATCATATTTGATTTACATTAGTTTACATCCATACAAAATCACCGAAGAAAAAGGGAATAAAAATACCGGTTTTTTGCATAAACTGTAATAAGTAAAAAAAGTCTTTCAAAATATGCTAATATATTTTGCCATTAATTCACTACAAAAAAGAGGTGGCTATTTTGAGTATAGCTGTGATCAGCTCATTCATTCTTTACATGTTGTTAATGCTCGGTATAGGATTATACTTTTATACCCAAACAAAAAATTTAAGTGATTTTGTCCTCGGCGGCAGAGGACTAGGCCCCGGAGTTACCGCGTTGAGTGCCGGCGCTTCAGATATGAGCGGCTGGTTATTACTGGGTTTACCCGGGATGATTTTTTCAACTGGCGCAAATGGGCTATGGATTGCTGTTGGTTTATTAATTGGTGCCTATTTAAACTGGCATTATGTCGCGCAAAAATTACGCGCTTCAACACACGCATTAAATAATGCGATTACCATTCCTGATTATTTTGCCAACCGTTTCTCGACACAAAACGACGCTAGTGAAATAACGGAAAATGGCTTCAAAAGTAGTAATATTAATTTATTACGTGCTATCACTGCAGTCGTAATTCTAGTTTTTTATACACTTTATACCTCTTCTGGCCTTGTTGGTGGTGCCAAGCTCTTTGAAGCTACTTTCAATTTGGCTTATCAAGACGCATTATTGATCGGCAGTTTGATCATTATATCTTACACCTTCTTAGGTGGTTATAACGCGGTATCATGGACTGACTTTATTCAAGGTATATTGATGTTGTTAGCCCTAATCGTCACCCCAGCGGTAGTTATTTATGAACTCGGCGGTATGAGCTCAACGCTCGCTATTGTTAACGCTGCATCACCAGATCACCTTAATATTTTCAGTGGCGTCTCAATCATTAGTGTTTTATCTTTGTTGGCTTGGGGCTTAGGTTATTTTGGTCAGCCTCATATCTTAGTACGTTTTATGTCACTTAAGAATGTTGAAGACATGCCAGTCGCCAAAAAAATAGGGATGAGCTGGATGATTCTTTCCGTTATCGGCTCATTAACGGTCGGCTTGTTTGGTTACGCTTATGTCCTAGACTCAGGTATTCAAGTAGATGATCCTGAAAAAATATTTATTATTTTAACTCAGCTATTATTTAATCCGTGGATTGCAGGCTTTTTACTTGCTGCTATTTTAGCCGCTATTATGAGTACAATAGATTCCCAATTATTGGTTTCATCTTCGGTATTAACGCGTGATATTTACCAAGAAGTTTTTCGAAAGAATGCCAGCGATAAAGAATTAGTTTGGGTCGGTCGCGGTACTGTTATTTTAATTGCTGCGATCGCCTTATTATTGTCTATGGATAATAATAGTAGTGTGCTGCAATTGGTCTCTTATGCATGGGCCGGTTTTGGTGCGGCATTTGGTCCCTTGATTATTTTATCGTTATACAGTAAAAACATTAATAAACATGGTGCATTGGCAGGCATAATAGTTGGTAGTGTCAGTGTGATTGTGTGGAAAAATTTAAGTGGCGGTATCTTTGAGCTATATGAACTATTACCTAGCTTCATCTTCGCATGGCTCGCTATAGTGATCACAAGTAAATTAACTCAAAAAACAGCTACGATTTAAGTAGAACTTGTTAGGCGTAAAGATACTTAGCAAATTTAGCCGCTAGGTATCTCACCTTCTGTGAATAAGACTCACCAGAAGGATAGGAAATTTGTAATATTAACGGGGAAAAAATGAAAAGACTTGTTATAAAAGTAGGCAGTTCAGTATTAACAGAAAATAACCGAATTGCTAAACAGCGGATGCTGAATTTAGTCACCTTAATTGCCAACTTACGTGGTAAATTCAAAGTGATCTTAGTGACATCTGGCGCAGTAGCTGCCGGCTATTCAGCGTTAAAACTTGATAAAAGCAAATCAATTGGTAAGCGCGCATTAGCAGCTGCAGGCCAGCCTATCTTAATGACTTCTTATAAAAAGAAGTTTGATATTTATGAAATAGATACGGCGCAAATATTATTAACAGAAGACGATTTTGACTCAAGAAAACGCACTAAAATGTTTCAAGAAATTATTGATGCACATTTAAATAACGACATTTTACCTATAGTTAACGAAAATGATATTTCATCAACACCAGAGCAATTATTTGGCGATAACGATCAATTATCTGCAAATGTTGCTATTGCGACCAAGGCTGATTTATTAGTTATTCTCAGTGATATTGAAGGCTACTATGATAAAAATCCATCAGAGTTTCCTGATGCTAAAATTCATAAAATTGTACATGAGATTTCTGAGCAAGCATTAAATGATAAATCTACGGCTAACAACCCTTTTGCTACCGGTGGTATTGTTACTAAATTAAAAGCCGCTGACTTTTTAATGCAAAAAGGCAAGTGTATGTTCTTATGTAATGGCTTTGATTTAACATCTGCGGAATCATTTTTACTGCATGACGATCATCAGCTTGGCACTTTGTTTCAACCTGCACCAGTAGAAAAAACAGTAGGAAAAAAAGCAACAGCAAAAGCTGAAGTGACAGAGAGCTAATCGGCACTAGCAATCAATCTTGCGACAAAATGATGTCATAAAAAGCCGTTAACGAAGCGATTCGTTAACGGCTTTTTTAATAAGGTAACTCTAGGTTTTATGTCAAATATTTATCGGTAATTGCTTTAAGCCTTTATTAGCTAACCTAGTCCACTATCTTATCGACAACCCATCGATACCATATCAAACACTGAACACTTATTGACTCCTTAACTCAAAGACTTGGTTATTATGGCGTTGTCTGTTGAGCTAGTAATAAAAACATCAAGAGCTGTTGATTGGCGGGTGGTTAGTATTTAGCTTCCAAGCGCTTGTGTATATCCATTTCAATTTGACAATTGTGGTTATCAATAAAAAGAGCCTGAGGTGAAATGCAGTATTAAATGACGAGAATTAAAATTTTGCCGATAAAAAAACCGCGATTCATTTTACTGAATCGCGGCTTTCGTACATTACTTCGTATTAATAAAGCTTATTCAGCAATATAAGTACAACAGTAATCAATAATTGTTTTAGCTTTAATATCAAAAGAGCTGTTAGCGTCAACGTTGAAAGACTCGCCACCTTTGATTGTTTGCCATTCAGTAGCACCAGCAAGTAAAATTTCACAGTCACCGGCAGTGATTTCCATTAATTCAGCTTCTTTAGTACCGAAGTTGTATTCGCCAGCTTGCATAACGCCTAAAGTTTTAAAGCTACCATCGCTAAAAGTGATGGTACGGCTAACTACTTTACCGTCGAAATATACGTTTGCTGCTCTTGGGATTGATACGTTAGTAAAATCGCTCATTGGAATTCCTTAGTTTATTTGCCATCACTATTTTTCATCCCTAAAGTCGTGATGTACCGTGCATCCTGCATATAAAATAGTAAAGCGGCATTGGGAAAAACCAAATACCGCTTTTATTCAATTGTTAACGGGTTAAATTAACCTTCAACAATTTTCTTCATGTCGGTCATGTAGCCACGTAATTCTTTACCAATAACTTCAACGCCATGGCTGCGAATTTCTTCGTTAACTTCAATTAAACGCTTGTTATCAACACCGTTTGAAGTAGATTTTAAGCCTTCGCCTAATTCTTCAAGTGTTAGCTTAGCAGCATATTCTTCAAGAAGCGGAACGGCAGCATGTGCGAATAAGTAGTTACCGTATTCAGCTGTATCAGAAATAACAACGTTCATTTCGTATAACATGTTACGTGCAATCGTGTTAGCAATTAACGGCGTTTCATGAAGTGATTCGTAGTAAGCAGAAGCATTAATGATACCTGAGTCAACCATTGCATCGAATGCTAATTCAACACCGGCTTTAACCATTGCAACAAGGAAAATACCTTTGTCGTAATATTCTTGCTCAGTGATTTCTGTGTCACATACTGGCGCTTTCTCGAAAGACGTTTCAGCAGTTTCTTCACGCCATTTTAATAAGTTAGCGTCATCATTTGCCCAATCAGCCATCATACCAGCTGAGAAACGACCTTCGATGATGTCATCCATATGCTTTTGGAATAAAGGACGTAAAATCTCTTTTAATTCTAAAGACATATCAAACGCTTTAATTTTAGCTGGGTTTGATAAACGGTCCATCATGTTAGTGATGCCGCCGTATTTTAAACCTTCAGTGACACCTTCAATGCCGTATTGTAATAATTTACGGGCATAACCAGCGTCAACACCTTGAGCTAATAATTGCTTGTGACCTAAAATCGCAGCAGTTTGTAACATACCACAAAGGATAGTTTGCTCACCCATAAGGTCAGATTTAACTTCTGCAATGAAAGAAGATTGTAAAACACCAGCGCGATCGCCACCAGTTGCTGAAGCGTATGCTTTAGCGATTGCCCAACCGTTACCTTGAGGATCATTCTCAGGGTGAACAGCGATTAATGTAGGAACACCAAAACCACGTTTGTATTCTTCACGTACTTCAGTACCAGGGCACTTAGGAGCAACCATAACAACAGTAATGTCTTTACGGATTTGCATACCTTCTTCAACGATGTTGAAACCGTGAGAATAAGCTAAAGAAGAACCTTCTTTCATCAGCGGCATAACAGCTGAAACAGCTGAAGTATGTTGCTTATCAGGTGTAAGGTTTAATACTAAGTCAGCTGTAGGAATTAATTCAGCGTAAGTACCAACAGTAAAACCATTTTCTGTAGCCCACTGCCATGATTGACGTTTTTCGCTAATTGCAGCTTCACGTAAAGCATAAGAGATGTTTAAACCAGAATCGCGCATGTTTAAACCTTGGTTTAAACCTTGAGCACCACAACCAACGATGACAATGTTCCAACCTTTAAGGAAGTTACAACCGTCAACAAATTCTTCACGCTTCATAAAGCGACATTGACCTAGTTGCTCTAATTTTTCACGTAAGCTTAATGTATTAAAATAATTAGCCATTTTGATCTCCTGATTTTTAGCCGTCTCTTTAGCAGATAAACTAAATGAAAATGTATGTATACAGGCTTAGCAATTTTTCAGTGCTAAACCCTTAGCTTTTGTCAGATTTCCTGACGATGGCGAGATATTACACTAGTACCTACGTTGCTTAAAATGATATATTTGCATCATTACGTTGCGTTTAATGCAAAACCTAATTTTAAAGGGCTAGAGATGGACTTGAAATCATTAGAGATGTTTGTTCATCTCAGCAGAAGCTTACATTTTACCCAAACAGCAAAAGTTTTTCATGTCAGTCCATCGACCTTAAGTCGTATTATTCAGCGCTTAGAAGAGCATGTCGGTTATTCCTTATTATTACGTGATAACCGCTCTGTCGTTTTAACCGATGCCGGCAAACAATTTCAAACTTATGCCGATCAACAAATAGAGCAATTTAGAGCATTAAAGCTTTCACTCAATCAAAAACATGCTGACTTAAAAGGTAAGTTACGTATTTATTGCTCAGTAACCGCTGCATATAGCCATTTACCACCGCTGTTAGAGCGATTTCGGCTGCGCTATCCGTTAGTAGAAATTATGTTAACAACCGGTGACGCTTCCGACGCGCTTGAGCAAGTTCAGCAAAACTTGGTTGATTTTGCTATTGCCGCTAAGCCTGAAGGTTTATCGCGAATGTTTTATTTTCATCACTTAGCCCGTATTCCCTTATCCGTTATTGCGCCAACAATGGCTTGTCATGTGCAAAAACAACTCCAACAAGAAGTACTCGCGTGGGCAGATATTCCAATTATCTTGCCTGAGCATGGCCCTGCTCGAACACGTTTTGATTATTGGTTTCGTAAAAAACAGCAAGGTAAAGCGAACATTTACGCGACAGTTTCTGGCCATGAAGCCTTAGTGAGCATGGTAGCATTAGGTTGTGGTGTTGGTATTGTGCCAAAAGTGGTGGTAGAAAATAGCCCCGTTAAAGACCGCGTCCAATTTTTAGAAAATGCAGGTGATATCGAACCCTTTGATTTAGGTATTTGTTGTTTAAATCAACAGCGGGAACAGCCGTTAGTAAAAGCATTTTTTGATGCTATCAATGCTTAAGTTAACCATGGGTAGATAAGCAATGTGTAGATAAACGATGTGTAACTAAATTTAGCGATAAAAGAGTAATAAGCATAAAAAAGGTTTATCAAACTATGGATAAAAATCATAGCCTGATAAACCTTAGCCAGGGACTGTTTAATAAATAACGTTAATTATTTATTATCAGCCAAGATTAATCGACGTTGCGGATATAACTCATATTCGTAAACGTAATTTTACTAGTTGAGAAATATTTAGCAAAAAACTCAGCCCAGTCACCGTCTTTGTCACCGCTGGCTAATTTTTCGCCCGTTTCTGGGTTTTGTGCTTGTTGGTAATTACCAAACTTAAAATAAGAAGCTGAAGAATCATTTACCGTAATTGGCGCAAGCGTTTGGCCGTTAATTTTCACCGTAACCTTACCGTGATCATTTTCTTCTTCAAAATCAAAGCTTTCTCCTGAACGCATAGTGGTTAATAAGTGTTTAGTTTCACCAGAACCATCAGCTTTTGCTAAACGAATATAAACATCAAAGACACCATTCATAGCAACACTGTCTGACTCAGTACCATCAGGAGCGGCTTCAAAACCACCTTCATCTAAATCAGCAATATATAATTTAGTAATCGTTGCTGTCGTGTCGGCATGATGTTGGGCAACGATAGTTTTAGCGCCTTTATCTAAATCGATCGTAATTTTAGCTTTAAATAGTTCATAAACTTCCGTCATACCAACACGGTAACCACCGCTAGATTTTATTTTAAGCTCGTGCCTCCAGCCATTACCATTGGAAGTAATATGCTTTGCTGCTAAGGCATCAAAAGTCATTTCGATTGGTGAGTATGAAATTAAGTGGTCATTTTCGCCAATGTCGCCATGCTCAGCTTCATAAACGGCTAACCATTCCGCACATGAACCGTTGTAAGAAATTTTTCCTTGCGCTTCACAACCTTCTGGTTGAGGGATCACAGGACAGTTATCGCCATCAGGGTTGGTTTCACAACGAATATCTAAACATGCTTGGCTGTTGTAATCTGCCTCACAAACATCAACAACATCGCATGATGAACCCGTACAGGCTGCCACTGAAAATTCAGTGATACTGTTCCAGCTGTTTGATGAATTGCCATAGCCAGTATATCGAACATAACGTGCAGTTTTGGCCTCAAAATCAAACGCTTGTTTTGCTGTAGTATTGCTTGCGCTCGCTGTTGTTGATAATGCCGTCGACCAATTTACGTCATCACTACTTACTTCAATACTAAACGTTGAGCTGCGGCTGTCGCCTTTAAAAAATGCAACTTCAACCTGGTTAATGGTTTGTTCTTGACATAAATCTAAACGCAGCCATTGACCATTGCCATTTGCTGACCAGCGAGTCGACAAGCTACCATCAGTAACATTTTCAGCTACGTTACCGTCATCGGCTGATGCCAATACCGGAGCGTTACAAGCGACTGGTGGTTCAACTGGCGGCTCAACGGTGCCATCAATAAAAGTCGTTTCTGTGATGCTGTTCCAGTTATTACTGCTGTTACCGTAGCCGACAATTCTAAAATAGCGTGCTGTTACGTTGTCACTTAGCGCATATGACTCTAATTCTGCTGAGCTACCGCTACTTTGACCCATTGCCTGTTGTTGCCAGCTTGAAGCGTTATCAGGTGTATTGGTGCTTTCTATTTGAAAAGTCGCAGCACGTGAATCCCCTTTTAAAAAGGCAATATCAATAGCTGATAAAGTTACTGCTGCGCCAAAATCGTACTGCACCCATTGGCCATTTCCTTGAGCTGACCAGCGGGTATCTATATTTCCATCATGCGAATTTACCGCTGGATGGCCGCTTTGAGCATCACTGGCAGTAATACTAGTTGGTGTTGCTGCGAAGACAGAATTAATACCTGTTAAGGCCAATGCTGCGGTAATCGCCGCTATTTGTATTGTGTTTTTTGTCATGGTTATCCCATTTTATTATTTATATTATTGTTATTTTTTATTTATCCGCCACCAAAAAACACAACCAAACCGCCTTTTGGTAATACCAATCAATAAGGTTTTTATAATCCTGGCATATTGACGGATTGTTATATCGTTATGCAATAATTGTCTTTTATCGACGCATCAAGAGTATGAAATAAAATTTAACAAATCAAGGTAATACTTCAATGTATATCAGTAAAAACAAGGTTATAAGATCATAAAAAGCATCATAATGTAGATTGCAAAAACCACGATTCACGCTGGAAGTTTGTTAAATATACGCCAATAATTTATCTTAAACACTTGATATAAACAGCATTGGTAAGTAATAAAACCTTCGTAACAAACATAAAAAACCATTAAATCCAACCAAGAAAAACCATAACAAAACAAACCAAAAATAAAACAAAAAAACCAAATGTTATTACCAATAAATTGTAAACCAAAACACTCAAAGGCATAACATCTACTTACAGAAATTTATTTACAAATAACCTTCATTACTAATAAAAAATTTTGCTATCATCGAACATCAAAATATTTACGTATTAATAAGTTAAATAAAAAGGATTTTTTATGTTGGCAACAGGTTTAAAGCGATTAAACTGTTTATTATTGACCGCAGCCCTCACAGCTTGTGGTGGTTCAGGCACAAATACAGGTTCAAAAAACACCGTATTTACGCCAACCGCTTCTACATGGCAAAGCGGCGTATTTGCAAATGAATCAAGCTATAAAGATTTTTGTGCTGCCCCAAGAGCAGGTACCGACCCTTTTACCCGTCAAACTTACCCTGATAAAACAGGGACTGCCATGCAAGAAAAAATGTGGTTACGTTCATGGAGTAACAATACCTATCTTTGGTACAACGAAATCACAGATCGCGATCCAACCAGTTATAACGTCTTAGAATATTTTGATTTATTAAAAACCAATCAACGTACCGCATCGAATGCCCTTAAAGATAATTTTCATTTTTACCAAGCAACAGACGAATACAACACCGTCAGTCAAAGTGGTGTTTCTTCTGAATATGGCATTAACTGGGAATTTGGCAGTACCCGAGTACCAAGAAGCCTTACCGTCAGGTTTACTGAAGCAGGATCTCCGGCAGCAAACGCCGGTGTAACCCGAGGTCTTAAATTAAATAAAATTGATAATATCGACTTTATTAATACCAATAACAGTAACAATATTGATCGTATAAATGAGGCGTTATTCCCCTCCGATAGAGGGTTAAGCCATACTTTTAGCTTTACGGATCCAAACAACAATAACGCAACCGTTGAAGTTGAACTGACCTCAGCCAATATTGTTTTAGATTATGTGCCACAACACAAAATTATTGATTTAGCTCAAGGCACAGCCGGCTATGTGCAATTCAATGCCTTTAATCGTACCGCGCAACAAGATTTAATAGACGCTTTTGACGAGTTTAGCCAAGCCAATGTCTCTGAGTTAATTATTGATTTACGCTATAACGGCGGTGGTTTATTAGCGATGTCATCACAACTTGCTTATATGGTGGCCGGTGAAGCACAAACCAATAATGCAATTTTTGAAACCACGCAATTTAACGACAAACATCAAACGATTGACCCCATCACTAAAAATCAGCTGGAGCCAACCCCTTTTTATCATCGCCAAATTGATTGGGTTAGCAGCACTTTTACTAACACATTACCGAGCTTGAATTTAGCTCGGGTTTTTGTCTTAACCACAGATTCAACATGCTCAGCCAGTGAAGCCTTCATTAATGGCTTACGCGGAATTAATGTTGACGTGATTCAAATTGGCAACACCACCTGTGGTAAGCCTTATGGCTTTTATCCACAAGATAATTGCGGCACCACTTATTTCACCGTGCAATTTAAAGGAGTAAATGATAAAGGTTTTGGCGAATATTCTGATGGTTTTTCACCAAAATCAAATCCTCAATTTGATGCCGAAATTAAAGGTTGTGATGTGGATGATGACTTTACCCAAGCACTAGGGGAGCCAAGCGAAGCCTTATTAGCTAACGCCTTATATTATGCCGAATCAGGTAGTTGTCGCCCACAATTACAGACGGTTAAGACGAGAACGCTACAATCTGAGCAATACGATGCAAGTGACAGTATTGCGATAAAGTCTCCGAATGCGATGCTTGAACATAATAAGATTTACAGCTTAATCACAGATGCAAATTCTGAGCAAACATCAAAGGAAGATTAAGATGAAATTTATTTCGCTAACACCAAGATTAACTTGTTCTGTCATAATATTAATCACCGGCGTGTTATTAGCTTGTGCTTCAACCACTGATAACAAGCAATTAGCTGAGTATCAGCCGGCCTTATTAAATAAACCGTCACCACTGATCAGCGGCCAACTAGAGCAGCTTATTTCAGGCATGCTAAATGGCCAAAAAATCACTTTAGCCGATAAGGTGTTCAGTAAAGATTCAACCATCAC
This sequence comes from Thalassotalea sp., assembly GCA_051251725.1. Classification (GTDB taxonomy): domain Bacteria; phylum Pseudomonadota; class Gammaproteobacteria; order Enterobacterales; family Alteromonadaceae; genus JALZUE01. The sequence continues at coordinate 19,512 of JBPOFN010000020.1, read as the reverse complement.
CATCGAGCGTAATAGCCACATTAACCAACAAGGCCAATTGCTTGAAGGTAAACATCAGCAAACGGTGCAAAGCTTTAAACTATTAACTAAAGATCAGCAGTGTTATTTGCATCATCAGCAAACAGAAAAAATTATCGAACTGCCAAATATTTCCTGCCAAGCGCAAGCGCAGTAGTTTCAATTTATTGCTAGCAGTTCAAGAATCACTAACCATTCAATGCTAACGAGAAGTTAACCATAATTAGACAGCTTGCCCTGAAATAAGGGCAGCTGTTTTTCTAGTTCGGTTTTAATAAAAGCACGGGCGGCATTAATACGCGCCGTATTTCTTAAATCAACATGATTTAACAGCCAAATCCCCCAGTCAGACATAGGTAAGTCAATCGGTAATCTCACTACATCTTGCTCAGCGACTCTATCAGGCATAAAACACGGCATTCTAGCAATACCAAAACCCGCTTTTACCGCTCGATACATCGAATGCAAATCATCAACATGTAAAACCACTTTGGGATTGTCAAAATATTCAAAGGCCCAGCGCGGCACTTCTTGTTCGACAGCCCAAACCACTATTGGCGTATAGTCTTTTACTACAAGTGAACGGGCTTGATATAAACCGTGCTGCATTTTGGTAACGCGGGTACCAATTAAATAATCAGGCGGCGAGCCAGTAATTCGCACCGCTAAATCTGCTTCCATATTTGCCATATTTCTCAGCCCTTTAGAGACCATTAAATTAAAGTAAATATTAGGATGAAGCTGATAAAAATCATTCAAGGGTTTTGAAAGTATGTAGTCAAATATTTCATGAGGCATTGTTAAGTTAATATCACCTTCTAACCGTGCATCTTGGCCCTGTAATATTCGTGACGCTTTTAAGGTGCTCTCCTGCAACTGCTCGGCAATTTCGTAAATAGCTGCGCCAGCATCTGTCATTTTATAACCGTTTAAAGTGCGATCAAATAAACGCACACCGTGTTTTGACTCAAGCGCCTGAATCCGCCGAGAAACCGTTGAGTGATTAACCTTAAGTTGCTTAGCAGCTTCTGAAAAACTGCCGCAATTGGCTACTGCTAAAAAATATCTGAAATCATCCCAGCTGTGCATTTTTGCATATCCTTTGTGTATTTATTGTGAATTTATCAACAGACAAAGCTTTTGTACACTGCTATCCAACATTCAATCCGTTAGAGATAAACCAGATGAACGTAGCAACTCAACAATTAGAGCAAGTATTAAAAATATATTTTGATGGTTTGTACTGGGGTGATATCAGACGCCTTAAAAACGTATTTCACCCAAAAGCACAATATTCCTGTGCAACTAACGGTGAGTTAATTCATATGGAAATGGAGCAATATTTTAGCTTAGTCGCCACTCGAATTTCTCCAGCAGAAGCCAAACATCAGCGTAGCGACAAAATTATTTCATTAGACTTTGCCGGCAATAATACCGCGCTTGCCAAAGTGCAGTGCTCTATTCAAGCCAAAGCCTTTATTGATTACCTCAGCTTTATTTTTATCGACAACCAATGGCAGATCATTGCCAAAGTTTTTCACTACGACTTAATAACAAACCAGGAGTAAGCCATGCCCTACGTCAATATTAAAATTACCGACGAAAATGTCACCACCGAGCAAAAAGCGCAATTGATCCAAGCAACAACAAAAATGCTTGAAGATATTTTAGCTAAACCACCAGCAAGCACTTTTGTGGTAATTGAAGAAGTGCCATTAGAAAACTGGGGCTTTGGCGGGGTTAGCGTCGCCGAAATTAGAAAACGTAAATAATTATTTTAATTAACCGAATTAACTTACCGACTAAGGAAACAACTATGTACCAACTTTATACCATCCCAGGCACCTGTTCGACTGGCATTCATGTTTTATTAAATAAGCTTGAGATCCCGTTTGAAGTAATAAAACGCGATGATGTGCCTAATTATCAAAGTATTGTGCCAACTAACCAAGTACCAGCACTTCAAGATCAAGACAGATTGATCACCGAGGGCGCAGCGATTGTTCTGCATTTATTAGCAAAACATCCGCTGCCACATAAAAACACTTGGCAAGAAGATGAATTTAACCAATGGTTAATGTTCAATTACGCAACCTTACATCCAGCCTATTCAAAACTGTTTTCATTATTGCATGTCACAGAGGACGCCCGTGTGATAGAAAATCTAATGAAAATTTTTGCCGAAAAGTTAGCTGGCACATGGAAGATTATTGATGACCGATTGGCCAAACAAACTTATATGGTAGGTGATGAAGCCAGTATTATTGATTATCTATTAGCGGTTTATGTGCGTTGGGGTAATGTTTTTCCAAGCTTATCGATACCGGTCGGCAAAAATGTTTTACGACTGGTAAACGAAATCAAAGAATTACCGGAATTTACCAAAGCTTTTGCCGCTGAAGGCTGTGAATATAAAATTCCCGATAATGCTTATTAACCACTAAATCAATACTAAACACCATTAACAGCGGCGCTAGTTTAACAAGCTATCGCTTCTGTTAAATGCCGTAAAATTCTATCCATGGCGCGATACGACAAGGCTTCAATTATATGTTCATGTTGAACTTGCTCGGCGCCTACTAAATCCGCAATGGTGCGCGCAATTTTTAATATTTTATGATGAGCACGAGTCGACAAACCTAGTTTTTCTACCGCCAATTCTAAAAATTCATTATCGTTAGCATTTAACTGACAAAACTCTTTTAGCTGATTACTTGTCAGGTGAGCATTCGCCACGTGCTGACGTTGCAATTGTAGCGTTCGACAAGCTTCTACTCGAAGCCTAACTTGTTCGCTGGTTTCATTTTGTGTTTGATCATCGGCCCACATGCCTCTAGGTAAACGTGTCACTTCTATTTGAATATCAATGCGGTCTAAAAAAGGCCCTGATAAGCGACTTAAATAACGTAATACTTGCTCCGGTGTACTGCGATTATCGTTATAAAAACCCGTCGGGCTAGGATTCATCGCCGCGACTAATTGAAACTTAGCCGGAAAAGTTTGCTTGCTGGCTGCGCGTGAAATAGTCACTTCACCTGACTCCATTGGCTCACGCATCACATCAAGCACCTTACGTTCAAATTCTGGCAACTCGTCTAAAAATAGTACGCCATTATGCGCTAATGAAACTTCACCCGGTTGTGGCCGAGAGCCACCGCCAATTAACGCGGCAGAAGAAGCCGTATGGTGAGGCGAGCGAAACGGACGAATTAACCAAGCTTGCTCGTCAAAATATTGCTGGCTAATGGAGCGTATCGCAGCAGCTGAAAGCGCTTCGGCGCCGGTCATTTGCGGTAAAATCCCTGGCAAGCGACTTGCTAACATAGTTTTACCTGTACCTGGCGGGCCAATAAATAATAAATTATGGCTGCCCGCGGCGGCAATTTCTAACGCCCGCTTAGCTAATGGCTGGCCAACAACATCAGCAATATCACCATAACTGGCCAAATTATTATCTGGCTGCGGCGTTTTTATTTCACTTAACGGTAATTGCTCTTGCCCGATCAAATGCGGATAAAGTTGCGATAAATGTTCAATCGCAATAATTTGAGCGCCCTCAACCCAAGCGCCCTTTTCTGCACTTTTTTTTGGTAAAAAAAACTGTCGGTTACTTTTAGTGCATGCGATGGTCATTGGGATCTCGCCAATAACATCACGAATATTCCCAGACAACGACAACTCACCGGCAAATTCATATTGATGTAAAGCCGCGACTGGAATTTGATCTGACGCGGCTAAAATGCCAACAGCAATAGGGAGGTCGAAGCGGCCGCCTTCTTTTGGTAAATCGGCTGGGGCTAAATTAACCGTAATACGTTTAGCAGGAAATTCATAACCGCAATTGATAATAGCGCTACGAACGCGATCTTTTGCTTCTCTTACCGAAGTTTCTGGTAAACCAACAATAGTAAATGCTGGCAAGCCATTGCCAATATGCACTTCCACACTGACCAAGGGTGCGTCAAGACCGACACAGGCGCGGCTATAAATACAAGCTAATGACATAAAATTCCATTTCATTCATTCCTTTAGTATCTAAAAACTATAGCTAAACGAGGCAGCATTGCGAATTTTGCCTTTCGCTTTCTTCATGGTAGATAAGGGAAAGTTTAATTAATGTACGAAAAGGCGAATAAAAAAGCTTGCGAATGCGCTTTGAGCTATGGTACTAATCATTAAATACAGGTAGAATACCGCCGTTTTCACAAAAGTTTATTTTATTAAGAATTAAATGAAAAAAATTAACGCAGCAATTATTAACATTATTCTCGTCGTCGTGGTCGATAAGACACCGCGGGGCAGTTTATTGCGTTAAGTTTAACGGTATAAATTAAACGAACCCCCGCACCGCAAGGTCTGGGGGTTCGTTGCTTTTAGCACAATCGAATTTACAGTAAATTTTCAGAAAAAAGAAGAGTAGTGACATGACAAGTACAAGCACGCAAACAGGGGCATCATTATTATTCACCGTATTACAACAACACGGTGTTGAGCATGTCTTCGGTTATCCGGGTGGCGCTATTATGCCAATTTACGATGCTTTGTATGACAGTGATGTAAATCACTTTTTATGCCGTCACGAGCAAGGCGCTGCTTTTTCCGCCGTGGGTTATGCCCGCGCTTCAGGGAAAATTGGGGTTTGCATGGCGACTTCAGGTCCAGGTGCAACCAACCTATTAACCGGCCTTGCTGATGCGATGGCTGATTCGATTCCAGTAATTGCGATTACCGGTCAAGTTCCTACGGCAGCGATGGGTTCTGACGCCTTCCAAGAAGTTGATATTGTCGGTATGGCATTAGCCTGTACTAAACATGCTTTCCAAGTACGCGACGTTAACGAACTCGGCAAAATTTTACATCAAGCATTTGAAATTGCTTTATCAGGTCGTCAAGGGCCGGTATTAGTAGATATTCCTAAAGATATTCAAATTGCCGCGGTTACCAAAAAAATTGATTTAGTCTCTGATCATTCTAACGAGCAAGCAAAAGTAGCTGCCGATGTTAGTGATGCCGTCAGCTTAATTCAACAAGCTAAAAAGCCAGTTTTATATGTTGGTGGTGGTGTTGGTATGGCGAATGCAGTGCCTGAATTACGGGAATTTATGAAAAAAATGCAGATCCCAAGCGTAGCAACGTTGAAAGGTTTGGGTGCTGTCGATAAAAACGATGCCCTGTATATGGGTATGTTAGGTATGCATGGTACCCGTGCATCAAATATTGCCGTACAAGAGAGTGATTTATTAATTGCCGTTGGTGCGCGTTTTGATGACCGTGTTACCGGTAAATTAGATGAATTTGCCCCGCATGCAAAAGTTATTCATTTTGATATTGATGCCGCAGAAATTGGTAAACGCCGAGTAGCAGACATTGCCATTATTGGTGACTTAAAAGACAATTTATTACCGCTAACTTGTGACATTAACATTGCTGATTGGCAACAAGAATGTGCACAAATGAAAGCAGACTGTGCTTGGGACTATAACCACCCAGGAACAGGTATTTATGCGCCGGCGGTCTTGAACGAAATTAGCGAAAAAATGCCAGAAACCGCGATTGTGACAACAGATGTTGGTCAACATCAAATGTGGGCGGCACAGCATATGAATGTTTCACAACCTGAAAATTTCTTATCAAGCGGCTCATTAGGTACCATGGGCTTTGGTTTGCCAGCAGCAATTGGCGCACAAATTAGTCGCCCTAATGACACCGTCATTGCGGTAACTGGCGACGGTTCATTTATGATGAACGTGCAAGAGTTATCAACCATCAAGCGCTTTCAGTTACCAGTAAAAATATTGCTGATTGATAACAGTAAATTAGGTATGGTGCGCCAATGGCAAGATTTATTCTTTGATGGCCGTTTAAGTGAAACAGATTTATCAGATAACCCTGATTTCATTATGTTAGCTCAATCGTTTGATATCAAAGCGAAACAAATTAATACAAAAGCTGAAGTGTCGGCTGCGGTTGAGGAAATGCTTAACCACAATGGACCGTATTTATTACAAGTAAAAATAGATGCACAAGACAATGTTTGGCCATTAGTGCCGCCAAACACAGCAAACCATAAAATGATTGAAGAAAGTGTATAAAGAAAACATTAGGAGAGTAAAATGCAACAACATACTTTGAAAATTACCGCCCAACAAGAACCAACAGTGTTGGAAAAGTTATTACAAGCTACTCGTTACCGTGGCTTTAATGTCCAAGGTATGACCATGCTTTCTAATGTCGAAAATACACTGATTAATATTGAATTGTCGGTCAGTTCGACAAAAGCAATAGAAAAATTAACTGTACAGTTAAATAAATTGTACGACGTAAACACGGTTACGGTAGCTTCTACCGAAAAATTGCAATGCCATGCTTAACTAAAACGTTAAGCATGCAACAGAAACAAAGTTTAGGAAAAGTTTAGGAAGATATTATGGCTAAAGTAGGTGCAGATTTAATTTGGTTCAACGGCGAGCTCATGCCTTGGAAAAATGCGACAGTTCATGTAATGAGCCACGCATTACATTATGGTTCTTCAGTGTTTGAAGGTATTCGTGCTTATGATACACATAAAGGTACTTGTATTTTTCGTTTAGAAGAACACATTGAGCGTTTATTTAATTCTGCAAAAATTTACCGCATGAATATCCCTTATACGCATGACGAAATGGTGCAAGCGTGTAAAGACGCAGTATCTAAAAACAACTTAAAATCAGCTTATTTACGCCCGCTTTTCTTTTTAGGCGATATAGGTATGGGTTTACGTCCACCAATTGATGCTGTTGCAGATGCCATGATCGCAGCCTTTAGTTGGGAAGCTTATTTAGGTGCTGAAGCTATTGAACATGGTGTTGATGTTGGTGTTTCAAGCTGGAATCGCTTAGCGCCAAATACTATGCCGACAGCAGCTAAAGCAGGTGGTAATTATTTATCATCTCAGCTGATCTCAACAGAAGCAGCACGTCACGGTTATACTGAAGGCATCGCTTTAGATGTGAATAACATGGTAAGTGAAGGCGCAGGTCAAAACTTATTTTTAGTACGTAATGGTGTGTTATTAACACCGCCAAGTACAGCGTCTATCCTAACGGGTTTAACGCGCGATGTGGTAATGACCTTAGCGAAAGACTTAGGTTATGAAGTACGTGAAGAAGCAATTTCTCGTGAGTCTTTATACATTGCCGATGAATTCTTTATGACAGGTACAGCCACTGAAATCGTACCGGTTAAAAGTGTCGATGGTTTACCTGTAGGCACAGGCGATCGTGGCCCTATCACTAAACAGCTACAAGAAGCTTTCTTTGGCTTGTTTACTGGTGAAACAGAAGATAAATATAACTGGTTAGATCCAATCGCCTAAATTTCGATGTAGCAGTAGCGGTAGATTCAAAGATTGATGCAAAGTCTATAAACAATAAATTTTGTATCAGTCCACTTGTACTTACCGCTGTTATTTTGAAATTATGCTTTTTCTGATAAAAGTTATGCCAACAGCAGACTTGATAAGTAAAAGTTTTCATAATTGCGCTAGCGATATTCTCAGCAATTATCATTCAATGAAATACACAAACAAACGGATAAAACGATGCCTAAATTAAGATCAGCAACTTCAACCCAAGGCCGTAATATGGCAGGCGCACGAGCTTTATGGCGTGCAACAGGAATGACCGACGGTGATTTCGGTAAGCCAATTATCGCCGTAGTAAACTCATTTACCCAATTTGTACCAGGTCACGTACATTTAAAAGACATGGGACAATTAGTTGCTGGCGCAATTGAAGAAGCTGGCGGCGTCGCTAAAGAATTTAATACTATCGCGGTTGATGACGGTATTGCTATGGGTCACAGCGGTATGCTTTACAGCTTACCATCACGTGATCTTATTGCTGATTCAGTTGAATACATGGTTAATGCCCATTGTGCTGATGCTATGGTCTGTATTTCAAACTGTGACAAAATTACCCCAGGCATGTTAATGGCAGCAATGCGTATCAACATTCCAGTAATTTTTGTTTCAGGTGGTCCAATGGAAGCGGGTAAAACTAAGCTTTCAGACCAAATCATCAAATTAGATTTAGTTGATGCGATGATCAAAGGTGCTGATCCTACAGTATCTGATGAAGATTCTGATAAAGTTGAACGTTCTGCCTGTCCAACTTGTGGTTCATGTTCAGGTATGTTTACCGCTAACTCAATGAACTGTTTAGCTGAAGCACTAGGTTTAGCCTTACCGGGTAATGGTTCAATGTTGGCAACACATGCTGACCGTGAGCAATTATTCTTAAAAGCCGGTAAACAAATTGTAGAACTAACTAAACGTTATTATCAAGATAACGACGAGTCTGCATTACCACGTAACATTGCTAGTAAAGAAGCTTTACACAATGCCATGTGTTTAGATATTGCCATGGGTGGTTCAACTAATACTATTTTACATTTACTTGCTACCGCGCAAGAAGCTGAAATTGATTACACCATGGAAGATATGGATAAGTTATCTCGTATCGTTCCACAGTTATGTAAAGTTGCGCCATCAACACCAGAATACCATATGGAAGATGTACATCGCGCTGGTGGTGTTATTGGTATTTTAGGTGAATTATCTCGTGCTGGTTTATTAAATACTGACGTACCCAATATTTTCGGTACCACGCTGGCTGATGTTATTGCTAAATACGATATTAAAGTAACAGATGACGAAGACGTTAAAAAGTTCTACCGTGCAGGCCCTGCTGGTATTCGTACCACCAAAGCATTCAGCCAAGATTGTCGTTGGGATACCTTAGATGATGACCGCGCAAACGGTTGTATCCGTAGTATTGACCATGCGTTCTCGTTAGAAGGTGGTTTAGCCGTACTTTCAGGCAATATTGCCGTTGATGGATGTGTCGTTAAAACTGCGGGTGTTTCTGACGACAACTTAGTATTTACTGGCCCGGCCCATATTTTCGAAAGCCAAGATGCAGCAGTAGCTGGCGTTTTAGACGGTAAAGTAGTGGCTGGCGAAGTGGTTGTTATTCGTTACGAAGGCCCTAAAGGTGGCCCGGGTATGCAAGAAATGTTGTACCCAACCACTTACTTAAAATCTATGGGCTTAGGTAAAGCGTGTGCTTTATTAACTGACGGTCGTTTCTCTGGTGGTACTTCTGGTTTATCAATTGGTCACGTTTCACCTGAAGCTGCTGATGGCGGTACTATCGCTTTAGTTGAGCAAGGCGATATCATCCACATTGATATTCCTACTCGTGAAATTACCTTGCAAGTATCTGATGAAGTGCTTGAAGCTCGTCGTGCAGCGATGGAAGCCAAAGGTAAAGATGCATGGAAACCTGCTAATCGTGTACGCCCAATCAGCTACGCGCTTAAAAACTACGCCATGTTAGCTACTAGTGCTGATAAAGGCGCGGTACGTAACCGTAAATTATTGGATGGTGAAGACTAATGACAAATCAGACCGGCGCTGGTAAAACAAAACAAGAAATTGGCTTAGATTACCTTCGCAGAATTTTGTTAGCGCCTGTCTATGATGTCGCTATCGAATCTGACATTACTCATTGCACTAAATTATCGACACGTTTAAATAATCAAATTTATTTAAAACGTGAAGATCAGCAGCCAGTGCACTCATTTAAATTACGCGGCGCTTACAACAAGCTTGCTAATTTAACTGAAAGCGAATGTATCCATGGTGTGGTTGCGGCTTCTGCCGGTAATCACGCACAAGGCTTAGCACTATCGGCAAGTAAATTAGGCATTAAAGCGACCATTTTTATGCCGCTGACCACTCCTGATATTAAAGTTGATAATGTTAAACGTTTAGGCGCAGAAGTGCGTTTATTTGGCAAAAGCTTTAACGAAGCGCAAGCTGCGTCGGTGCAATGTTCAATCGATGAAAATAAAACGATTATTCATCCTTTTGACGACCCCGATGTGATCGCCGGTCAAGGCACTGTTGCCAAAGAAATATTACAGCAACAAGCACACCTAAATGTAGTTTTCATTCCTGTTGGCGGTGGCGGTTTACTTGCTGGTATCGCGGTTTATTTAAAGCAATTACGCCCAGACATTAAAATTATTGGTGTTGAAGCTGAAGACTCTGCTTGTTTAAAAGCCGCGTTAGCTAAAGGTGAACCAACTGATTTAGCGCAAGTGGGCTTATTCGCTGATGGTATTGCGGTTAAACGCATTGGCCAGCACACTTTTGATGTGATCAAAGATTATTGTGACGACGTCATCACTGTCACTACTGATGAGATTTGCGCCGCAATTAAAGATATTTTTGAAGAAACGCGCGTGATCGCGGAACCGGCCGGCGCAACATCGCTTGCTGGTATTAAAAAATATTGTAAAACCAGTGCAGGTAGCGAATCACTAATGGCGATTTTATCAGGTGCAAACATGAACTTTCATAGTTTACGTTATGTCTCTGAACGCTGTGAATTAGGTGAAAACAAAGAAGCGGTCTTAGCAGTTACAATTCCGGAAGAGAAAGGCAGTTTTAGAAAATTCTGTCATTCATTAGAAGGACGAGTGATCACCGAATTTAATTATCGCTTTGCTGGTAAAGCACAGGCCGATATTTTTGTTGGTGTTCGTATTGCTGATAGCAGCGCGAAAGATTTGTTAATCAACCAGTTAAACAGCAACAATTTTAACGTTACTGATTTAACCGATAACGAATTAGCAAAGCTACATATTCGCTACATGGTTGGTGGCCCAAATAAAATTGCTAATGAGCGTTTATTTCGCTTTGAATTTCCTGAATACCCAGGTGCACTTGATAACTTCTTAAATACTTTAGGTGAGTTATGGAATATTACCTTATTCCATTATCGTAACCATGGCGCAGCATACGGCCGAGTGTTAGCTGGCTTTGATGTGGAAAAAGCAGATGAAGCTGAGTTTTTTACTCACTTAGAAACGCTAAGTTATGAATACCAAGAAGAAACCGATAACCCTGCTTATAAAACCTTTCTCTCGAAATAGCTCAAGCTGCTATTTTCATAAGATGTTAGTTGGGTTGGCGTATTTATTAAAAAGATATTTCGTAAAAATCAGCCGAAACCAGCGAGCCAAACATATAAACACTAGCAATTAGAGTTAGTATTAAAACATTAATCAACGAGCAGATAAAACCACCATTTAAGGTGGTTTTTTGTTTCTATGCTTTAACTTTTCAATCGCCAATTCAATATTACTAACAAGAATAGTAACTTAACGTTAATTAATAACGAAATAAATTAGCTGCTTAACGGTGTGCCATTGGTATGGCCTCCGCTTTTAGTTTCACCTGCCACTAACGGGCTGCTTGAAGCACCAATATCGCCAATAATTTTGCTATTACCTGTTAACAGATCCGTTAATGAACCATGGTCGCGATCGACCATACCTAACTCTTTTAACATGGCATCAACAATAGGGGCATTAGCGCGGTAATTAAGTGCTGCAGAAGTTACTTGTTCTGCAATGCCGCCACCTGATGCCGCGCTGCCATCACCAGCAACGCCGGTGCCACCAGCGCCGTAACCTTGAAGAATTTTAATACCTTCAATATTTTCTAATGGTTTCACTGCTTGCTCAACAATGCCCGGTAGCGCTTTTAACATCGCTAAAGTTTTTTGTAGCTCTATTTGCTCATTACTTAATGAATTCTCAGCTTCATAAAGCGCTTGTTTACCTTGAGCTTCAACCGCTAACACTCTTTCATCAGCAGCAGCTCTTAATATTTTAGCGTCAGAATCTGCTTTCGCTTCAATTAATATTGCACCTGCTCTATCTTCTGCCGCTCGCTTCTCAGCTTCGGCTTGAACCGTAACTCCAACCGCTTCACGTTCAGCTTCTTTTTTGGCGTCAATCACTTCAATTTCTTTTTGTCGATTGGCTGTCGCCACCGATCTAGCCGTGATAACCGCTTCTTCTTTTTCTACTTTCATTTTTTCAGCTTCAGCCGCTTTCGCGCGTGCGGCTGATTCTTCTTCTGATTTAACTGCAACCGCAATTTGTTTTTCTTGCTGAGCTACTTCAATATCGCGTTGCTGTTTAATACGCGCTTGTTCTAAAGAGTTTTTCTTATCAATTTCACGTGTTTCAATATCTTTTGATTTTTCAATTTCAGCCGCTTCAATCGCTTGTTCTTTTGAAATTTCAGCTTGGCGTTCTTCCCGTGCTTTTTGCTCACGTGTGATCGCAATTTCAGCTTTTTGCGCCGCACGTCTAAATTCTAAAATTTGCTCTTGTGCTAAACGAGCTTCTTCTTCTTCTTTTTTAATCTCTAATGATTGTTGTTCTGCTTCTAAATTTCTCCGTTCAATTTTAACGCGGTTTTCTTGTTCAATATCGTTAGTTTCTTTACGTTTTTCTTCAATGATTTTAGCTAATCGCGCTCGACCTTCCGCGTCAAATGCATTATTTTCATTAAAGAATTGCAAATCAGTTTGATCAAAGCCAGTTAACGACACTGACTCTAGCTCTAAACCATTCTTTTCTAAATCGTTCGCGACACTTTGCTGAACTTTTTGTACAAAATCAGAACGCTGTTCATGCATCTCGGTCATTGTCATTTCTGCCGCAACGGCCCGTAAAACATCAACAAACTTAGATTCCATTAGCTTTTTAAGCTCTTCAACACGCATGGTACGGGTACCTAAGGTTTGCGCCGCCATTGAAATGCCTTCTTGATGCGGGGCAACACGAAGATAAAAATCAGACTTCACATCTACACGCATTCTATCTTTGGTGATCAGCGCATCTTTTTGCGTTTTTTCAACTTCAATGCGTAGGGTATTCATATTAACCGGAATGGTTTCATGCAATACCGGCAAACAGACAGCGCCGCCGTCTTTAACCACTTTTTCGCCACCTAAACCGGTACGAACAAAAGCAATTTCTTTGGTGGCCCGTACATACAATTTGGCAAAAATAAAACCAATGGTAAGTAACGAGACCAATCCGATCCCTGAGACAGTTAAAATAAAGTTTAAGTTAGTTCCTTCCAGCATATTATTTATTCCTATATATGAGTTGAGTTAAAAGGCATAGCTAGCCAGTATTTTTCTTGTTTTTCAATTAACACGACCTCTGCGCCAGCTGCAAAAATAGCTTCTTGCGACTCAGGGGCAACGAGTAAATAATGTTTTTGACCATGATGGTCATGAATTACTGCTTCCGCAGGATTTTGAAATGTTGCTTTGCCAATCGTGATTTTGCCAACCAAGCCGACAAAGCTATCGTTTGAAATAGCAGACGTTTCATTTTTGGGTAATATTTTTGACAGCGGCTTCGAAACCGCTTTCGTGAAATAAATGGCAAATATGCTTGCTAAACCCACGATGAAAAAAGTCGGTAAAATAAAGCCCAAACTGGCTAACGAGAGATAATTGATTGAATAGCCAAACAAACCGAAACCCGACAAGATAACCACCAACCAAATTAATAAAGGTAAGCGATTTAAGCATAACCAACCCATAACAGCAGTTAAGCCACCAGTAGTCACATCAACATCAACGTCGATATCTATCGGCGTAAACTGTTCGAGAAAGCTCATCAAGCTCAAGCCAATCACTAAGCCTAAGCCCTCAATTAGCGAAAGAAAAAGGACAAAACTAATTGCGCTAGCGAAATAAAGATTATAATCGGCAAGAAAAAAATCGAGCATGGTGAGTAAGTCCTTTTATTTTTTATTATTCTTTTTAACTTAAAATGACATATTATGTCAAGGCGTTCCATCGATTATCATCATAATATGATTTAAGTTTAATTTGTTAAAAACTTTAAATTAGCTGCAACCTTTCGTAATAAAACCTCGTTATGTGTAACATGGAATATAAGTTTTAACTTGGTATCAAAAATATATGAGTAAAGTGTTCTCGTTTTTTTCTGCGAAAAAGCAACCATTTGAAGCCCTAGTTGCGCCTCATATGAATGCCTTGTTCAAAGTTGCTTTTCAATATACAGGCAACCAACATGACGCGGAAGATCTGTTACAAGACTTACTCATTTATTTATTTACTAAACAAGATGAAATGCAGAAAATTGAAAAAATAAAGCCATGGTTAATGCGTTGTTTATATCATCGCTTTGTTGATCTTTATCGTAAGAAGCAGCGTCAGCCGCACTTAGAAGATATCAACGATGAAAAAGTACAGCCAATCTTTAAACATTTTGATAATCACCAACACGCTGATCAACAAAATGAAATTTATCGCGCTTTAAATACTTTGTCTGCTGACCAAAGAGCCATTGTCACTTTACATGATATTAATGGCTATACCTTAGCGGAATTAGCCGAAATTATGGCGACTCCGCTAGGAACACTTAAATCAAATTTACACCGAGCTCGCACTGCGTTAAAAAAACGCATTTCACTGCAACCTTCTGAACTTAGTGTTCGTCAATATTAACAGAGGAAAGATTATGAACTGCGAATTTGTTAAAAACTATATTGAGGCACTAGCGCTTGAAGATACTGAAAAAGAAACATCACTTGAAATAAGTGAACATCTTCAAGCATGTGAAATATGTATGAATGAATATCAGCGCCACCTTGCTTATTTAACAAAAATGCAAGCAATGCCAACGCCTAGTTTACACCCTACAACGGCAGCTAAGATGTTACGAGAAGCCGTGGAAAAAGGCCAGCGCGCCCCCAAAAAGGTAAATAGTTTTGTTCAAGGTTTTATCGCCGCGTCAGTATTAGCGATAGCGGTTATGGGCACTTATTCCATACTGCAACAAGATGAACAGCCTATTTTAGTGCAACAAGTTGAACCTGAATATATTGATCAAAACGTGACCATTGTTATTCATGCCAACGAAGACTTTGAAGATGCTGAACTTGATCTTGTACTGCCAGAACGAGTTGCCATTGCCGGTTTTGATAATATTCAACAGCTAACTTGGCCGGTAGATTTAAAAGCTGGTGCCAATACGCTTGAATTACCAATTCGCGTCAATATGGATAAGTCGCTTGAGCAACCATTAAGCATTATGGCCACACTTTACCATAACGCTGATGAACGAAATTTTGAAATTGATATTGACCTAAATAAAGGTTAATAACCGTAAAAAAGAATTTGTGTGTAGACACTAATACCCAACCAAAAACGAGAAGGTACACTTATGAAAAAGCAATTAATCTCAATCACAATGTTATGTGCATTATTAACAGGATTTACTGTATCAGCAGCTGATGACTTAGATAATGTCACCATGGAAGTCACTAAAAAAGAATTTAAACGTGGTCATAAAATGCATTTCCCTTCGCATGATATTATCCACAAATATATGCTTGAAAATGGTGATATTACCCAAGATGAAATTGATGCTATGAAAGCGGCAAAAAAATCGCATCGAGAAGAACTAAAGGCACTAAAGGAAGCTGGTGATACCGACGGTTTTAAAGCTAAATTAGCCACATTAAAAGCTGAACGCGATGAACGCAAAACCGCGTTAAAAGAATACATTAATAACAATGAAGAGTTAAAAGCAGCAATTGAAGAACGCAAAGAAGAAATGAAAGAAGGCCATAAACGCCGTCATGGTAAAAAGCACGAAAGAAAAGAGAAAAAAGAAGGTTAGTTAATATTAATCTTCAGCAGTAAAAAAAAGTGAACGTACGGTATTTAGCGATATCGTACTCTCGCTTTTTTGTGCGTTTAAAAATGGAAAAATTATGAATAAAGTTGCCCTATTGTTACTACTCGCTATTACCTTCTCGTTGCAGGCACAAGAGTCAGAAACATTAATTTATAAGACTTCATTATTAAGCGCACATCAACATTTTAAAAATAAAGATTATCAACAAGCGCTAACTGCCTACCAATATTCATATCAGCAAGAGTCACTTGTTAGCACTTTGTATAATATCGCGATTTGTCATTTCAAATTAAAACAGTGGCGGCAAGCTTTAAGTGCTTTTGAACAGCTACAAGCTGAGCCAGATAATCCGGAGTTAATTGATTACAATATCGCCGTTACCCAAAAGAAATTAGGTTTTAACCAAGCCGCTAAAACAACTTTTAATTATTTAAAAGATTATGCTGAAAATGATGATCTAGCCTTATTGGCCGAGCAGCAACTATTACAACTAAACGATTCTTACGAACAAGCCCAACAACCGCATAATAATCAGCAAAATAACACCTCAAATATTGCCTCAAATAATAAAGCTTCACTTTGGCAACATGTCATTAATGTGCAAGCCGGTAACGAAAGTAATATTGTTTTGCCTGATGATGAAAGCTATACCGAGCAAAGTGACCAATTTATTGATTATTTATTATCGAGTAGCTGGCTTAGTAATCAAGATTTAGCCAACGCCTGGTTACTTGATTTTACTTATTATGGCTCTAAGTATTCAGCAGCCAACAGTTATGAAATTAGTATGTATGCGCTATCAGCTCGCAAGTTTTACACACCTAAAAGCCTAACTGATTTACGGCTTTATTTGGGCGCGAGCTTCGATAGTATTGATCTAGCGGGTAACAGTTACTTAGACACCACCAATTTTAAACTCGGGGGGCAATATGCACTAACCGACCAGCAAAAAATTAAACTCGACTTTATTTATCGCAATATTGCCGAAGGGGCAGTGCAATATGATTATCTGGCCGGTAATTCAACATACATAAAATTAAGCTGGCAACAATATTTAACAAATGGTTATTGGAATATTGGCGCTAAATACCAAAGCGATAATAAAAAAGATCGCTATTTGGAAGATGAATTTATCAGTTATTCAGCTGATCGAATTAGCTTTTTTACTAGCCGCCATTGGCAATATAATCAGTGGGAATTTGATTTAACCGCCGAATATAGACTGAGTAAATATCACGACAACAATACCTTCGAGGGTGCAGTAGACACCTTACGTGAAGACGACAAGTTATTCATGGGTAGCAGCCTCGCCTACAATTTAATTGACAATTTATCGCTTAATGCTTCATTTGAATTTACCAATAATGCCTCAACCTTAGCAGAAAATGAATATGACCAAAGCACCTTTTCAGTTGGTGTCACTTGGCTATACTAGTGGCTGGCAACAAACCTATTTCATAAAAATTTACAAAATATCAGCGCTTAACATTTTATATCTCTGTATCATCAAACCTCACGCGTATTTAGGCAAGTGTATGCTTTGCTTTTCATTGAACAACAAGGAGGTAGAATGCATAAAATCACTTTATTATTAGCAATGTCATGCCTAATTATTGGCGTATATATAGGTACATTTATTGGTAAAGCTACCGCTCCTCAGCCACAATCCCATTCACCAACACAACAAATAGCCATAACAAATCTAGCTACTGAAAAAAATCAGCGCCCCGCAGCCGAGCAAGTTAACCACAGTCAACAAAAAATAGCGGCACCAAATAAGAAAATACAAGCTGAAGTCACTCAGTACCAACCAGCATCAACGGCTGATGGTGCTGATATCGAAATAAAAATATTAGCATTAGAGGAGCAGCTAATAACGGCGAACAATGAGATTATAAAACTCAATAACGAGATCATCGCCTATCAATCATTTATTGATGAACCGCTGCCAGAACAAAATGATAATAACAATAAAAAGCAGCCTTCAAGCATATCACTCGAACAAGTTGAAGTAATATTGCAGCAACCTTTTGCCTCAATTATTGCCAACTCAACCGGAAATTTAGTCGACCAATTCAATCAACTAAATGCCGAAGCAGTCGATTACGATTGGGCGACAAACCTTGAGCAGCTGATCAACGACTATATTGTGACGCACGAGCTCTTTGGCGATATTTCAATACAATCTATTATGTGTAAAAGCACCACCTGTGAAATCCGCGGCTTTACCCAGAACATTCAATCCCCGAGAATTATTTTCAACAGTATTCGCATCAACGACTGGTGGCAATTCAATAGCTCGCATTTGTTCAATCAGTCATCGAAAGAGTTTGGTGATTTTTTCTATGTCCTGGCCAGTATCAAAAAATTTAAAAGCGATTAAATAGAAAGGTCGCTGAATAAAGGTCGAGCTAGTGCAATAATCGCACTATAAGTCCGATAAAAATCATGGCTGATGAGAAGGGATTTTGTAGTAGACTTACATTTAGACTTTACAGTCAACTTATCAGCAAACACTATCAAGGCGGAAAAATCGCAATGATAGCGATAAATATCCTAGATCATGGTCACTGGCAGTAATTAAACCTTGATCAATCAATGACCTTAACCCATATTTGCCTAATATTTATTTTGATACCAAGGCGGAATCAGTGAGCCAAGAACTAATGTACGACAAAAATAGCATCATCATCATTGTCACTCTTTTTATATTGATGTTAATTATCAATCAAATTGCCTATGAAATTGGCCGACGTAATAAAGATGTTGAAAACGCTGAAATGAAAAGCCAATCGACCGCAATACAAACCGGTATTATTGGTTTACTAGCCTTGTTACTTGGCTTCACATTTAATATGTCACTGCACCGTTATGATGCTCGTAGCAGCGCGGTGATCGAAGAAGCAGGCGCAATTTCACGAGTCGCAATGCAGGCTAAGTTACTCAGCACTGACATCAAAGATGAAGTTTTTAAAGAATTAGATATTTACTTAGCGCTACGAATTTCACTCAGCCAAATTGATTTGTCGAGTCCTGAGCAGCGTACGGTCATCAATAAAAAAGTAAATAAATCGCAAGCCCATTTAATTGAATTAGCACAAATCGCGATGGAGAATCCAAAGTCGCAAGCAATTGCTAACGGCTTTTTTCAGTCTTTATCGGGCATGATACAAATAGAAAATAAACGCACAGCGATGTTAAAACTGCATGTGCCTGAGCCTGTATTATTCTTGTTGTTTTGTGTCTTTGTTACCGTCGGCGGTATGCTGGGCTACAATAGCGGATTGGGTAAAAAGCGTCCGGCCTTTCCCACACTTTTATTATTCACCTTGATTGTACTCGTGGTATTTATCATTATCGATTTAGATCGACCGAAGCGCGGCATCATTCAAGTTAATCAAGATAGCTTACATGATACTGTGATCACGCTAAAAGATTACCAAGCTGAATAAGAGTAGAATACGTTTGGCATCGGCCTAAGAAGATAAATAACCTCAGTTCGGGTTAAATAGTCAGGCCTGATAAAAACAATTTTGGCTGACGCGCTAAGAAGCCGATTTACTATTTTTCGGCAATAAAAAACGGTCGCTATTAGTTATCTAATAAAGACCGTTTTTTATTTTAAGCACAAGTTAAAGTTTTTGTAACTTGTATAACTTTTTACCTATAACCGAATGCTAATGAATCTCAGCTCTGGTTAATGGGTTTTATAACTTATTGATTATATGATGAAGCATATTGAATACGCGTAGTTTATCAGTATATCAATGATTAATTATCTAACCCTGTGGTGAAATTTAAGTGCTTTATCAAGGCTTTTTTACAAACCAATAGCTGGCTTATGTGGACTCCCCCTTGTCAACAACAAAAAACTTTATTCAAAGAAGTTAATGCGTGCTTATGTAC
>JBPOFN010000002.1:0-233512 GCA_051251725.1 Thalassotalea sp. | reverse complement strand
AGAGACTTGAACTCTCACATCTTGCGATACTGGAACCTAAATCCAGCGCGTCTACCAATTCCGCCAACCCCGCATTTTAAACTACTTGTTCAGATAAAGAATGGTGGCTACACCGGGACTCGAACCTGGGACCCCATCATTATGAGTGATGTGCTCTAACCAACTGAGCTATGTAGCCTTTCCAAACCTGCTCTAAGCAAGTGGCGCGTATTATGCTAATGTCGTTGTCTTACGTCAACCGTTTTTTTTAAATAATTACGACTTTTTGTTTGTTTGGCTAAATAGTCAGCATCCTGATGAAATTCTATGCGGATTTTACTGTAAACGGGCTTTTGCAGCTTGTGCTAACTCAGGAGAAAACTTGGCAATATCTTCAACCGTCGCCGCAACTTGTTTCGAAGAGACTCTACCTAAGAGGTAAGAGCCTGCTGATAAGGCATTTTGTTCGGCGGCAAAGACTAATAAATTTTTGTTATTACACTTTAATGAGTCATAAACCTGTCTAATTTTTATCTCTTGCGAGCGTAAGTAGGATTTTAAGCGTGATTTATGATTAAGCTTTACATATTGGCAAATTCTTTCGCCGGCGCTATCTTCGGCATATGCTTGCGGTGTAAACGTAATATTTAAGGTAATTATTGCGAGGGTAGTCAGTGTGCTTTCAAATTTAGTCATAATATCTTCCTGATAGATGGATTCCCGACTACCAGTATTAGCCAATATTGATAAAAAGAAAGTACAGCAAAAGAAAAAAATTAATACTCATTGGCTCCCTTTACTAAATATCTGAAAGTGAATGATTTATTTTTTTAGAATTTTAATAACAAAAAAGGAGCCGAAGCTCCTTTATTATCAAACAAGTAAATTAAATGTTATTAAACATTAAATCTAAAGTGAACCACGTCGCCATCTTTAACGCGGTATTCCTTGCCTTCTAAACGCCATTTACCTGCTTCTTTAGCACCTGACTCACCATTGAATTCAATAAAGTCATCAAAGCCGACTACTTCAGCGCGAATAAAGCCTTTTTCAAAGTCTGTGTGAATAACACCAGCAGCTTGTGGGGCAGTAGCATTTTGCTTAACTGTCCAAGCGCGTACTTCTTTTACACCTGCGGTAAAATAGGTTTGTAAGTGCAATAAAGAATAACCGGCATTGATAACGCGATTTAGACCAGGTTCTTCTAAACCTAGATCCGCCATAAATTCAACGCGGTCTTCATCATCCATTTCAGATAACTCGCTTTCAATTTCAGCACAAACAGCAACAACAATTGCGTCTTCTTCGGCGGCAATCGCTTTTACTTGGTCAAGGTAGGGATTATTTTCAAAACCATCATCATTAACGTTAGCAATGTACATGGTTGGCTTAACCGTTAAAAAGTTTAAATAAGCGACTGCTGCTTTTTCTTCTTTTGTTAGGTCTAAAGAACGGATCATATGGCCGTCTTCAACATGCTTTAATATTTTTTCTAATACCGGCATTTCAAACTTAGCGTCTTTATCACCACCTTTAGCCTTTTTAGCTAAACGGAAAATGGCTCGCTCGGCAGTATCCATATCAGATAATGCTAATTCAGTGTTGATCACATCAATATCGTCAGCAGGACTAATTTTATTAGCAACGTGAATAATGTTCTCGTTATCAAAACAACGAACTACATGACCAATAGCGTCAGTTTCACGAATGTTAGCTAAAAACTTATTACCTAAACCTTCACCTTTCGAAGCGCCGGCAACTAAGCCTGCAATATCAACAAATTCCATGGTGGTAGCAATAACACGCTCTGGCTTAACAATCGTTGAAAGTTGGTCAAGACGTGGATCGGGTACCGGTACTACGCCCGTATTCGGTTCGATAGTACAAAAAGGAAAGTTGGCTGCTTCAATGCCAGCCTTAGTTAAGGCATTAAATAATGTTGATTTTCCAACGTTGGGCAAGCCAACAATACCGCATTTGAATCCCATGGTGTTTTCCTAATCTATTAAATTGTTTATTGCGCTTTAAATGTATGTAAACGATTTTGCGCTTTTTTTAAGTCGTCTTTTAACCAAATTTCAAAACAACGACTGGCTTCATCAATACTGTCTTCGATAAAAGCTTGCTCGTTTGCGGGAGCTTTACCTAGTACATGGCCAGTAACTCGATCTCTGTGTCCGGGATGGCCAATACCAATGCGCAAACGGTAAAAATCTTTATTGTTTGCCATGCGGGCAATAATATCACGCAAGCCATTATGACCACCGTGACCGCCGCCTTTTTTAATTTTACAAATACCTGGCTCAATATCGAGTTCATCATGCGCAACCAGCATGTTTTCAACAGGAATTCGATAGAAATTAGCTAAAGGAGCTACCGCTTGACCGCTTCGGTTCATAAAGGTAGTAGGTATTAATAGGTGTACTAATTCTTCGCCAATATAACCTTTGCCATAAAGGCCAAAGTATTTCTTTTCAGGTCTTAGCGAAATATTATAACGAGAGGCCAGTTCTTCAACGAACCATACACCGGCATTGTGGCGGGTTTTTGTATATTCGGGGCCAGGATTACCTAGCCCCACAACTAACTGAATAGTCATTAAGGAAATGCCTTAATTATGCTTCAGTAGTTTCTTCTTCAGCTTCGTCATCTGCTTTGCCTTTAGGAGCATTAGCAGTAACAATAGCTAGGTCATGTTCAGTACCTTTTGCTAATTCATCAGAAGTAACGCCTTCTGGGAATGTAACGTCAGATAAATGAAGTGTTTGACCAACTTCTAAGTTTGCAACATCTACTTCGATGAACTCAGGTAATTTACCTGGTAAACATGAGATAGCTATTTCAGTTACGTGATGAGCAACAGTAGCACCAGTTTTAGCTACAGCTTCTTCATTAATGAAGTGAACTGGAACGTTAGTATGGATAGCGTGAGTTGCGTCAATGCGTAAGAAATCTAAGTGCATAACTACGTTTTTGTACGGGTGACGTTGCATGTCTTTGATTAAACATTCAACAGGCTTGCCGTCTACATTTAATGTTAAAACATGAGAGTAGAATGCTTCTTCTTGCTGTGCACGCCAAACTTTGTTGTGCGCTAACGTTAAAGAAACAGGCTCTTGGCCTTCACCGTAAAGGATTGCTGGAACTTTGTTCGCGTGACGTAGGCGGCGGCTCGCACCTTTCCCTAAATCTGTGCGTACTTCAGCTTCCAAAGTAAAAATATCAGTCATAATATTACTCTATATATATAAGTAGTTTAATAAGTGTTGTTTTTTGCGACCAAAAACAACTTGAAATGCTCTTCTTCATTGCTGTACACCTTAGGTGTTTAGGCAAGTGAAAAAGGCGCGGCATGATAACACTTGTGACTGTAAATGCCAATGAAATATTGGCTTATCTTATTGCTGGAAATTAGGCAATAAAAAGCACTTATGTAAATAACATAAGTGCTTTGTAGCAAGCTTTATCATAACTGAAATTTAACCGTTAAGGTTTAATTAAAATTTACAGTTATGCTTCAAACATTGCTGAAATTGATTCTTCATTACTGACACGGCGGATCGCTTCAGACAACATACCACTTAAGGTTAATTGGCGAATCTTTTTAACTTTCTTAAGTTCAGCAGAAAGTGGGATCGAGTCAGTAACAATCACTTCATCAATTACAGATTCAGTTAATATTTTTGCTGCTGGACCTGAAAGTACTGGGTGAGTTGCATATGCGTAAACGTTTTTAGCTCCGTGCTCTTTTAACGCTGCTGCAGCTTTTGCCAAGGTACCACCGGTATCGATCATATCATCTACAATGATACAGTCGCGGCCTTCAACGTCACCAATAATATGCATTACTTGCGCAACGTTCGCTTTTGGACGACGTTTATCAATAATGGCTAAATCAGCATCATTTAATAGTTTTGCAATCGCTCTCGCTCTTACTACACCACCAATATCAGGAGAAACAATCACTGGATTATCTAAGTTTTTTTGCAACATATCTTCAATTAAGATAGGAGAACCAAAAACGTTGTCTACTGGCACATCAAAGAAACCTTGAATTTGTTCCGCATGAAGATCAACTGTTAATACACGATCCACACCAACGCTTGATAAAAAGTCAGCAACTACTTTTGCGGTAATTGGTACACGAGCACTACGTAGACGACGATCTTGGCGAGAATAGCCAAAATAAGGAATAACAGCAGTAATTCTGCCAGCGGATGCGCGACGTAAAGCGTCGATCATCACGATTAATTCCATTAGGTTATCGTTAGTTGGCGCACAAGTTGATTGGATGATAAAAACATCGGCACCCCGTACGTTTTCAGTGATTTCAACACTTATTTCACCATCACTAAAACTGCCTACTTTTGCTTGACCCATAGTAATATGTAAACGGTCTGCAATTTTTTTAGCCAGTTCAGGGGTGGCGTTACCCGCAAAAATTTTCATGTCAGGCACGGTCAGTTCCTCAGAAACTTTTTTGACATTAATATTAGGTTAATAAATTAAGTAACAACGTTATTAACCGGTAAATCTGTAATAGCTTGTCTAAGCGGCGAAGTATTAGCCCCTTGGGCAATAAAAGCAAAGGTACCGCTAGGTAATTTGTTTTTTACTGCAATCGCGTCATATTCAGTTTCGAAACGTGAAAATATACACGCACCCGTTCCTGTCATTCGAGAAGGCGCGTATTCTACCAACCAAGCAAGTAACTTGGCAACCTCAGGATGATGTTTTATTACCCAAGTTTCACAATCATTGTGGCAAGTGTTTATATTCCAGTCGGTCAATTGGATTTTTGGCGTATTACGCGGCAGATCTGGCGCTGAAAAAACGCTCGCCGTTGCAATGCTGATCTCGGGCTTTGTCACTAAATACCAATATTCTTTCGGTTCAACCGCGGTTAGTTTTTCACCCACACCTTCAGCGAAGGCGGCATAACCTTCAACAAATATCGGGACATCAGCCCCTAGATATAAACCAATCTGGGCAAGCTCTTTAGTGCTAAAGGGCAGGTTCCATAAGCGATTTAACGCTACTAATACGGTTGCTGCATTTGACGAACCGCCACCTAAACCGCCGCCCATCGGCAATATTTTTTCAATTTCAATATCAACGCCAAGTCCGGTAAAACCTTTGTTCGCCGCTGCTTGTTGTAAACTGATTGCGGCTTTAACAATTAAATTATCTTGGGCTTTGACATCAGGGAATTGTGTTAATAAGTTGATCACATTACTGTTATTTGGCGTGAAATAAAGCGTATCGCTATAATTTAAAAATTGAAAAACGGTTTGTAAGTCGTGATAACCATTTGCTCGTTGGCCCGTAATATGAAGAAATAAATTTAATTTCGCTGGTGCCGGAAAAGCATAGCGAGGTGAATTTGGCGTAGACACAGTTATAAGGTCCATTGATTAATTTGAATTTTGATGGTGAGTTCTTGTTGTTTAATGCTTAAGCGCGTTGGTAACATCAGGCCATTAAATAATTGATAGCCGCTATAACGTATTTGCCAGGTTTGGCCATTAAAATGGCTTGTTAAAGCCGAAGGAAATAGTGGGCCGGTTTGGTACGTTAAGCTGTCTTTGGCAGAATATGGCAGGGCTTTTATCCAATGAGCTAACGCATCAACCGGTAATTGCATATTGGTGAGTTGCCAAATTAACAAAGATAAATTATCGCTATGATGTGTTTGCCCATCAACGTCAATGGTATGTTGGTTTTTAACACTGGTGAGTTTAAAAACATTAATCCCTAAATAAGTGCTTAAATTTAATGCTTGTGACTGTTGGCCATTTTTTTGCCAAGCAAAACTGACACTTTTACGCTGGTCTTTTTCAATAAAAGCTATTTTCCCTGCAGCATGCCAATGGCTTAAATTACGCATAAGTGTTAATCGCTGAGCCGCGGTTTTAATTACCGGAAAAGTGGTGGTTTGCTGCTGCGAGTCTGGTTCCGGTAATAATGAACAACCAGGAAGGAATAGAAAAAATAGACTTAAAAAACTGTATCGAGGCCACTTCATATTAATTTTCACACTAAAAGTCGAGTTATATTGGTGTCGAGTAGGTAATAAGCTTTCAATCATTGCGGATATTTCGTAAAATTACTAATTAAACTCAGTTTGCAAAGTTTAGGTTAAATAATTCCGTCGCACACTAAGTGAAAACAATATCGAGATTGTACCCATTATTTAATTCATTGTATTTAGCGCATTTAAGAAAGTGCATTAAATTTTTGATGAAAAGTTTAAAATAACTAAATAATAATGGCGCAATAATCCGATAACGTTAGTCGATGTTTTTTAATTTCTTTTATAGGTTTCGCTGTCCATATATGTCAATTGTTGCATTAGGTATTAATCATAAAACTGCACCTGTTTCGGTGAGAGAGAAAATCTCTTTTAACCCGGACAATTTAAGTGCTGCCCTTGATGAAATGCTCAAATATGTTAATTGCCGCGAAGCTGCGATCCTCTCCACCTGTAATCGCACCGAACTTTATATTGTGCAAGACGGGGAAGTTGAGCAAACCAAAGAAAAAGTTATTCGCTGGTTAGAACAGCATCATCAAATTTCAGCATCAACTATTTTACCTAGCGTTTATTGGCATCATGATGTTAAAGCGGTTAACCACGTGATGCGCGTTGCTTGTGGTTTAGACTCCTTAGTTTTAGGTGAGCCGCAAATTCTTGGGCAAATGAAACAAGCCTATAGCCAAGCCAAAGCCGCAGGTTCGATGGCGCTGGTGATGGATCGCTTATTTCAACGGACCTTTGGTGTTGCTAAACAAGTTAGAACAGATACTGAAATTGGCGCTAGTGCCGTTTCTGTCGCTTTTGCTGCGGTAAATTTAGCTAAGCATATTTTTGGTCAATTAAATAAGTCGCGGGTTTTGTTAGTCGGCGCGGGCGAAACTATTGAATTAGTTGCTAAACATTTATATGAAAATAATGTCGGTAAAATTACCGTTGCTAACCGAACCTTGTCGCGTGCTGAAAAAATGGCGAAGCAAATTGGCGCTGAAGTAGTAACTCTTGCGCAAATTCCTGAGCAACTGGCAAAAGCCGATATAGTGATTAGCTCAACCGGTAGTACTTTACCTATTATCGGGAAAGGCATGGTTGAACATGCGCTGACACAGCGTAAACATCAGCCAATTTTTATGGTCGACTTAGCGGTACCTCGCGATATTGAAGAGCAGGTGAGCGAACTAGAAGATGTGTTTTTATACACAGTTGATGACTTACAAGGGATTATTGCTAAAAATTTAGACAGTAGACGCAAAGCGGCGGTAGAAGCTGAGTCTATTGTTAATAAACAAGCTGACAGCTTTATGTCGTGGTTACGTGGCTTAAATACCCAAGATACTGTGGTCAGTTATCGTAAACAAGGGTTATTAATGCGCGACGAATTACTCGAAAAAGCGTTGAGCCAGTTAGAAAATAATAAATCACCTGAAGCCGTGGTTGCTGAACTAGCAACTAAATTGGCCAATAAATTTATGCATGCCCCAACCAGCGCATTACAAACTGCAGCACAGGGTGGCGAGCTAGACAAATTAGTGTACTTGCGCGATGTCTTTGATATAGACGTGAACGCAGATACAGCTTCATCAAATTTACCTAATAAAAAGAAATAAGAACGTTAATGAATAAATCTGTTTATGAAAAATTAGAAGGCTTAGTTGAGCGCTTTGAAGAAGTACAAGCATTGTTATCTGATCCGGCCACTATTTCTGATCAAGAAAAGTTTTTAGCATTATCTCGTGAATTCAAACAACTTGACGTTGTTGTTCAAGCTTTTAATGCTTTTCAAGGGGCTGAAGATGATTTAGCTACAGCCGAAGAAATGTTAAAAGAAGACGACGCTGAAATGCGTGAAATGGCGCAAGAAGAATTTAAAGCAGCGAAAAAATCGATTGAAGAATTAGAGTCTGAATTACAGATTTTATTATTACCAACCGATCCTAATGACAATAATAACTGTTTTATTGAAATACGTGCTGGTGCTGGTGGCGATGAAGCGGCTATTTTTGCTGGTGATTTATTCCGTATGTACAGCCGTTATGCTGAAAAACAAGGTTGGAAAATTGAGCTGATGAACTCACACGAAAGTGAGCAGGGCGGCTTTAAAGAAATCATCATGAAAGTAAATGGTGAAGGCGTTTATGGCCAAATGAAATTTGAGTCAGGCGGGCATCGCGTACAAAGGGTGCCAGAAACTGAATCTCAAGGCCGTGTTCATACCTCAGCCGTTACTGTTGTGGTAATGCCTGAAATTCCTGAGTCTGAAGCGATTGAAATAAACAAAGCTGATTTAAAAGTTGATACCTTCCGTGCCTCGGGCGCTGGTGGTCAGCATGTTAACAAAACTGACTCAGCCATTCGTATTACCCATATTCCAACGGGTGTTGTGGTTGAGTGTCAAGATCAGCGTTCACAGCATAAAAACCGTGCGCAAGCGATGTCGGTATTGCAAGCGCGCTTACAACAAGCGGAAGATGAAAAACGCCGCAGCGAAGAAGAGTCTTCTCGTCGTAACTTAGTGGCCAGTGGCGATCGTTCTGAACGTATTCGAACTTATAATTACCCACAAGGACGCATGACAGATCACCGTATTAACTTAACCTTATATCGTTTAAATGAAGTGATTGAAGGTAATTTACAATTGGTGATGGAGCCATTATTACAAGAAAACCAAGCAGATTTACTTGCTGCACTTGCTGATAGTAATTAACTGTTAGCGGGTCGGTAATTATATATGGAACTGTCAATTAAAAGCGTATTAACGAACGCCGAGCAAGTGCTGAAGCTACAATCTGATTCAGCTAAATTAGACGCGCAAGTGTTACTCGCTTTTGTTTTAGAGCAAGCTATTAGCTATCTTTTTACTTGGCCTGAAAAAACGCTGACCCCTGAGCAGTTAATGCAATTTAAAATGCTGCTCATTCGCCGAGTTAATGGTGAGCCGGTTGCTTATTTGGTCGGCGAAAAAGAATTTTGGTCGTTAAAATTAGCGGTGGCACCCGCAACCCTGATCCCTCGTCCTGAGACTGAAACCTTAGTTGAGTTGGTACTTGCTAACCATAACAGTGATGAAACTCACTGTTTAGACTTAGGCACAGGCACAGGTGCTATTGCCCTTGCTTTAGCCAGTGAACGACCGGCATGGCATATTCAAGCAATTGACTTTAATGACGACGCCGTAAAACTTGCGCAGCAAAATTGTGATCATCATCAGTTTTCGCAACAAGTAAATATTTATCAAAGTGATTGGTTTAGTGCGATTAAGCCTGATTGCAAATTTGCAGTTATTGTCAGTAATCCTCCTTATATTGATAAAAATGACCAGCATTTAAATGAAGGTGATGTTCGTTTTGAACCGCTTTCAGCCTTGGTTGCCCAAGAAAATGGTTTCGCGGATATTAAACACATTATTAGTAACGCGAAAACCTTTTTGACGGACAACGGCTTTGTGTATATTGAACATGGCTTTGAACAAGGGCAAAACGTACAAGCTATTTTTACTGAGCATGGTTATAGCCATGCAGCAACAGTTAAGGATTTGGCCGGTCAAGACCGCATTACTTTTGCGCAATTAACGGTCACTAAATAACGAACAATAAAAACAATAACTAACACTATGACTAAATAGTAAAGGATAACCAATGAAACACCTACATATGACCCTCGCCATTTTAAGCGTCAGTTTATTTACCCTACGTTTTATCTGGAGTTTAATGAACTCTGTTCAATTAGAAAAAAAATGGGTGAAAATTGCCCCACATATTATTGATACCTGTTTAATCTTGGTCGGTGTCACTATGTGGATCAGCTTAGCGTTAAATCCCCTTGAGCAAATGTGGTTTGCAGAGAAGTTATTAGGTGTAGTTGCTTATATTGTCACAGTCACATATACCTTAAAGTTTGCCCGTAATAACCTGATGAAAGTATTTGGTTATTTAGGTGCGATTGGTTGGGTTATATTAGTTGTGCGTGTTGCGATAACCAAAGAAGCTGTATTTTTTATGTAAGTAAATTTATTACTTGCGCCCACGCCTTTTATCTTTGTGGCATAGACTCTAGTTTATGTGACAAAGATAAAGGCGAATAACTTGTATCAGCCACTGCTTTTGACTGATTCGAGATCTTAAAATTATTGAAAATAGTTGTATTGTTTTAAATGAAAGAATTGTTGTTATCTGAAATCAGTAGTGAAGTTATTGACCCGCTACAAGCGATTGCGTTAATTGAAGAGTTTATCTTTGCTGAATCAGTAGATTTAACGTCGATAACGTTATTAGCTCAGCACTGTAAAAAACAGCTAGAGACAAGTGACAGTTTATTAGAGCAGGCAGAACAGTTGATAAATGAAGTATTTATTCACCAATTGTTTATTGATAAACATCGCACGATTTGGACGGTAGCAAGCCATAAAGTGATAGAAAGTTTAGCTTATCGCGTGGTTTCACCGGTGCTAAAAAGTGTATTATTAAAACATATTATTGCTGAATGTGGTTTTGATGTTGAAATCGTCTTTGTTCCTGAAAAAATTATGATCCGAATTTTATGTGATGATGATTACGCGATAGTGTTTGATCCGATCACCGGAGAGTCGCTTTCTTGGCATGATCTTGACGCCCGTTTAGCCGATTCAGATAATGCGATTAACGGTGACTTTGTCCAGTTTTTTGAAACCCAAGAGCTGATCCAGCAATATATCACCTCGTTAAAAACCGCCTTAATTCAAGAACAAAAATTTGCGCAAGCGTTAAAATGTGTTGATGTGTTATTAGCGATGCGTCCAGACGACCCATTTGAGCGCCGTGATCGCGGGTTTTTATTACATCAACTTGATTGTTTTAAAGTGGCATATGATGATTACCGCTATTTTGTTGAGCAATGCCCAAAAGATCCACAAGCGCAGTTACTAAAGTATCAGCTCGATAACATTTTTATAAACGACATTATTCTACATTAGCGCAAACGTATTGGAGCCTAAATGACCGCAACCCCATTGATCACTAACGATGCCGTTGTACTTGGTTTATTAGTTGCTATTTTAGGCTTAGTGTTTAAAACTCAGTCGAGTTCACATCCCTTTTTTCAACGCTTTTACCGTTTTGTGCCAGCGTTATTATTGTGTTATTTCTTACCCTCATTATTAAATACCTTTGCTATTGTTGATGGCGACCAGTCGCAATTATATTTTGTCGCCTCGCGTTATTTATTGCCTGCTTGTTTAGTATTATTAACTTTAAGTATCGACTTAAAAGCGATTATTAGTTTAGGCCCCAAAGCGATTATCCTGTTTCTGACCGGTACGCTAGGTATTGTTATTGGCGGTCCGATTGCATTATTAGTGATCAGTGCTACTTTTCCTGAGCTTATTGCCAATCAAGGGCCTGATGCTGTCTGGCGTGGATTAACAACAGTCGCAGGCAGCTGGATTGGTGGCGGCGCTAATCAAACGGCGATGAAAGAAATTTTTGCTGTTGGTGGTGATTTATTTTCTGCCATGGTAACCGTCGATATTGTCGTGGCTAATTTATGGTTAGCGGTGCTGTTATACATGGCAGCTAACCATAAAAAAATTGATGAAAAAACGGGGGCAGACACCACCGCAATAGAAACATTAAAAAATAAAATACAAAGCCAGCAAGCTAAAAATCGCCAAATTCCGCAATTAGCCGATTATATTATTGTGCTAGCTGTAGGGTTTGGCATTACCGGCTTTGCCCATTTTTCTGCCGACATTATCGCGCCATATTTTAATGATAATTTCACTTGGGCAGCAAAATACAGTTTGAATAGTCAATTTTTTTGGTTGATTGTTATTGCTACATTTTCTGGTATTGCGCTGTCCTTTACTAAAGCGCGCACACTCGAAAATTTTGGCGCTTCAACCATAGGCACCAGCTTTTTATATATTCTTGTTGCGACCATAGGTTTGCATATGAACATTATGGCCATTGGCCAAACACCGGTTTATTTTGCGATCGGGGTGTTATGGATGTTAATCCATGCCAGTTTAATACTCTTGGTGGCTAAATTAATTAAAGCGCCAGTATTTTATATGGCAGTTGGCTCACAAGCCAATGTTGGCGGCGCAGCTTCTGCGCCAGTAATTGCTTCAGCGTTTCATCCGTCACTTGCGCCTGTTGGCGTGTTACTGGCGGTATTAGGTTATGGCATCGGTACCTATATGGCTTATATTTGTGGCCTGATCATGCAAAGCATTAGCGTAAATTAATTAAATACTATTTTTGAATAAATTTGATAAACAAATTAGATAAACAAATTAGATAAATAAATCTTAAGGAAAAATCATGACAACCATTAATATTCAAGGCATTCAATGTGCAAATGACAAACCGTTTGTATTATTTGGCGGCATGAATGTACTTGAATCACGCGACTTGGCAATGACCATTGCGGAAAAGTATGTCGAAATCACGCAAAAGCTCAACATTCCTTATGTCTTCAAAGCTTCTTTTGATAAAGCCAACCGTTCTTCTGTAAACTCTTACCGTGGCCCTGGTATGGACGAAGGTTTAAAGATTTTTCAAGAAATTAAAGACACCTTCAAAGTGCCTGTGATCACTGATGTTCATGAACCTTACCAAGCACAACCGGTAGCTGAAGTTGTTGATGTTATTCAATTACCGGCATTTTTAGCGCGTCAAACAGACTTAGTTGTCGCAATGGCTAAAACCGGTGCTGTGATTAACGTTAAAAAACCACAATTTTTAGCCGCACATGAAATGCGTCATATTATTACTAAATTCTCAGAAGCGGGTAATGACAAAGTTATTCTTTGTGAGCGCGGTAGTTGTTATGGCTATAACAATTTAGTGGTTGATATGCTGGCGATGGATGAAATGAAATCAATGGCGCCAGTCATTTTTGATGCCACCCATGCCTTGCAAAAACCAGGTGGTCGAACAGACTCAGCTGATGGTCGACGTGCCCAAGCCGCGCAATTAGCCCGTAGTGGTATGGCGATAGGCATTGGCGGATTATTTATTGAATCTCATCCTAATCCTGATCAAGCAAAATGTGACGGTCCATGTGCCTTACCACTGGATAAACTTGAGCCTTATTTAAAGCAAATGAAAGCGATAGATGATTTAGTTAAAGGTTTTGAACCGTTAATTATTGAATAAACGCCTTCTTTATTTAGGCGATATTGGCTGTTGTTGTTAATCCACCCGATTAAAGCAATGGCCAATTTTTTACACTTTTGGTGTTAGAATTAGGGTTTGCTTTTTATTCTATTGCTAAAAGCTTGAAGCTTGAAGCTTGAAGCTAGAAGCTAGAAGTTAAAAGTTAAAAGCTAAAAGCTAAAAGCTAGAAGCTTGAAGTTAAAAGCTTGAAGCTAAGAGCTAGAAGCTTGAAGCTTGAAGCGTGTTTGTAAGTAGGGGAAAATAAGCAATTAATTAAAAACGCTGTAATTTTGGTTACCAATTAATTTTTGCGTATATTTATGTTTCGGGTTTTCTAATACCGCGAGTGTTTTACCTTTTTCTACTACTTTACCTTTCGATAAAATAATAATCTCATCACTGAAATGACGAACAATACCTAAGTTTTGAGAGATCAAAACAAACGCCAAGCCCATTTGCTGCTGCAAAGATAACAATAAGTTGATCACTTGCGAACGTAATGACGGGTCGAGCGAAGCCAACGCCTCATCAAGAATAATCACCTGTGGATTGAGAATAATTGCTCTTGCTAATGAGACCCGCTGTTTTTGGCCGCCAGACAGCATATGCGGATAAAAATGCATATGATCAGCGAGTAAACCAACTTTTTGTAATGTTTCTCTGATCAATTGCGCTCGCGCTTTCAGATCTAAATCAGTATTTAACTTTAATGGTTCATCAAGGATTTGCTGTATTGTTAAACTGGGGTTTAACGTGGTGCCTGAGTCTTGAAAGATCATGCGGATATGCTGGCAGCGCTGTTTATAATTGCCTGCAATTAACTCTTCACCATTAAGCTTAATACAGCCGGTCGTCGGTGTTTCTGCGCCGACTAATAATTTTGCTAAGGTTGATTTACCTGAGCCTAACTCGCCAACAATGGCCAACGTTTGATAAGGCTTTAAATCAAAAGAAATCGGCTCTAATGCGGGTATTGATTGTTTAAACAGCCAAAAATTGGTGATCTTATAAGTTTTACTTAAATCAATAATTGATAATAAGCTCGACATTAGTACATGTCCTTAAGCGAAAAATGACAACTAACATAATGACCATGATGATTTACCGATTTAGGTGCAATAACACATTTTTGCTGCGCGCGCGGACAACGTGGCCCTAAACGACAGCCAATAGGTAAATGTTGTAGTACCGGAATACTACCCGGGAGCGCCATTAATCTCGATTTAGGCGGTAAGTTACGGTTCGCTTTCGGGCTACTATCCACTAATGCGCGAGTGTAAGGATGAAAAGGGCGATTAAATATTTGTTTGGTTGTGCCGGCTTCAACAAATTGGCCGCTGTACATCACAGTAACGCTGTGGGTCCAATTAGTTAAGTTTTCTAAGTCATGGCTGATCAATAAAATCGACATGTTTTTAAGTTGATTTAAGCTGGCCAATAAACGAAAAATTTGTCTTTGGTTGGTACTTTCCATCGCTGCCGTTGGTTCATCGGCAATTAATAATATTGGTCTTCGAGCTAGTGCACTGGCAATCATCACCCGTTGGCATAATGCTTCAGTCAATTCATGCGGGTAACTTTTTATACAAGCTAGGTGATGTTTTATACCAACCTTATGCAGTAACTTAATTGCTTCCGCTTTGCGTTGTTTGGCCTTTTGCCAGAAAAATCCCGACAACAGCTTTTCGTCAACCGCTTCTTCGAGCTGTTCACCAATTTTTTTCGTTGGATCGAGACAAGCAATCGGATCTTGAAAAATCATCGCGACATCTTTTGAAATGATTTTTTTACGCTCTTGTAGCGGCAAGCGCAATAAGTCTTGGCCGCGCCAATGAAAACGATCGGCAGTAACTTTCCATTTTTCATCAAGCACGCCCATAACTGCTTGTGCTAGCAATGACTTCCCTGAACCTGATTCACCGACTAAGCCGCGCACTTCACCATCTTTTAAGGTTAAGCTGACTTTATCAACAGCTAAGATATTCTCTTTGCTAGAAATAAGCTCGATGGATAAGTTACGAATATCTAATAGATTCATTAGCTACTCTTTCCTACTTTAATTGCGTGCCTGATACCTTCACCCACTAAATTAATGGCCACGACGGTAAATAATATCGCTAAACCAGGTAAATAAACTGTCCACGGGGCAATATAAAACAGCTCTAAACCTTTTGACAACATTGCGCCCCACTCAGGTAACGGAAAGGCTGCGCCTAAGCCTAAAAATCCTAAGGTGGCAATATCCAACACAGCAGCTGATTTGGCTAATGTTGCTTGGATAATAAGTTTGTCGATAATATTGGGAAAAACAGAATAAGTTAATAACTGAAAAGGGTTGGCGCCATCTAATTTTGACGCGAGTACGTATTCTTTAGTGAACTCCTCTTCAATGGCATTTTTAGTGACATGAACAAATTGTGGGATCAGCACAATGACAATCGCCAAGAGGGTATTACCTAAACCTGGCCCTAAAATGGCGACGATAATAATTGCCAATAATAACGAAGGGATAGATAAAATCACATCGAGAAAGTGATTTAAGATACTCGATTTTACGCCATGGGTTAAGGCTGAAATCGAGCCGATAATAACGCCGAATAATAAGGCAATAATCACGACAATAAAGCTTAAGCCAAAAGTCAAGGATGCGCCGTTTATTAACCGCGACATCATATCGCGGCCAAGGTTATCTGTGCCTAATAAATAACTAACATTACCAGTAGCGTCCCAAGCAGGAGGCAATAATCGTAAGTCAATATTTGACTCTATCGGCGAATGTGGCGCTAATAACGGCGAAAATATGGCTAAGATGAGCAAAAATATAAAACAGCTAAAACCGATAATAACCACAGGTGGCTGTTTAAAATTATGCCAAAACTGTGCGAAGGGCGATGGAAACTCTTCTTCTTGATAAATTTTCTCACGACCCATATTTACGCCCCCTTGCTAGCGGATTTAATGCGGCATAAATAAAATCAGATAAAATATGGACAATAAAGATGAAGCTCGATAATACCAATAAACCACTTTGAATGGCAGTATAATCGCGGTGATAAATGCTCTCAATTAACCAGCGGCCAATACCGGGCCAGCTAAAAATAACTTCTGTGACCATTGCCAGTGTTACCAAGTTAGCGAATTGTAAACCGATATGGCGAATAATGGTTATTAAGGCATTACGCACCGCATGACGAAAAATAATCTGGTTGAAGCTTAACCCTTTCGCTTTTGCAGCGCGAATATAATGGGTATCTAATACTTCTAACATGGCGGTTCTGGCTAAGCGAACAAAAACCGTCGCGGGGGCAAATGCCACGACACTGGCCGGTAAAATAATATGCGCGGTCGCGTCTTTAAATGCTTGCCACTTGTAAGAGCTGTCACTGAGTAAAATGTCGAACAACATAATGCCGGTTCGATGTTCAATTTCATAAATTAAGCTGATTTGCCCGGCGGCGGGTAACCAAGCTAATTGAATTGAAAAAATTAATATCGCTAATAAACCTAACCAGAAAATAGGGATTGAATAGCCGATCATTGAAAAAGAGAGGATAAAATTATCCGGCAGTTTATTATGTTTTATTGCAGCATAAAAACCGATCGGAATACCAATCACCATGGCAATAAATAAAGCCACCAAACTTAATTCAATGGTCGCTGGTAATAAGCTAAGAATATCAGCGGCAATCGACGATTGACTGGTCATAGACAAACCTAAATCGCCTGATAAAACAGTTTTTAAGTAAGTGATATATTGAAATATAATACTGTCATCAATGTTATGTTTTGCTGATAATTCTATGATGTCCTGAGGCGAGGCATTAACTTGTCCGGTACGGTTAATTAATGCGTCACCAGGAAATAAAAACGACAAGCTAAAAGAAAGTACGGTCAGTACCAACATGGTAAAGAAGAATAAATTTAAGCGTCTGAGGGTAAATTCTAACATCTAGTTTTTCCTCACGCTGGAAAACTGAACACCAAAACTATTAAAAAACTTACCTTCAATTTTATTGTTTCTGGCCATATAACTTTTTGAATGGGCAATTGGTACTATCGGCATTTCGGTATTAAGCAGCTTTAATGCTTGGTTATAATAAAACTTTCGTTGTTCAATTTTGTCAGTTTGACGACCTTTTTCCAGTAGACTATCAAAGCTTTGATGACACCAAAAAGAAAGGTTAGTGCCCGTTTCTGTTGCTGAGCAGCTTAACAAGGTACTGAAAAAGTTATCAGGGTCTGGGTGATCAGCAGTCCAGCCATGAATATAAGCTTGGTAATTAGGGTTGGTCATCATACCTAAAATTTGTTCCGGCTGTTCATGAGTAATATTGACGTTAATACCAATACTTTTTAAATCTTCTTTGATCAGCATCGCCATTGTTAAGGCATTTGGGTTATAACTTTTTTGACCAGGCGGCGCCCATAAATTCATTTCAAAACCGTCTTTATAGCCAGCCTCTGCCATTAATTCTACCGCTTTATTAACATTGTAAGTGGTATTTGCGCCGGCATTATAAGCCCAAGAAACAGGTGGTAAAATGGAATAGGCTTGCACCCCGTGGCCAAAATAAACGGCGTTGATAATTGCTTTTTTATCAATCGCATGAGCAATGGCTTTGCGAACTAAAGCATTATTAAATGGTGGTTCTAACGTGTTGAAAGCGAGAAAGCTGATGTCGAGCGTAGTCACTGACTCAAGCGTTAAGTTTTTATGTTCTACTATTTTTGAATGACCAATAGGCTCAGCAATAATATCGCACTCACCGGTCATTAATTTTGTCAGTCGGCTGGTATTACTGGTGGTAATATCGTAAACCAATTGTTCTATTGGCAGTTTGTTTTGCCAATAATTTTCATGCTGATAATAACGAATAAACGCATTAACCCGGTATTCTTTTAATTTAAACGGGCCAGTACCTATCGGCAGGGTATCAATATTTTTATGCAGCTGTTGCGAAGCTAATAAATCAGCGTATTCGGCAGATAAAATTACCGCATATTGAGTGGCTAAGTGTGCTAAAAATGAAGCATCAGGTTCATGTAAGTGAAAGCGCACCGTATGGGTATTGATTTTTTCAATTTTTTCGACATTTCTTTTGAAACCAATACGCTCAAAATAAGGGTAATGACCGGTCGATGTTTGGTGGAATTCATGCTCGGGATCAAGCATGCGGGCAAAAGAGAAAATGACATCATCGGCATTTAAATTACGCGACGGGAAAAAATAGTTGGTCGCATGAAATTCAATGTTTTTATGTAGATAGAAAGTCACCATCTTTCCATCTTTAGTGACATGCCAAGACTTAGCAAGCGAGGGCGCTAAGGTGTTATCAATAGGGTTGATGGTGATTAAACTATTATAGATTTGATTCGAGGTGGCGTCGATAGTGGCACTGTCGGTGGTAGTTTGCGGATTGAAATTTTCAGGCGCCGCTTCAGAGCAATAAATTAAACTTTTTTTCGTTAACGAACTCAAGTCTTCGATATCACTACAAGCGAGTAAATATAAACTGCTGAGCATTACCGTCAGAAGCTGACATTTAAGCCGCAAAAAAGATAATAAGCGTTTGATAATATTTGTTTTATTGAAGATGGGTAACATCTTTAATTTAGTCATCCGTTATTGAGCCGTCACCGTCTAATAAATTATATTTTTTTAAATAACCTCGCAATTGATGATAGGTTAATTCAAGTGCGTCTGCGGTTTTCTTTTGATTATACTGATTTGCAGCTAAAGCTTCATTAATTAAATCTATTTCAAAGGTTTGAGATAAGTTTTTTAACGAAACCGGAAAATTAACTTTGGCTGTTACTGGCGCGTTATTCTTGATGGTTACTGCTGAATCAGTTGCCGGCGGGCTAATTTCAGGGGCTTCTTTTTGGCCTTGATAACTTGAAATTCGATCTTGGGTTTTAATGCGTTTTTGTGGGCGGTACGGCGATTCAAACGGATCTATCACTAATTCATGCACAGGTACATGGGGATTATTACTGCGATAAACACTGCGTTCAACAACGTTTTTTAGCTCTCTGATATTGCCAGGCCAGTGATACTCTAACAAGCATCGTTTGGCTTTTTCGGTAAAACCACTAAACAATTCAAATTCGAGTTCGCGTGCCATATTAATCGCAAAATGCTCTGCCAACATTAATATATCTTCATAGCGTTCGCGTAGTGGCGGTAAAGTCACCACATCAAAAGCGAGTCGGTCTAATAAATCCGCTCTAAATTCACCCGCTTGTGCCATTGACGGTAAATCTTCATTGGTGGCAGCGATTATGCGGGCGTCGGTTTTAATGGTTTTTGAACCTCCCACGCGTTCATATTCACCATATTCAACAACGCGTAATAATTTTTCTTGAATTAAACCTGAGGTATTGGCGATTTCATCTAAAAACAAAGTGCCGTTAGTGGCTCGTTCAAATCGTCCTTCATGGCGTTTACTGGCGCCGGTAAAAGCGCCGCTTTCATGGCCAAACAGTTCACTTTCTAACAAGTTTTCATTTAATGCAGCACAATTAAGCTTTAAATAAGTTTGTTCCCAGCGCGTCGACAAATAATGCAATCGCGCAGCAATCAACTCTTTACCGGTTCCGCGCTCACCAATTATGAGCACAGGTTTATTTAAAGGAGCTATTTGAGATATTTGTTCGAGCACTTCTAAAAAACTATTTGATTGCCCGATAAGATTGTCTTGTTGACTGAAGCGTGCCATCGCTAACCTAATTTTTGGTTTAATCCACTAACAAATAGTGTATTTGAACAATCACTATCATGAAAGTATTTTTTATAAATAGTTTTTAGTTGATAAAAAACAGCATGTTAGTCTAATGTAGTGAAACTGGCTTAAAACATGAATAATATCACGTAACTTTTACCATTAATTATTCTTTGAGGATTGCATTATGGGTATTTTTTCTCGATTCACCGATATTATCAACTCTAATATCAACAGTCTTTTGGATAAAGCAGAAGATCCAAAAAAAATGGTCAGACTGATCATTCAAGAAATGGAAGACACCTTAGTGGAGGTGCGTTCTTCTTCAGCAAAAACTTTAGCGGATAAAAAAGAATTACAACGCCAAATTGTGCGTTTGCAAGATGACGCCCAGCAATGGCAGGAGAAAACAGAACTCGCTTTAAGTAAAGATAGAGAAGATTTAGCACGTGCGGCTTTGTTGGAAAAGAAAAAATCAGCAGAGCAAGCAACATCGTTATCGGCGGAACTTGCTAATATTGATGGCCACATCGCGAAATTACAAAGTGAAATATCTCAATTACAAGAAAAATTAGCCGATGCTAAAGCACGGCAAAAAACTATGATAATGCGTGAGAAAACCGCTAATTCAAGGTTGAAAGTAAAAAGTAAAATCACTTCAACTAAGGTCGATGAGGCTTTATCTCGCTTTGATCGTTATGAGCGTAAAATTGATGATATTGAAGCGCAAGTTGAAGCCCATGACTTAGGCGCAAGAACTTTATCAGATGAAATTGCCGAGCTTGAGTCTGCTGATGAAATTGATAACGAATTAGCGCAACTAAAAGCTCAAATGAAATCGAAATAAATAATAAAATCAAATAAACAACAAGAAACAAAAGGGAGGGTATCATGTTGGAAGACCTTTTTTTGCCACCATTAATTGTCTTTTTAGTCTTTGTCGCACCGCTTTGGTTAATTTTACATTACCGAAGCAAACGTCAAATCAGTCAAGGATTGAGTGAAGAAGAATATATGCAGCTGTCTGAATTATCAGAACTAGCCGATTCGATGGCGGATCGAATTAAAACCTTAGAAGCAATTCTTGATGCTGAAACTCCGCATTGGAGAAGCAGGTAATGACCTTTAAAAAGCGCGGCGAATTATTTCGTGATACTAAAAACGGTAAAATTGCCGGTGTTTGTGCCGGTATTTCTGACTTCTTTGGTTGGGAAGCTTGGCTGGTAAGAATATTTTTTGTTTCAGCGCTGTTATTAGGCTCCGGGTTCGTTTTTGTTATTTATATCGCTGCTTGGTTTATTCTTGATAAAAAGCAAGACCATGTTGCCGATGCTAATACGCAAATACCAGTGAAAGGGCAACGTTTTGATAGCCACTATCAAGAGCAGAAAACAGCGGATGAAGATGAAAGCATTAAAGTCAAAGCGCGTATTTGGCAAAATGGTGAGCCGCCGAAACAAGCTTTCCATGACATTCACCGTAAGTTTAAACGACTTGAAGGTAAATTAATTGCCATGGAACGTTATGTTACTTCCAGTGAGTTTATTGTTTCACGCGAAATTAATAACTTATAAATCAAAACGTATAAGCAGATAAAACGAGCGACTTTGGTCGCTTTTTTTTTACTAATGCAGTAGCTTATAGGTATTACTAAGATAGAATTTTTGTTCATGTCATTTATCGATAAAGCAACGTTAAAAAAATTAAAACTAAAAGCAACTGAAGTCATTAACCGTGGCCTTGATCAACATATTACGATTGCGGTTACTGGTTTAAGCCGTAGTGGAAAAACAGCTTTTATTACTTCATTAGTGAATCAATTACTCAATGAGGGCGAGGGCGCTCAATTATCTTTTTTTAAGCCTGTTCATCAAGAGCGCTTTATTGCGGCCAAACGTATTCCTCAGCAGCATTTACATATTCCGCGCTTTGATTATGAAAAAGCCATGTCTGCTTTTTCCGCATCACCGCCACATTGGCCTGAGCCCACCAAAGGTATTAGCGAATTAAGGTTAGCTATTCGCTATCAGCCGAAAAACTCGTTATTAAAATATGCCACCGACTCTGCTACTTTGTATGTTGATATTGCTGATTATCCGGGTGAATGGTTATTAGATTTACCGATGTTAAATCAAACCTATGAACAGTGGTCTGAGCAAATGGAAGCTTTGTTAAATAAAGCGCCTCGGCAAGAAAAATCAGCAGTATTTCTTGAAAAAGTAAAAGCATTGGATCCGTTTGCTAGTGCTAATGAAGAAGTGTTAGCGGCGTTAGCGAAAGAATATACTGAGCTACTGGTGTATTTTCGTCAAGAATTAGGTCTGTCGGTGATACAACCTGGGCGATTTATTTTACCCGGTGATTTAGAAGACGCGCCCATTTTACAGTTCTTTCCTTTTCCTGACTTGTCGGGTTTAGATGCTAACAGCTATCAAAATGCTGAAGATGATACTTATATAGGGATGTTAAGAGTTCGCTTTGTTGAATATAAAGAGCGAGTGGTTAAAAAATTCTATAAAGAGCATTTCACCCGTTTTGATCGACAAATTATTTTAGCTGACTGCTTAACCGCGTT
This sequence comes from Thalassotalea sp., assembly GCA_051251725.1. Classification (GTDB taxonomy): domain Bacteria; phylum Pseudomonadota; class Gammaproteobacteria; order Enterobacterales; family Alteromonadaceae; genus JALZUE01. The sequence goes on along the minus strand of JBPOFN010000002.1, from coordinate 211,069 downwards.
AAATCATGGCAGTGCCAATATCGACGATTTACAATTGGCGATTTCGCTAATTATGGAAAGTTTTGATTATGGTAAGTCGAGTATATTTTCGCGCTTGTTTGCCCCTAAAATTGACAAGTTATTGTTTGCTGCCACCAAGGCTGATCACGTTACTGCCGAGCAACATAACAAGTTAGTGTCTTTGTTAAATCAATTAGTGCATCAAGCAAGACAAGAGCTGAATTACGACAATATCGCGATGAAAACTCTCGCGCTGGCGTCAGTACAAGCAACTAAAGCCGGAAAGAGCCAATATCAAGGTAAAGAGATCCCAGTATTGCAAGGGCGGCAGCTAAGTGATAATAAAACTATTACCCTGTTTCCAGGTTCTGTACCAAGCAAACTACCCACTAAAGCAAATTGGCCTGAGCAAGGTTTCCACTATATTTCATTTTCGCCTTTTCAATCAATTGCGAGTCATGAAGCTTTACCACATTTACGGATGGATCAAGTAATGCAATTTTTATTAGGAGATAAAATGCAATGAGTATAGAAAACGATAATGATCATGCATTTCATCAGAAAATATTATTTGATGACGCTGAAATTAACCCTCAGCAAGCTGATGCTCCGTTAGAGTCAGCGATTGTTTTTAATAATCAAGATTATCAAGACGCCCAGCAGAGCTACTTAGAAAAAGAAGAGCATTTAGAGCCTGATAAAAAGCCGCGCTGGTTATTAAGAATAATTGTTGGCTTAGTGATTAGTATCACTTTTATTGAAGCGATTTTATTTTTGCTTGACGGTTTTACTAGCTCGCCGGTGATCACGTTATTATACAGTGCCTTATTTAGTGCCTTATGTGTGGTTGGCGGCAGTGTTTTTATTAAAGAATTACGTGGCTTAAAACAGCTTAAAAAACAACATATAACGCGCGAGCAAGCGTCGGCAGTACTGGCCGGTGATCTTGATGTGCCGACACTTGAGCTTTGTCAAAAAATTCACCAGCAATTAAGTTTTGATTTACCTGAGCCGGTCGAAAAAAAATGGCAAGAGAGCATGGCAAGCCAATTGAGTGAGCAAGAGCTAATTCAATTGTTTGATTTACAAGTACTGGCTAAAGTTGATGAAAAAGCGATAGCTGAAATTGCAAAGTATTCTTCCGAAACCATGGTCTTGGTTGCCATCAGCCCGTTAGCATTAATGGATATGCTGATTATGTTATGGCGTAATATTAGAATGATCGACAAAATTTCAGGCTTGTATGGCTTAAAACTAGGTTATTGGAGCCGTATTAAATTAATCAAACAAGTTTTTGCTAACATGATTTTTGTTGGTGCTAGTGAAATGGTCATTGATCTTGGCACCGAGGCGATAGGCGCTGATTTATTAGGTAAGTTTTCAGGGCGTATGGCACAAGGTTTTGGCGCGGGAATGTTAACCGCGAGACTAGGTTTAAATACCATAAAAACCTGTCGGCCATTACCTTTTATCGAACAAGCCCCGCAATTATCGAATGTTAGAAAGTCGTTATTAACACAAGTTAAAATATTATTAATGCCAAAAAGTTAATAGAATAAGTGATAGGGTAGATAGTAATGCCACACTGTTAACAAGGCGGCATTTTATTTAGCAGCATTAAATATCAATCGCTGTTATCCGTACTAGATTATAGTTTTATTATTAATCGCTTTTTTTGCTTTTCAAACGCTATACTAAATTAACAAGGTTAATAGTTAAAAAGAAAAGTAGAATGAAATTTTTCGGATATTATTTTGCTCTACTTAACCTGAATTAATAAAGGATAAGTTTAGGTTAAGTGTTGATTTATCATCTGAACTATATCGTTAGATCAGAGTCTACTTGCTTAACTTAGTAACAAAATATTTTATCAATAGAGATACCGCTAACAATATATTAACATAGTGATGAAATTAGCCTTGTACATGCTGTTTTTTCCTTAAGGATTTTTTATGAGCTTAGAGCCGTTAACAGAACAACCAAGTGAAAACCAAGTTCCTTGGGCTGTTATTGTTATTATCATTGTTATTGTTTTAGCAGCTGCGGGTTGGTGGATGCTAAATAAATCATCGGATGCCGACGTTGTGGTGATGCCAGAGCCTGTCGCTGTGGTTGAAGAAGTTGTTGCTGAGCCCGAACCATTAGTGGCAGAGCCAGTACTACCAGCTTCAGAATTTGATGCGGATGAAGCGGAAGCAGAAGAAATTACGCCACAAATTCAACTGCCAACGCTTGATGAAAGTGATCGCTTATTAATTGAAAAGTTACCACAAATTACTTGGCGTAAAGAGTTATTAAAACTTGTCGTAACAGACGATTTAATTCGCCGTTTTGTTGTTTTTACTGATAACTTCTCGCAAGGTAATTTGTCGTATGATCACCGTCCTTTTGTTTTACCAACGCAGAAGTTTTATGCCCAGGAAGTGAATGACAGTGAAACCAACGAAAGTGCTTGGAAGTGGGATGAATCAAGTACTCAGCGTTTTACTATGTATGTCGATTTATTAAGAACGATTGATAGTGCAGAATTAGTGACTTTATATTTTGAAGTTAAGCCGCTTATCGATCAAGCTTATCAAGAGTTAGGTTACCCTGAGCAAGATTTTACCGAGGTCTTACAAACATCGATTACTCGCGTACTGGATATGCATTTCCCACAAGAAGATTTAAAATTATCACGACAAAGTGTGATGTACAAATATCAAGACGATGAGCTTGAGTCATTAGATGATGCGGAAAAATTATTATTACGCTTAGGTAAAGAAAATCTTTTAGTGATCAAATCAATCCTATTAGAAATAAATGATAAGTTATCACGTGCAAATAATGATTAACTTGCTCTTTTTGTTCAAAAATAAAACAACCAATCAATTTTTGTAAACTTGTACTTGCAAGTACGGGATTGATTAGCGATAATTCGCGCGCTTTCGAGCGATCTATGGTGTCCCTTCTGGTCCCTTCGCAATGATAGTCTGTTAACCCGGCCAGGTCCGGAAGGAAGCAACCGTAGCAGATGACTCATGTGCCGAGGTGTGGCTGGGAGGGAGACCACCCAATCTCAACTTATCAATGGCTTACACCTTTTTAGCAGCTTTGCTTCATTAGGTGCTACATGCTCGCAACTACTATCCCTTATTTTAAACCAACTAAATTAGTTCCCAACTCAGAGCTGCATTAGTAAGTTTAAAACACGAAAAACTATTTAAACATAGTTATTCTCGGCTTTATCTCCTGAGTCGCTCGAGCTCAACCATCCATGGTTTCGTCTTCAATCAATGCCTTACCTCTAAGCCCTTTAACTCTCGCTGAGCGGGAAAAACTTAATGGACTTGGTTTTATCTCTGATTCAATTGTACTTTTAACAATAAAGCCACTACATTTTAAACTAATCGTTCATCTCAAATAAGCCACTAAATAAGTTGATATTTTAGTGTTTAATATAAAAAGTATGAAGAAGCGTTCGACACAAGAATATTTATTATTATCAATTAGTGCTTTTGCAGCACTGGCGGTATTCCCTTTTGTCTTTTATCGAGTGTTTCATCAAGAATATTTAACAGCTTTGATTGATGGCGTCATTGTTATTGCGCTAATCAGTATTTTTTGTTTTATTTTTTTTACCCGAAAACTCAATCGGGCGAGTCATTTACTCGCGGCTATTGCTTTAATAGGTATCATAACGGTTGTTTACCTTAATGGAGCCAACTACGTTTATTGGCTTTTTCCTTCGGTTGTTGCCGCTTTTTATTTATTTTCAATACAACGCGCGCTCATCACTTCTGTGCTGTTTAGTCTTACTATTTTTATTCTTGTCTACCAAAAGGTGGATATTGATGTTTTTTTTACGCTAGTTGTAACTTTACTGATCACTTGTATTTTTGCTTTTGTTTTTGCCAAAGAGATGAAAAGCCAACATGAAAAACTATTAGCCAATTCGCAAATCACCAAACTAAGAAATAACACCTTAGAAATTATGGTGAGTTCAAAATCTATTTATGAGATCTTAAATGCCATTGCGTTAAATGTTGAATCAGAATATTCAAATATTAAATGCAGTATTTCATTAATTGATAATACCGGTAAACACCTAGTGTTTGGCGCCGCGCCGTCGTTACCTGACTTTTACAATCAGGCGGTTAATGATATTGCCATTGGTGAAGGTGTTGGTTCATGTGGTACAGCTGCTTATTTAGCGGAACGCGTGATTGTTGCCGATATTAATAATCATCCTTATTGGCAACAATATTTACCTTTAGCGCAGCAGGTTAACCTTCAAGCTTGTTGGTCTGAGCCAATTAAAAATGCAGATGGCAAGGTGTTAGGAACCTTTGCACTTTATCATCATGAGATCTTAATGCCGTCAGAACGTGATCTTGCTTTAATTGAGCAATTTGCTCATTTAGCGAGTATTGCGATTGAAAGAGAAAAAGCAAATCAACTGATTTGGCAGCAGGCGAATTTTGATGGTTTAACGGAATTACCCAATCGCAATATGATGGTAGAGCATTTAAAAAAATCGATGAGCCGAGCCGATCGTGATAAAGGCAAGTTAGGTATCGCTTTCCTTGATCTTGATCACTTTAAAGATATTAACGACACTCTCGGCCATGCTGTTGGTGATTTGTTACTGATTGAAGTAGCTAAGCGTATTAGTTTAAATGTGCGTAAGAATGACATTGTTGCCAGGCTAGGAGGGGATGAGTTTGTTATTATTTATGCTGATTTTACCCACGCCGCGAGCCCAAGCAAAGTTGCTGAAACCCTGTTGTGTGAATTATCAACGCCTTATCAGTTAAAAACTAATACTGTACATACCTCGGCAAGTATTGGTATTACTGTTTATCCTGACGACGGTGATGATATCGATGAATTACTGAAAAATGCTGATCAAGCGATGTACTGCGCTAAACGGGCGGGCAGAAACAGTTGTTACTTTTTTACTGAAACAATGCGTGAAACGGCCTTTACTCGTAATGAATTGATCAATGACTTACGTATTGCGATTCAAGAAAATCAATTTTTTGTCGCCTATCAACCGATTATTGAATTAAGTACTAATAAAATAGAGAAAGCGGAAGCCTTGATCCGCTGGCAACATCCCACTAAGGGGCTGATCAGTCCTTATGATTTTATTCCTATAGCGGAAGAAACGGGCTTAATTATTGATATTAGTGATTTGCTTTTCCAAACGGTGTTAATTGACGTCGTTCAATGGCGTAATCTAGTGCCTAATTTTCAGGTCAGTGTAAATACCTCGCCGCTGCAATATAAAAAATCGAGCGGTAATATTCTTGCTTGGTTAAATGCGTTATCGGCTAAGAGTATCCCAGCCGATAGTATTATTTTAGAAATTACTGAAAATCTATTAATGGAGTCGCATGCTGATATTGAAGATGTATTAAACCGTGTGCGAGAAGCTAATATCAGTATTGCCATTGATGATTTTGGCACCGGCTATTGTTCTTTTGCGTATTTAAAAGAATATAAAACTGATTATCTAAAAATAGATAAAAGTTTTGTTCATAATATGGAAGCAGGTAATCATGATCTTGCTTTGTGTGAAGCGATTATAGTCATGGCAAATAAACTCGGCATTAAAGTAGTAGCTGAAGGCATAGAAACACAAGAACAGAAAGTTTTATTGTCTAAACTTTTTTGTGAGTATGGCCAAGGATATTACTTTTCAATGCCGATAAAAGCACAAGAATTCACCGAACAATTTCTCCAGTAAACTCACTTCGAGTTAAATCAATTCATTTGATATGCTTTTTCAGCATAATTAATGCACCAATGATGTGAAGATAATGCAATCTTAGGTTGCTTTATAGGGGCTAAATAGGGTATTTTTACGCCGTTATTTTGTAATGTACATTGTTACGTCGAAAGTTTCATTTCTAACATTAATTACTTTTATCTTTAGATTGCCTTAAAGATTAATATTTTTGTTAATTTTTAAAGAGTTAGCGTGCTTGAAAGATAATTCGCGAACTGTCTTATTGGTTTGTTTTAATAACTATTACATATCATGACAAATAAACATCGGCGTATTCATGAAAACTATTAACAGACATTCAAATTTTTAGAATAGATGTTACGACTTTCTTAGAGGAAAATATGAAAGCAAAATCAGATATTGGTGTAGTTGGCTTAGCAGTAATGGGTGAAAACCTCATTTTAAATATGGCTAGCAAAGGTTTTACTGTTACAGCGTTTAACCGTTCAACAGATAAAGTTGAAAAATTCGTTACTGGTCGTGCCGAAGGCAAGACGATTCGTGGTGCTTATTCAGTACAAGAGCTTGTAGAGTCTTTAGAAAAACCACGTAAAGTGATGATCATGGTTAAAGCGGGCGCGCCAATTGATGCAACAATTGAATCCTTGCTTCCATACTTAGAAGAAGGTGATATCGTTATTGATGGCGGTAACACTCATTTCCCAGATACTATTCGTCGTGAAGCATATTTACACGAAAAAGGTATTCACTTTGTTGGTGCTGGTGTTTCAGGTGGAGAAGAAGGTGCTTTAACAGGTCCTTCAATTATGCCTGGTGGTTCTTTAGAAGCTTGGCAACATGTGAAGCCAATTTTCCAAGGAATTTCTGCGAAAGTTGACGGCGGCGAGCCTTGTTGTGACTATGTTGGCGAAAATGGCGCAGGCCACTTCGTTAAAATGGTACATAACGGTATCGAATACGGCGACATGCAGTTACTTTGTGAAGCTTACCAAATAATGAAAGAAGTCGTTGGCTTAAACGCTGATGAAATTCATGAAGTATTTAAAGCATGGAATACAACTGAACTTGATTCTTACCTTGTTGAAATCTCTCGCGATATCATGGCGTATAAAGATGAAGACGGTGAACCACTAGTCGAGAAAATTTTAGACACTGCTGGCCAAAAAGGTACAGGTAAGTGGACAGGTGTTGTTGCTCTTGATTTAGGTGTGCCATTAACACTTATTGCTGAGTCTGTATTTGCTCGTTGTATTTCTGCACTTAAAGATGAACGTGTTGAAGCGGCTAAAGTTTTAACCGGTCCAGAAAAATCATTTACTGGCGACAAAGTTGCTTTCATTGAAGATCTTCGTCAAGCAGTACTAGCATCTAAGATTGTTAGTTATGCGCAAGGTTATACCTTAATGCGTGAAGCTGCGAAAGAATTCAACTGGAACTTAAACTACGGCGGCATTGCATTAATGTGGCGTGGTGGTTGTATTATCCGTAGTGCTTTCTTAGGCGATATCAAAAAAGCTTTTGATAAAAATCCAGCACTTAACAACTTATTACTTGATGATTATTTCAAAGATACAGTTGTTAATGCACAGCAAAGCTGGCGTAACGTTGCTGCCACTGCAATCGTAAATGGTGTACCTGCTCCTTGTTTAACAGCAGCATTAAACTACTACGACGGTTACAGAACTGAACGTTTACCTGCAAACTTATTACAAGCGCAACGTGACTACTTCGGTGCTCACACTTATGAGCGTACAGATAAGCCACGTGGCGAGTTTTTCCATACTAACTGGACTGGTCGTGGCGGTGATACTGCCTCAACGACTTACGACGTATAATTAGTCGTTAACAGTATTATAAAGGACCTTACTTAGTAATAAGTAAGGTCTTTTTTTTAATGTTGAGGAAATTGCTATTTTTTTTATGTCACTTATCAGTATGATGGTTCAATAAAGTGACAAGTAACATAGCAAACCAAGGAATAAGGCAGTATGAAAAAAATTAAAAATGAAAAAGCGCTGTTAAAAATGGCAGTAACAATTGCTGAGCAATATGCCAAAAATAGAGGCTATAAAGGTTTCTCGGCGACTGATTCCGCGAAGCAAAAAGTTGAAAGCTTATATCGACTATTAGTTAATGATAAGTTGATTGCGCCGTTACCAAAAGACAAAGAAGACCTAGCTAGTTTACAGCATCGCTTGGTTATGTGGATTATGAAGCAGCTGCCTGCCGATCATGACTTATTAAAATAGACTGTAGATAGAAAACTTAATTAGAGAACTTAAATAGAAAATTAAAAAAAGTTAAAAAGCTATTTGAACCAATAAGTGTTCATGTTATTTTTCTGGGTAAGTTAAGCAACTAGTAATATAAAGATTAGGAAAGAAAATGCCAAAGGCTAGTGATATTAAAAAAAATGCCGCGATTGAATACAAAGGCAACGTTGTTATTGTTAAAGACATTACGCGCTCAGTGCCACAAGGCCGAGCTGGCGGAAGTTTATACCGTATGCGTATGTACGATGTTGTTACCGGACAAAAAATTGATGAAACTTTTAAAGATAGCGATATGTTAAATTTTGCTGATCTTACTCGACGAAAATCAATGTTTTCTTACATGGATGGTGATCAATATGTCTTTATGGACAATGAAGATTACACGCCTTATAACTTAAATGCTGAAGCGATCGCTGACGAAATTCAATTTATCAATGAAGAAACTGAAGGCTTGGCGGTTATCATTGTTGATAACACCCCCGTTGGCGTTGATTTACCTTCAAGTGTTGATTTAGTTATTACTGAAACTGATCCGTCAATTAAAGGCGGCAGTGCCACTGCGCGGACAAAACCGGCAACACTTTCTACGGGTTTAATTATTCAAGTGCCTGAGCATGTTTCTACCGGCGATAAAATTAAAGTTAATACCGAAGAAAAGAAATTTATGGGTCGAGCTTAATTTAGCTGGTTTCATTACGTTTTAAAGCCAGCATCAGCTTAATGCCGATCAGTTAAGAAATATTTAATGATCCACTGACCGATCTTCTAGATAGTTCAAAATCCGATATCAATATTTGGTATCGGATTTTTTATGCGTTTAGAAACTGAATTAGCAACAACGCTCAAGCTTGTAATACCTTTCATTCTTTCAAAAAATTCTCAGAGATTCTCTCTCCACAATTAATTGAAAAAGGCTTTTAGCAAGCGGGTGTTGCAACAATCCCGTTAACGACTCCGGGTAATATACCAAAGCATTATGCATGGTTACTCGAGCAACTCAGCTATTTTAAGTTACCCGCAAGACGGGAAGAAAGGAGGTATCGCTGGTGGATTAAACCAAAACCATCGAAGTACCCATGTAATAAAAACAAAAAAAACAGCCAGCTTAACTGACTGGCATTAGTCTCTCGTAGGTCCTTTTCTTTATTCTCACATCAACACATATTAGCAGCCATCACATGCACTACATTTTTTGCTAAAAAATTAAATGTTAAACGAGTCATAACTTTTAACACTGATGTTTTATCAATAATACACAAAGGTACGTATTAAATTCGATCGACTTTGTCTGTTAGGTGAATGTTTTTTGTGTTTTTTTTTGATCGTTAAGTGTTTACTTAGCTATCAATAAAATACAATTTTGTCTTCAATGAATAGTTGAGTGTTAACAATTTAGCTCTTGTGACGTTGTTGTCTTTCGTTTAAGGTGTGGTCAGTAAGATAATTCGTTATTTTAATAAGGGATTGATAATAAAAGAAAAAGTTATCTTTACGACATGTTTTAAATCGTGTTGTCAATAGAATCACTATGAATTATCCGTACTAATAAAGACATAATAATAATTTTATAGGAAGGGGGTTATATGATTGAATGCAAACGTTCGTTACTCAGTGCAAGTATAGTACTTGCTATGACGATGATGGGAACTCAGGCTTACGCAGATACTATTCCGGTCGAGGCAGAATTATTTGATAATTCAGGTGGCACATTTGATGATGGCCAGCCTAATCCGATCACAACATATACAACTAATGGTAACGGAGCGATAAGCTATGTTAATGCTGGTGATTATGTTGATTATAATATTACCGCAAACGGTGGTGAATACACCATAGAATATATGGTTGGTACGAGTGTTGCGGCAAACCCTATGATAGAGGTTTTAGTTAAAGGTAGCGGTAGTTGGGAAAGCCAAGGTACTGTTACTGTTCCACTCAGTAGTTGGGATAATTTTCAATCGCTCACCGCACCTCATACTGTCACATTACCCGCTGGCGATTCTATTATTCGCTTACATGCCATGGGACCTAATTGGCAATGGAATTTAGAATCTTTTAAATTAACCGCTAATTCGACTTCTGATCCTGTTGATGATGTTGTAATTCCTCTTGAAGATTTCGTCGGTACAGGCAAAACCGGCGCTGCAGTTGCTGGCGATAGTGTTGTCGGTTTTGGTCAAACCAATCAAGGCATTAATTTTAATACTGTGGGAGACTACGGGGATTATAATGTCATGTTCGATACTGCCGGTACTTACCGTGCTAAGCTGGCTGCTGGTACTACAATACAAGGCCAAGTCGGCGCTGAAATTTTACTTAACAACGCGACTGTTGCCTCAGCTTATTTATCGAGCACAGGCGGTTGGGATACGTATCAAGACTTTGCGCTTAATGGTGATATCGTTATTCCAAGTGCCGGCACTTATACCATACGTTTACGTAGTCATGGTTCAGCCAATTGGCAGTGGAATGCAGATGAATTAACGTTTATTTATCAATCAAGTGATACTGGTAATGGTGATAACGGCAATAACAATGCGATACATTTAGAACCGCCATTAGCGCTACCAGCTCATCGTCAAATTAAAAAATCATCAGTGTTTTATACATATCCACAAAATTCGAACCTCTCAGCCTTTACCGATTTTGGTGCCAGCGGTGCTTTTTGGGGACACATGCCTGAGCATGATCTATACGACAGTAACGTGCTTTCTACTTGGGTGAATGAGGTACAGGGCTATCGTAATAAAGGTTTAGACTATATTGCACGTGGCGAATTTGATTGGGGTTTTCGTTGGTTTACCGAATATACAGGTGATCCAACCTCTCATTGGGTACGCACCTTAGATGAGGATATTGTTACTATGTCATTCATGGGAGACTTATCTTATCAAGGTTATCCTAATGGCTGGTTAAGTAACCATAGCCCGGTGTTTGTTGATTATTTTAAATCACAAGTCGATGCGCTTTTAACCGCTAATGTGTCACATATTATGTTTGATTCGCAAACATCGTCAACGCGTTCAACTGACATGAATCAGTTTGGTGGCGACTTCTCTACTATGTCGATGGATGCTTTTAGATCGTATATGGGGGATAAATATACGGCGGCTCAATTAAGTGCTAAAGGTATTAATAACATTAATAACTTTAATTATCGCACCTTCCTTAAAAATAAAGGTTATACACATACCTCATATATGGCAGCGGCAAACAGAATTGGTAGCGGCATTCCATTATTTGATGATTTTATTTATTTTAATCGTGACGTCTTAAATGAAAAAATGGGTGAGGTATTTGATTACATTCGCTCTAAAGATGCCAATATTGAAATTGGAGCTACCACTGCATTATCAGAAGCTCGTGGATATATCTTTGATAAAGATCTTACTTTTTTGGCTGGTGAATTAGCGATGGGATCAGCAGTTGCAGATGAAATGCCAATGAGTATAGTTACTCACTTAAAGGGGGCGGAGGCAGTTGATAAAACGTTAGTGTATTTCCCTTATCCTTTTGATTTCGCTAACTTACACGATAGAAATGCTCCTGCACATGCGCGTACTTGGATAGCGCAATCTTATGCGATGGGGGCTATTTTCTCTATTCCTGCCAACATCTGGATTGGCGATGCCGGTGTCTGGTCGCCAGGTGCTGATAACTATCGTGATATTTATCAATTTGCAGATGACAATAGTAATTTACTTGATGGCTACGACGCTTATTCAAAAGTGGGTTTAGTATCACCAGTAATGGCGTCACTTGATACCGGGTGGATTGATGGTAGTGGTACGCTACAAACGAGTATTCGTTATTTAATCGAAAACAACCTTAACTTTGATTTATTACCTTTTGGTGACCCCGGTCATCCTGTTGTACCAACCCAATCGCAGTTAGATAGCTTACAAACCATTATTGTTGATAGTGACCGTAAATATTTAACGGATGGTCAAAATGCTTTAGTAGATGCTTATTCAGGCAGAGTTTTAGATTTAAGTAAGAATTCTGACACGGCCGCTATTAATGCACTTAAAACTAATCATATCTCTGTCACCATTAATGGTAACGCAGCCGATGCGACAGTTTCTGCCTTGTCGAGAGTGCATGAAACTGATAATAATGCCCCTTATGTTATACAGTTATTAAACCGTCCGGTTAATCCTAATAATGGTGTTACTCCTGTGTTAAGTAATGTCAAAATTGCGATCCCATCAGGGTATTTCCCAGAAGGTGTAACTACCGCGACCGTACATTTACCAGCTGCAAATTCAGTGAATGTAAATATTACTAATAATGCTAATGGTGATTCGGTTATTACGGTAAATAACCTCGGTGTGTGGGGAATTATTGAATTAGGTCACTAATTTAATAACCTTGTTTAAAAGTAATGTAAAAGCCTCTAAGCGTAATGCCGGTCAGTTCAGCTGATGTGTATTAACAATTAGAGGCTTTTCTGTTTGTATAACACAGGAGTAAATAGAAATTTGCTAAAGCCTTAAATAGTCTATGATCTAAAAATAAGACCAAACTCTATAGCTGCTGAATATTTAGATAGAAAAACTAAATCTTACACGACAAGAACAACTCTTTTTTCGATATTAAATACTTATCTTAATGCTGAATTGTGATATAAATATATCATTGCAAGTTAATAATAATTAAAAGGTTGTTAGGTTTTATGTCGTTGCAACAACATGAAATTGAAAGCGTGACAGAATATCTGGTCGAAATTTTTGGTGATGAATATCCATGGCGCTGGGACGAACAAAAAAACGTTAGGCTTTCAGAGTTTGCCAGTAATAAAAAAGAGAAGATTTTTGCCTTGTTGCAAAGTGAATTCGATCATCAGTGGGATGTTAAAAATATTCGTTATGCACCAGGCCCGCTAAAGATTAAATTAGGTGCCTTGGTTAAATTACAAAAAAATCAGGTGGTTTTTACTCGCCCAGCCAAAGACGATAAACCGATGTTAGTTGCTATATGGTGGCCTTGGGGGCACGGCGGTACCGTTTCTCTTCGCTTAACTGCTTTAACCGATACCTATCACCCAGGTGAAATTAAGCATAAAAAAGACAGCATATTTACTATTATTAAAAAGCTGTTTACGTAACTTTTTAAAGGCCAAGCATTGTAATTAAGCTGATTAACCGTATTCAGGTTTTTAGGAAAAGGGCATAAGGTTTTACCAAGGTAAATATATGCTAAATGCATAAGGGGTAAATATGAAAAAAGTTATTCTAGCACCAGACGAAAACTTATCTTTTAAGATTACCCAAGCGTTTTTACCACAAGCATTTCAACAATTAGATTTATACTTCTCTATTCCAGAAGATATTGGCATTAATGCTCGTACGTTAAGTGAAGATAACTATTTTCATAGCAGTATTAATTCACAAATTGCTTACTTTTCTGAACAAGTACATTTGCCCTTAGTTCGAAGCCGTTTTGTCAGCCAAAATAAAGGCGAGCAAACCGATTACCGCAGCAATATTAATCTATTCTCGTATCAATTTAGAACCGCGTTAGAAACCGATATCAAACAAACGATACAGCTTGAAGATACCGCTGATTTTTATCGCGAAGCACTTGGTTTAGTTGAGCAAACTCAAAACTTATTAAAAAAGTTCCGCCGTTATACGCCGTCAGATAAAAAATTAAGCTCATATTTTGAAAATGTTGACAACTATTTAAGTTGGCAAACAGAGCAGGACTTTTTAAGGTTGATTGCCAAAGCAGCTAAAAACAGTGACTTTCATGAGCAAAGAGAACTTTTATTAGATTTTTGCCGCGCTGAAAATAACCACAGAATTGATAATCAATATAATTCTAATATCACCTTAGAAGATCCAAACCGTATAACTAATAAAATGCGGCTATTGCAGCGATTAAGCGAATTTGGTGTGGTTTTTAGTATTAAAACCCGCAACTTAGACGCGAACCTTAAACGTTTAGTCAGAGGGTCGGTTACCGCTGTGATCATGGCTTTTGTGATGTCGGTAATTTTAAATGCTCGCTCAGCTTTTACTGAAGTTACCTTAGTGCTGATTGTAATTTTGGGCGGGATCTACGGTATTCGTGAAATATTTAAAGATGATTTAACTCTATATATTTGGCGTAAAATTCAGCAAGGCAGGCCTAAGTGGCAGCAATTATTTATTAATAATTTAACGCAAACTAAAATGGCGCATCAAACTATTTGGTTAGAGTATATTACTAAAGCGGGTTTGCCTAAGCGTGTTGCTGATATGTTGAAAAAACGCAGACAACAAAACAAGCAGGCTTCGAAGCTGTTACATTTTAGGTGTGACAGTCGCGTTATGGTGAAAGAGTTTATGCCTGGCTTTGAAGAAATTCAAAATCAGTTAACCTTTAATTTAACGCCTTTTACTCGTTACCTTAAAAAAGGTGAAGGGCGTCTTTTTTCTTTAGATGGCAATAAAATTTCTAATCAAAGTGTTGAGCGTCGCTATCAATTAAACTTGGTGTTGGTACAGCGTAATAAATCAGGTCATGAGTACGCTCAGCGATTTAAAGTAACGATGAATCGTTCGAAAATTATCAATATAGAACCGATGGAAGAATACCAAAGCTTTTAGCATAAATATGACATTTATCATCCCAAACCTGCAAATAAAACTAGTTATCGTCCGTATATTTAACGTTTTAATCATCGAATGACAAAATTTTGTTATTAACTGGTGAATTGTTAACATTTCCTCTAACAACTATTTGGTATAAATACCCTATAGAAATTAGGGGATTATTTTTACATGAATACACATACCTTAAAAATATCAAAAGTAGAGAGCTTAACTGCAGACAGTAAAGCGATTTATTTTGAGCAAGATGAGTCGGTAAAAAAAGCAATAGCAGGGCAGTTTTTAACTGTTATCTTGGATGTGAATGACAAAGAGCAACGTCGCTCGTATTCATTATTTACTACCGATCAAGAAACCAACATGGGCATTGGTATTAAACGTGTGCCCGGCGGAATCGTATCTAACTATTTAAATACGTATTTAAAAGCAGGTAGCGAGCTAAAAGTTTTAGGTCCGGCTGGCAATTTTATGTATAAGCCGCAAGAAAGCACTTATCGGCATTTAGTTTTAATTGCTGGCGGTAGTGGTATTACGCCGATGATGGCAATTTTAAAAACTGCGTTAAGCCAAACCACAGATACTAAAATCAGCATGCTTTATGTCAATAAATCGCCAAACGATATTATTTTCAAAGATGAATTAAATGCGTTGGCCCAAGCGCATAGTGAGCGATTTACCTTACATCACTATCTTGATAGCGAAAACCAGCAAACCATCACAGTGAAAAAATCAGGTCTGGCCGGTATGTTTGGTGGTAAAACTCAGCAACAAGTGCCGGGATTTATTAACGCCGAACGCGCTAAACCTATTTTAGATAGCTTTAATATTCAAGGCGCTGCTGGCGTATATACCTGTGGTCCTGGCGGCTTAATGGCGCTGATGGAAGAAACTATGTTGGCTTATGGTATTGCCGCTAAAGACTTTCACAAAGAAAGCTTTGTGCCATCTACTGTTGTTCATCCTAAACCTGAATTTACCCCAACACATTGTGATGCAACCGTGACTATTAATGGCGAAGATAAAAAATTCATCATCAAACCAGGTATCAGCGTATTACAAGCTGCAATTGACTCAGGAATTGATCTGCCATATTCGTGCCGAGAAGGTACTTGTACCGCTTGTTTTGGTACCTGTAAGTCTGGTGAAGTCGGCATGTTAACTGACGAAGCGTTGAGCGATGAAGAATTAAATCAAGGGGCAATATTACCCTGTGTCGCTTTTCCAAAGTCTAAAAAATTACATTTAACTATCGAGTAATCAATCTCGAATAACAACATTAAAAGAGTTTACGATTATGATTAACCCACAAGATTATATTGTTGAAGAGCCTTGGTTCCAAGTCGATGTGCCTCGTCAAGAGTTTCGCTCGTTTATGGAACGTAATAATTATCGCGGCATTATTGATACCTTAATTTGGTTCACTTGTTTAGGTTTAACCGGTTACTTAGCATTTCAAATGATCGGGACGGCTTGGGCTATTCCGGCATTTTTTCTCTATGGGATTTTTTATTGTGCCTGTGATGCGCGCTGGCATGAAAGCTCGCACGGTACTGTTTTTAAAACCCCTTGGTTAAATACGCTGCTGTGTTTTATTGCGACCGCGATGCAACAACGTGACATTATTTTTACTCATTGGTCACACGTGCGTCATCACTCTTATACTGTTATTAATGATATTGATCCTGAAATTACCGTTACGCGTCCGCCAACATTTTGGGAGCACTTTTTAAACTTCTGGAGTTTAGGTGAGTCACGTTATTATCTGCCTATTTTAATTCAACATGCGTTGGGAGTTGTTTCAGCGGATGCGAAAAAATTTGTGCCAGAAGAAGAACATACAAAAATGTTTTGGTGGGCACGTGCTAGTTTATTAGTAAACCTTATACCAATCGTGTTAGCGGTTTATTTTCAAACTTGGTTGCCGGTATTATTTTTTGGTTTACCAAAACTTTATGGCAACCTTATTCAACGAGCTTTTGTGTTAGCGCAGCATGCCGGTCTTGATGACGACACTTGGGATCACCGTAAAAACTCTCGTACCATTAAAGTGAACCCGTTTTTAGGTTTCTTGTACATGAATATGCAATTTCATGTTGAACACCATATGAATCCGTTAATGCCATTTCATCAATTACCTAAGTTTTCAAAGCGGGTAAAAGAGCAAATGCCAACCCCTTATAACGGCATGATCGCTGTTTATAAAGAAATGATCCCAGCATTGATGAAGCAGGTTAAAGACCCAACGTATTTTGTTAAACGTGAAGTCCCTACTGAGCAAGCAGACCGTCGGGTAAAACGCATTAAAGCACTATCTGCTGATGATGCGATGATCCCAATGGCAGC
Organism: Thalassotalea sp.; assembly: GCA_051251725.1. Taxonomy (GTDB): domain Bacteria; phylum Pseudomonadota; class Gammaproteobacteria; order Enterobacterales; family Alteromonadaceae; genus JALZUE01. The sequence goes on along the minus strand of JBPOFN010000002.1, from coordinate 194,123 downwards.
AAGTGGTGAAAGTGTTATTCCAACGAGAACGCTTGATGTACCAGCACAAGACCTACAGTGGAAAAAAGCAGTTGCTGCAAGTGAATTAGGTGATGATGACGCGGTTAAAGTGTGTATTGATGGTAATCATTATGCGGTTTATAAATTAAAGTCAGGCGAATACCACGCCACTGACGGAATTTGTAGCCATGAGCATGCTTATTTAGCTGATGGTTTTATTGAAAATGGCAAAGTACTTTGCCCTAAACACAACTCAAGATTTTGCATTAAAACCGGTAAAGCGATTAATCGTCCGGCCAAAGAGCCAATTAAAATCTATCCGGTGAAAGAAATTGATGGTGACATTCATATCGGCATCACAGGTTAATTACCTTTTTTAGCCTGGAGGTTAAAAGCCAGAAGTTAGAAGCTGGAAGCTAGAAGTTGGAAGCCAGAAGCTGGAAGCTAGAAGCCAGAAGCCAGAAGCTAGAAGCTAGAAGCCAGAAGTTGGAAGCCAGAAGCTGGAAGCTGGAAGCTAGAAGCTAGAAGCCAGAAGCTAGAAGCTAGAAGCTGGAAGTCTTGGTTGAAGTTAGCTCTCGATGGTTAATTAGGGTTTATGGTTTAACGCCAAATAAAAAGCCAGTAGCGATAAAACTACTGGCTTTTTTTTACCTTGATTAATTATTTACGTTATTGATTTAGTTGATTACTCGCCAATTTATCATCAACGTTATTTTCAAAGCGCGTATCTGATTGCATATTTGATTGAATAGCAGCTATGTTATCTGAGCTATTATCATCGCTATTATCTTGGCTTTTATCTAACGGCGCAGTGGTATAATTGCCTGCTATTACCTTAAACAAGTTTAATTGATTCGATAAATACGACAATTGTAAGCCCGCTAAGTTTTGTTGCTGTAGCAATAACGCTTGTTTTGCCTGTTCAACGTCAGTGATATCATCTAAACCTTGTGCTAATCGATGATCAGCTAACGTTAGTTGCTGCTGCTGACTCACGACAATTTTTTGCTGCTGCTTTAATTGCCCAGTGAGTGCTTGGCTTATTGATAATTGGTTTTGAAATTCAGTAAAGGCATTTTCGATCGTGTGCTGATACTGCTTAATTTCAATTTTTTGCTGTAATTCGGCAATGGTTTCTTGCGCCGTTAATCGTCCGGCGGTAAAAATTGGCAAATTAATTTGCGGCATAAATAACCAAGTTTGCGAGTTTGCATCAAATAAATCTGATAAGGCATTACTCGTTAAACCAATATTTGAAGTCAAGCTGATTGAAGGGAAAAAAGCTGCGCGCGCAACACCAAGATTAGCATTAGCGGCTTTAATTTTTTCTTCTGCTTGGGCAATATCAGGTCGATTTAGCAGTACACTAGAGGCTAAGGTTACCGGTAAAGGTTTTAACAAGGTTAAATCAAACTGACTGTTTAAGTAATTAATTTCACTGGTTTGTGCATAGCCGGTAATGGCTTGTAACTGCTGACTAATTTGCGCTTGCTTAGTGGTTAGTTGCTGAATTTGTAAATTCACTTGGCTTAATCGCACGTTACTTTGTGCTAATTCTGTCGCTGCAATTATACCAAGTGAAAACTTCTTACCTTGGATTTGCAAAACCTTTTTAGCACTAACGCTAAGCTGATTTTGTAAGCTTAGCTGTAGTGCTGTGGCTTGTAGTTCAAAATATAACTGAGCAACATGCGCGGCGGTACTTTGTCTTAACGTTTGAAGCGCATATTGATTTGCTTTAAAGTCAGATAATGCTGCGTTTTTTAAGTTTGTCACTCGGCCAAAAAAGTCTAATTCATAGGCGGTAAAACCAATGTTAGTGTTGTATACCGAAGAATATTCACTAAAAGAAGTACTTTGATTGAGTGAGTTTTTCTGTCTTTGCCCGCTCACACCTAAAGCTAATTGCGGCCATTGACTGCTGGCTTCAATTTGATATTTAGCTTGTAATTGCGCCAATTGATGCTCGGCAATTTCAAGTGATTTATTGTTCTCAAGTGCGAGCGTAATTAAACGTTTCACTTGTCGGTCTTGATAAAACGCTTGCCAGTTTAATGCTTGCCCATTTAGTTTTTTCCCGTTAGTTTTTTGCTCTTTGTTCAGTGCTAATTGGTGGGGGGCATTAGCGTTTTGCTCAGCATCACTGGTTAGCAGTAATGTTTCAGGTGTTTGATAATTGGGCGCCATTGAGCAAGCTGTTAGCGCGAGTGTGGCAATAACCACACTCAGTTTATTGCTGTGGTTCATTAAATATCACCTTTTTTACGTGCTAACTTTTCAGATAATTTGATCACGGTAACAAAAAACAAGGGTACAAAGAATATAGCTAACACAGTTGCTGATAACATACCGCCAAATACCCCTGTACCAATGGCATTTTGGCTGCCAGAGCCCGCGCCAGAACTTAATACTAATGGCGTAACCCCTAACATAAAGGCTAACGAGGTCATAATAATAGGGCGTAAGCGTAATTTTGCCGCTTCAATTGTTGCCTCGACTAAGGTTCTTTCCCCTAATTTTTCTTCGTACAAGGTGCGGGCAAATTCAACAATCAAAATCGCATTTTTAGCGGCTAATCCTATGGTTGTTAATAGTCCGACTTGGAAATAAACATCGTTTGATAAACCACGGGCAAGAGCAAAAGATAGTGCCCCTAAGACACCTAGCGGGACTACCATCATCACTGAAAACGGTACACTCCAGCTTTCATATAATGCGGCTAAGCATAAAAATACTACTAAAATAGACAGGGCATATAACATCGGAGCTTGCGCGCCTGATTGTTTTTCTTGCAGCGACATGCCTGACCATTCAAAACCAATACCGTTAGGTAATTTAGCAGCGAGTTCGGACATTGCTTGCATCGCATCGCCGGTACTGTAACCCGGTGCAGCTTGCCCGAGAATTTGTACTGAAGAAGCGCCGTTATAACGTTCAAGTTTAGCTGGGCCAAAAGTCCATCTCGCACTACTAAAGGCTGAGAATGGGATCATTTCACCCTTATTATTACGAACATGCCAATACTTAATATCATCAGGCATCATTCTATAAGGAGCGTCAGCTTGAACATAAACGCGTTTTACCCGGCCGTTATCAACAAAGTCATTAACGTACTTTGACGCCCAAGCGGTACCGAAGGTTTGATTGATATCATTTAAACTCAAACCTAATGCTAATGCTTTTTGTTGATCAATATCAATTTTAAATTGGGCCGTGTCTTCTTGGCCATTCGGGCGTACGCCCATTAAACGGTGATCTTGTGAGGCCATACCTAACAATTGATTACGTGCGCCAATGAGTGCTTCATGTCCCAAGCCGCCTAAATCTTGTAGTTGAAAATCAAAACCTGAAGCATTACCAAGCTCTCTAATCGACGGCGGTACAAAGGCAAATGCCATCGCATCGTTAAATTGTGAGAAATGTGCCATGGCTCGGCCAGCAATAGCTTTTACATGTTGATCATCACGCTGACGTAAATCCCAGTCTTTTAATTTAACAAATACTAAACCTGAGTTTTGGCCATTACCGCTAAAACTAAAGCCGATCACGGAGAATATAGCTTCAACATTTTCTGCTTCATCTTCTAAATAAAATTTTTCAATTTTATTCATAATTTCAGCTGAACGCTCTTGGCTAGCACCTTGCGGTAGTACCATTTGCGTGAACATAGTGCCTTGGTCTTCATCAGGTAAAAATGAGGTTGGTAATTTAGCGAATAAATATATTAAGCCGCCAATTAATAAACCATAAATCAGCATGTATCGACCGGTTCTCGCTAAAATATGAACAAGGCTTGATTGATATTTTTGGGTCGCACCGAACATGACTTTATTAAACCAAGCAAAAAATCCTGTTTCAGGTTTTTTATGTTGATCGACCGGTTTTAATAAAGTCGCACACAAGGCAGGAGTTAAAATTAAGGCAACAACAACGGATAGTGCCATTGACGAAACAATGGTGATGGAGAATTGGCGATAAATAACGCCAGTAGAGCCGCCAAAAAAGGCCATTGGAATAAATACAGCAGACAAAACTAAAGCAATACCAATTAACGCACTGGTAATTTGTTTCATTGATTTACGCGTGGCTTCACGAGGCGACAAACCTTCTTCGTGCATAACCCGTTCAACGTTTTCAACCACGACAATAGCATCATCGACCAGCAAACCAATTGCGAGCACCATGCCAAACATGGTTAAAGTATTAATTGAATAACCAAAGGCCCATAAAATCGCAAAAGTACCACACAATACTACCGGTACGGCAATTGTTGGAATAAGTGTTGCTCGAAAGTTTTGTAAAAACAAATACATTACCAAGAACACCAGCACAATGGCTTCGATTAAGGTTTCCACCACACCGATAATAGACAAACGAACAAATGGTGTTGTGTCGTATGGGTAAACGACATCAATACCATCAGGTACTAGGTTAGATAGTTGCGCCATTCTTTCACGGACAGCGGCGGCGGTGTCTAAAGCATTTGAACCCGAGGCTAAGCTGATACCTAAACCGGCAGCTGTTTGGTTTTTATATTCGGTTAATAATTGATAGTTTTCACCGCCTAGTTCAACACGGGCAATGTCTTTTAATCGAATAGTTGAACCATCTTCATTGACTTTAATGAGAATGTTTTCAAATTCTTGTGCGGTTTTTAAACCGGTTTCTACTATGATGCTGGCATTAATTTGCTGACCTTTAACGGCTGGCGCGCCACCAAGTTCACCGGCGGCTATTTGTGCATTTTGGCTGCTGATAGCGGCAGTTACATCTTGCGCCGTTAAGGCGTATTGCGTCATTTTTTCAGGGTTTAACCATACTCGCATTGCGTATTGTGAGCCAAAAAATCGTACTTGCCCAACGCCATTAACACGGCTGATTTGATCTTGAATATTAGATGAAATGAAATCTGAGATATCATTGCGATTCATTTTGCCATCGTTAGAATAAAATGCGATCACCAATAAAAACCCTGAGGTTGATTTCGTGACTTTAATACCGTTTTGCTGCACCACTTGTGGCAATAATGGCATGGCACTTTGCAGTTTATTTTGTACCTGCACTTGCGCAGTATCTGAATTGGTACCAGCAGTAAATGTTAAGGTAATGCTGGCATTACCTGACGAATCTGAGCTAGCATTAATATATTGCACATTATCAATCCCTGTCAGGCTTTGCTCGATAACTTGCACGACAGTATCTTGCACTACTTGACTTGATGCGCCAGGGTAGGTGGCAGAAATAGACACGGAAGGTGGCGCCACATTCGGGTATTGCGCAACCGGTAATTGTAATAAAGATAAAATACCGGCCAGCATGATCATGATCGCAATCACCCATGCCAAAATAGGTCGGTCGATAAACGTTTTCGCCATGATTTACTCCGCTGAATTATTTATTGAAGTGGCTTGTACCGAAGAGCCCGGTCTGATTTTTTGCAAACCAACGGTGATCACGCGATCGCCACTTTTTAAGCCTGACGCGACTAACCAATCTTGTTCGATTGAACGGCCTAACTCTATGGTTTTTAATATCGCTTGATTGTCATTTGACACGGTATAAACACTCGCTTGACCTTTACGATTAAAGATCACCGATTTTTGCGGCACTAAAATACTGTTGGGGGAGATCGCTTGAGTTATTTCTAAATTAGCAAACATGCCAGGCATTAAATAATAATCAGGGTTGGCAAATTCAGCTCTTAAGCTGACAGTATCGGTTGAAGGGTTAACTTGTACTTCATTAAACAATAACTTTCCTGTGTAGGTTTGCGCTGCAATTTTAAATTGTACTGGGCTATCTGCACTTAATAATGCGCCAGACGCTAGGTTTTGCTTTAACTTAATTAATTCATTACTGGCTAACACCATATCAAAATAAATAGGGTCAAGCTGAGTGATACTGGTTAATGCCGCACTTTGTCCTGCAGTAACTAAAGCACCTTCAGTAATATTAGATATGCCGATTTTGCCAGAGATTGGGGCTAATACTTGGGTATAATCCAATTCAACTTGGGCAATATGCAGTTTTGCTTGGCGCACGTTAAGTTCAGCTTGATATGCTAAAAACTGCGCTTGTTTTTGTTCAAATTGCTGTTGGCTAACGGCTTTGTCTTTAACTAAATTCTGATAACGTTGTAGCTCTGCTTCGGCATTTTTATAGTTCGCCTGTGTTTGTGCAAGTTCAGCTTGAGCCGAGCTTAAATTCGCTTTGTACATGACATCATCAATTTGATACAAAGCTTGTCCGCGCTCGACAAATGAACCTTCAACAAAGTTACGCTTTAAAATAATGCCTGATATTTGTGGTCTAACGATGGCTATTTTTGAAGCATGAGCGCGGGCAGGTAAATGCTCGACTAATTCAATGTTTTTAGTGCTAAGCGTAACAAAATCAACTTTTGCTGGCGGCGGTGTTGGCATTTTAGCTTTTTCGTCTGCATTGGTTTTACCACATGAAGATAAAAAAGTAAGAAGTGAGAGTGACAGCATAACCATGCCAAATTTTGTTTTCATAACAACCTCGAACAGAAAATAATCGTGTATGAATGCAGATGAATTTGCTAAATCAATTAAACATGCATTCATGAATGTTTGTATTCTATGGGTTAATTAACTACAATTCAAATATTAAATTTTCAAATTTATGTAAATGTTTATTTCGATAAACCAATAAAGTGTATTAAAATTCCGATCTAAAAGATGAGTGGTGCTGATATGGTTAGAAAAACAAAAGAAGAAACAGCCGAAACAAGAAGTATGTTGTTAGATGCGGCGGAAACAGTTTTTTTTACTAAAGGGTATTCACAAACAACATTAATGGATGTTGCAGGCGAAGCGGGCATGACTCGTGGTGCAATCTATTGGCATTTTAAGAATAAAGTAGATTTATTTGTTGCTATGGTTGAACGGGTAAAATTACCCCTCGATAGCTTAGGTGAAGCGGCAGCTGATGATAATGAAGCGGATCCGATCGGAAAATTAAAGCAATTCTCTTATTCATTTTTAAAACAGCTAACGGAAGATAAACAGCGTTTAAGGGTGTTTTCTATTTTGTTTCATAAGTTTGAGCAAAATGGTGAAGCCGAAGAATTAGAACTAAGGCAAAAACAGGCCTATTTAGACTGTACCGACCGAATTATGCGTGGCTTTAGTAATGCGGTGGCGAAAAAACAATTACCTGAAAATTTAGATGTAAAAAAAGCCGCTATTGCAAAACATGCTTTTTTTGCCGGTATTGTGAATAATTGGTTGTTTATGCCAGAGAGTTTTGATTTGGCTGAGATGCATATTTCGCTCGTTGATAATTTCTTTTTTATGCTTGAAAACAGCCCACACTTAAGAATGAGTTAATAATATATTGTCGGTGTATTATAGGTAGCAGCGCGGCAGTGCTTTAATTATTTCTTTGACTGCCTTTGCTTGCTGTTTTGAGCGCACAAACAATATTTATCCCGATCTGAGGTTGTTTATTCGATTATTTGCATGTGTTTTTAATACCTTAATTATTTAAGCTTGCTGATTTTGTCATTAAGCTCATAGTTTTTATCGGTAACTATCGCTTCTAATATTTCAATGCGGGTTAGCTGAGCGGCTAACTTTCTATCGACAGCGTCCTCAACTTCAGCGGTTAAATTTGCTTTTTGTATTTTTAGCGCTTCTATTTCTAACATTTTCATTTTCGTTTTGTTACCAAGTAATGCCGCAACAATGACCAAAGGTACGCCAAAAATTACGCCGCTAGTTAAAAAGACCCAAAGATTAATTTCCATGATAAATACCCTATATTTTTTGAAAAGTTGTTTGATTCGCCGAGGCTCTTAGCTAAATGAGCAAAAGTCATTCCAAATATAATATAGTATATTAATCAGTTGGTTATATTTTTGTTTTTTTGATGTATAACAAGGAAAACTAATATTTGGTGAAATAGACGATATTGTGTGGGTTTTATAAAAAGGGTTAGTTGACTCGTTAATAAATCGGGCTAGGCAGTCACTGGCTTTTTTACTTAAAGTTTTGGTGTCTGTTAGTAGGATACGACGATGGACAGTAAGCAAAACTCAAGTAAGTGCATGTTCGCACCTACTTGAGTAATGGTTTAATAATCTAAAACAGTTAAATAGTTGCACTGGCTAACCAAGCTAGCGCATCGTCTTCACTATTAAAGAGGTTAACTTTGTGGCCAAGTTTACTTGACTCACTGATAGCCATGTCATTAATTATTTGACCGGGATTGACGATGACCGCCACTAACGCTTTACGCATTTCATCTCTTGAAGCAACATAAGTACCAAAAACAAGCTGCTCGGCTTGTGTCATCGCTTGGGTAACTTTTCTCGCATCAATTAATACTTTTAATTGCGGAAATTTACGATGATAGTCAGTACAAATTTCATGAAGAATATTCACCCTTTCATCAAGTGAAACATGCCCAGTATATAATACTTTAATTATTTCTAAACTTTCTATAATACTAATTCGAGAAGCCATATTTGTAATAAATACCTGATGCCCACAGAGGGCTTAAAAATGGATGCTAAGAGTAGCTAAAAACCGGCCTTTTTTACAATAAAAAATTTTATTTAACGCTAGATATTGACACTTTTGCGCATTAATGATGCTTTTTGTCAGCTAAAAACGGCATTTTCATCAATATCTTGATTTAATTGCCAAGCATTCGGTAGTGATGACATTAACACAAAAAATCGCATTTAAGTTTTAACTTAAATGCGCTTTTTAATTTGCTTAGCTTAAATTATATTTTTGCGGTTAGCTACTCTATTATGTTGGCCTCGTTGTTATGCTCGGCATCAGCCAGCGCCTCTACTTCTGGCAGTAGTGTGGCGACCAAGCTGTCAGCTAAATTTAAATAATGTTTGGCTGACATTTGCACTTGCTCAGCCGACATTGATTTTAATAATTCGTCACTAGCTGTAAAACTCAAAGTTTGATTATCAGGCTCAGCAAGCCAAGTTAAATGGTCACGCCAAAAGCCATTTTGCTTCATTTTTATTTCGCGTGACTTTAACTCTTGCTCGATATAGTTGTTAACGTATTTAGCGTCGACTATGTCAGTTTTTAGCTCTTCAAATATTTTTTGAATTTCTAAGGTCAGCTCCTCTGCGCGCAGCGGATCACAGCTAAATGAAATGCTTAAGTTGTATTGGTTGTCGTCTTTAGAAAAATTTCCGCCTACTCGAACGCCATAGACACCACTTTTTTCTTCACGAATACGTTCTCTTAAAATCGTGTTTAACACGTTTTTTAGGGTTTTAAATTTACGCACTTCTTGATGTGACCATTGGCTGTCACCAAATAGCTTGATCACAACATTTGCTTTCGGCTCTAGGCCTTTTTCTACCGTTAGCGATAATTTCCCTTTGTTTCTAAGATCAGGTCGTTTTTTCCATGTTTCTTTTGCAGCAACTGTCGGTAAGGTTGCGACATAAGTTGCTAATAAAGTTTCCATTTTATCTAACTCGATATTACCGACAAAAATGAAATTAAAGTTTTTGGCATTGGCAAAACGTTGATGAAAAAACGCCAGTGAGCTAGCTAAATTATGTCCTTTAATCGCTGCTGCATCCATTTTTACTGAACGAGGGTTATTGGCATGTTGTTTTACACGTATCGCTTCATTAAACACACCTTGTGGACTATTTAAGCTGTTTTCATAATAAGGAGTAGCACGGGCAATAAAGGTATCAAAGGCCGCTTGATCGTGTCGCGGTTTTTGAAATCTTAAGTGTAATAGCTGCATAAAGTCTTCAAGGTCTTTAACCGAGCTATTGCCAGTTAAACTTTGGTGACGATCATTAATTTTTGCCGAGAGTTTAAACGACTTACCTTGCATATATTTATTGAAGTCGCTGGCACTTAGCTCACTAACGCCCATCATTTGGGTAATATATGGGGCAAATAAAATTTGTTTTAAGGTGTCATCATTGGCTAATGAAAAGCCGCCTTTACTACGGGCTGAAAATTCAATCGCGTCTTCTTTAAAGTCGGTTTGTTTTAATAAAACTTTTACGCCGTTACTTAAAGTCCAAGTATGAAAGTCTAAAGCATCGTCATAAGTTTTTTCGACGACAGCGCCAATTTGAGTTGGCGGTGACATTAGCTGCTCAGCTATTTTTACGTCTTGGTATGCACTTAACTTTTGCTGGTCAATATCGTGCCAAATTGAAATCACTTCTTCGCTGGTGGGTAAATTTTCTTTTTCTGAGTCAGGGCCATAAATAGCAATCAAACGATTTTCTTTGGTTAACCATTGCTGACCAATAGCATTAACCTCAGCCAAAGTAATAGTCGGGATAAAATGTTGTGTTATTTCATTTTCGTGGATTACACCTGGAATATTTTCATTTTTCATAAAATGACGAACATATTCAGCCGCTAAACTTCTTGATTCTAAGTTGTTGGCTTCTTTGGCCATTTTTTCAAAGCGATTGGTGATCGCTGCTTTTTGGCGCGTAAATTCTGATTCACTAAAACCATGCTGAATTGTGCGATTCACTTCCGTTAATAAAAACGCTAAAGCGTCTTTTGCTTGTCCTGGTTTAACAGCTGCGCCGATAGAAAACATACTTTTATCGCCAAATGAACGACTAAAATGTCCGCCGCCGCCAATTACTGTCGCATCAGGTTTTAAAATATAATCGTTATAACGGCTGTTTAGCATGCCAATAAAAAGCTGATGTTTTAACGCTTCGCGGCTTTCTTGGTAATTATGCGGTTCAAATAATGGTTGTTTCACCTGAATATTCACTATGGTTCGTACTAATTCAGGATCGGTTTCAATACTAATATAAGGTTTAACATTATTGGCAATGGTAAAGTTGGTGCGGGCTGGCGGATTGGCCTTAGCGGCTTTAATATTGGCAAAATATTGTTCAAATAGCGCTTTTACTTCAGCAGGCTCAAAATCACCTACGGCAATTAATGACATTAACTCAGGGCGATACCAGTCTTTATAAAAGCGAATAAGATCTTCGTGTTTACCGCTAGCAAGTATTTCTTGTGTGCCAATAGGCAAGCGCTTGGCATATTGACTGTCTTTAAATAATACCGGTAATTGTTTGTACATGACGCGGGTGTTGGCACCTTGGCGGGTGCGCATTTCTTCGATAACTACGCCGCGTTCTTTATCGATTTCTTCTGGTTCAAAACTGATTTTATGAGCCCAGTTTTCTAGAATATGAATGCCTTTTTCTAAGGTTTTTTTATCATCGGTTGGTATTTGCAGTTTATAAACCGTTTCATCAAAAGAAGTATGAGCATTTAAATGTGCACCAAACTTCATACCGATTGATTGTACGTATTCAATAATTTCTTGTTTCTTAAAGTCTTCGGTGCCGTTAAAGGCCATATGTTCGGCAAAATGAGCAAAACCTAACTGGCTTTCATCTTCTAATACTGAGCCGGCGTTAATGACTAAGCGAATTTCAGCGCGTTTTTCAGGTTTGCTGTTTTTACGAATAAGGTATTTGATGCCATTGGCAAGCTCGCCTTTGATGACATTTGGATCAACAGGGACTTGGCCGGTGAATTTGGCGAGTGTTTGCACAGAGCTGTTTTCGCTGAAGTTATCAGTTGTTATGTTCGGCGCAGTATTGCAGCCATAACTGAGTAAAGTAATAGGAATAACAAGTGATAGTTGGGTAAGCGTTTTTTTCATTAAACAGTCCTTTGATTTTTTTATTTTTGTGAAAAGTCATTTTATTTCACTGGTTTAATTAATCAGATAAGCAATGAGCTTAGCCTAATCTATTTATTCAAACCACTGAATAATCGACTTTAAGTGTTACAAAGTTTTGATGCGGGTATAATTTTAAAAACTGACGGACACCAGAGACATTGTTATTGAATAACAGTAATATTGGTTTAAATATAAAAGTATAGAATTATATAAGATGAAAGTTAATTCACTATTATCGCCATGGGTATTGTTGCGATTATTTATTATCAGCGCCGGTTGCACTTTGCAAGCGGTGGCCGTTGAGCAGCCCAATACGCAAGTGTTAGCCGCGAGTGAAAATAGCTTTTGGGCGCAGCGTTTTAATGCAACCAACAACATTGCTTATGGCGATTTAGCTCGGCAAAAACTTGATATTTATCGTCAGGGGCAGTGGCAAGGACCACCAAAGTATTTTGTCACGGACACTCAAGCTAAGCCGACGTTAATTTATATTCACGGCGGCGCTTGGCATGGCGGCGTGAAAGAGTCGGCTTTATGGTCATTAATGCATTATCTGCAAAAAGGTTGGAATGTTGTTAATGTCGAATATCGCGTTGGCGGCGGGACCGCGCCACAAGCGGCAGATGACGTATTATTAGCACTCCAGTGGTTGGCACAGCACGCCGATGAATATGCCATTGACCGTCATAATATTGTTGTTTCTGGTGATTCTGCCGGTGGCCATTTAGCCTTATTAGCTGGGCTTGTTAATAAGCAGCCAAAACATGAACAATATGTTGGTGATAAGTTAAATGTTAAGGCAATAGTAAATTGGTTTGGCATTGCCGATATTGCTAAGTTGTCAGATTATTTTGTTGCGCGCAATGGCTGGAATTATCCGAAATTATGGGCGGGTAATGAGGTGATGTTTACAAAGTTAGTTGCTCACTACTCCCCGATTAATTATGTCAGTAAAAATTCGCCCGCGGTTATTAGTATTCATGGCGATGCCGATCAAGTGGTGCCGATTGAACAGTCTATCGCTTTACATGAAAAATTAACAAAAGCGGGCGTTGCCAATAAGTTAGTGACATTAGCTAAAGGTCGGCATTTAGGATTTAGCGATCAACAATTTCAAATCATCTATGGTGAGATATTTAAATTTGTTGTACCTTTGGTGAATAAATAATCTCAGCTTGAGCAAAGCTATTTTACTTACTGTTAAAATTTAACTAGGGGGCTGTTGATCTTTCGAGATTATTTTTGCAGCAGTTTGTTGGGTATTTATACAAGGCAGAACCTTTGTCGTGTGGTTATTCCACATAAAAAGGTGATAACGCCGTAAAAATATCCTACAAACGCTGTCCGAAGGATTCGTCTAAAAACGTTTTACTCTTTGTTGAGCAGTATTTGCTTAGAATGACTAGGCTACACACTGCTCGCCGCGATTAAAACGGTTTTATTTCGAACAAAATTTAACCGCGAAAGATCAACAGCCCCTAGTTGTTCGGATTATTTTAACGCTTGAATTTATTATTGAGTCAGTCTGCTTGGTAATAGCTCGCAGTTAATTAGCGGCTGAACAATTTGAGAATAGATGAAACAGGCGACATTTTTTTAAAGGGATTTTCTTTTTGAGTTATCGAATTAATCGTTTAATTAGGCATGGTTTTTCAGCGTTATCTTTATTTTTCACCTTAGGATTTTGTTTTAGTTTTCAAATCGCTAATGCTCAAGCTACTAATCAGGATAATACCGAGGCTGTTATTAATCCTGCGGTAAATAGTCAGCAAGCGGCAGGCAGCCAAGCTCGAAAGGTGATTATTGCGCCGACACCTGATTGGGTTAGACGCCGTAATATTTCATTCACTGACGCGATCCCTAAAGGCGAAATATCAGAAGGCATTTATTATCGCTTATTAGATACTCAAATTAAAGTTGAGCCTCAAGAGGAAAAGGCGCATTACGCCCGTTATATCGAAACCCTTGTCAATAAAGCAGGGGTTGATGCCAATTCGCAGTTAAACCTTGCTTATGATCCTAGTTATCAAAAGCTGGTAATCCACCAGCTGATTTTACATCGCGACGGTCAACAAATTGATAAATTAGCGACGGCGAAAATTTCCGTTTTTGATAGCGAAACCGATCTGAAAAAGCAGCTTTATCACGGTGAACTGACGGTTAATATTTTAATCGATGATCTACGCGAAGGTGACAGTCTTGATTATAGCTATAGCCGTTATGGCTCAAATCCTGTTTATCAAAACTTATTTGCTTATCAAAGAAACGTTAATTGGTCGGTCCCCGTGCAGCGGCAATTTATTCGCGTGTTATGGGGTAAAGATGATCCGTTATATGTGACTAAACGTAATTTTAACTCAACGGTGGCGGTAAACCCGCTAGGTGAATATCAAGAATACTCAGTAAGTTTACATAAAGCTAAGCCGCGAGAAATCGCCAGCCAATCACCGAGTTGGCATGACCCTTATGGGCAGGTGTTTTTCAGTGAAACCAAAAATTGGGCCGCGGTGGTCAACTGGGCACTGCCGCTTTATCAGTTTGGTAAACCTCATGCCGATATTGAAAAAATTGCCGCTGGTATTCGTGTCCAAACCCTTAACAGCAAAGAGCAAATAAGATTAGCGCTTAATTATGCGCAAAATGAAATTCGTTATGTCGGCTTGGAAATGGGCGTTAACTCGCACCTACCAACGCCAGCATTTGAAACCGTTAAATTAAGATACGGTGATTGCAAAGACAAAGCCGTGCTATTTATTGAAATATTAGCGGCGCTTCACATTGACGCTTTTCCGGTGTTGGTTGATACCCAAAATACCAAGCTGTTAAAAGAGTTACCGCCAGCGATTAATTTATTTAATCATGTCATGGTGACCTTGGAGTTGGCAGGAGAACGTTATTGGCTTGATCCAACAATGGGCTATCAAAAAGGTGCTTTAGATACCATTTATCAGCCAGATTATGGTTATGGTTTGATCTTAAAAAAAGGCCAAAGTCAGTTAACCTCAATGGCACAAACAGCGCCAAAATCCTTCTCTAAAATAGTTGAAAAATATCACTTGGTCTCAGATATTACTAAAACCATAAAGTTTTCAGTGTTATCAGAATATAGTGGCGATCAAGCCATGTATAAAGAGCAAGACTTAGACGCTGATGGCATTAAAGAAATCACCGCAAGTTATGAAAACTATTATCAAGGTACTTACAATAAATTACGCTCAACCGGCGATGTGATTGTCAGCCGAGATCAGCAAGCGGGCAAAGTTAAACTGCATGAATTTTATTTAATTGATGATATTTGGTCGAAAGAAAGTGAAGGCCATGAAATTGAATTTTATCCTAATGAAGTACGCAATGCCTTGTTTAAACCGAGCAAAGTGGTGCGCGATGATCCCCTGGCGTTAAAATATCCGAATAATATTATTAATGTGATTGAAATAAATTTTCAAGAAGATGACTGGAGTTTTGACGACGCGGAATTTTCACAAGAGAACGATTATTTCTCTTATCAATCATCGGTGGTATTTAAAGATAATAAACTGACCTTAAGCTTTCAATATACGGCTAAATCCGACCATATTCCGTTTGATAAAATTGAGCAGTATTTAGCGGCACGTGACAAAGTAAGAGAAAATGCTTATTACGGTATTATTAGGCGTTTTCCTGAAGAAAGCTTATTAGACAGTTTTAATAAGCTCTTGCAAAAGGATATTGAAACCGCCGCAGATAAAGCCAAAGAAAATAAAGCTGAAGTTGATAAAAACCTAGCAACAACAGCAGCAGAAAGTAAGTTGTCTGAAAACCTCGCTAGTGAAGATAAAATTAATTCAGCGCGTTTAAATGACTTGGCCAATGCAACTAATACTACTGCACCTAACTCGGAATCTGAGCCTGACACTACAGCAAATGTTGAACGTAGCGCTACTGAAATTGCTAAAGTAGTCGCTGTTAAACATCAAAAAAATCAGCAGGTTTTTTATTGGTTTTATTTCGGCTTAGTGATTTATCTACTTTTATTGATTTTACTTATTGTTAGCTGGCGAAAAAAGCTAAGCCAACAAAGGCTTAACAATAAAGCGGCATTCACTCAGCGTACTTTTTATGCGGTTGGGGCGTTTAAATTTATCGTCTTATCTATAACAAGCTTAGGTATTTACCCAAGTTATTGGGCTTATCGAAATTGGCAAGCGTTACAGCAGCAAGATAATTTAACGATCACGCCGCTATTTAGAGCATACCTTTCATCAATAAGTTATTTTTTATTGTTTAAGGCGCTAAAAAATAACAGTAATAAATCAACATTGAATAATCGGTTACCGCCGTTATGGCTAGCCGCTATTTTTGCGGTCTTAAACTTAGTACCGATAATACTGCTGAGCTTACAACAATATCAATTGGCGCTACTGGCGTTAGCTGCGACCAGCTTTTTATATATTCCCTTGGTAGATTATGTTGCTAATGCTAGCGCAAGCACTGATCTTAATAGTCTTTTGCAAACGCCAGAGCTAATAACGATGGCGACCACAACGACAAAATATCAGCATAACGCTTGGTGTTTTCATCATAGTTTGTTGCTGATTTTATTTATTCCTAGTATGAGCTTTTTATTCGCCAAACAGTTTTATCTATTACCTAATCAACAAATTGTTACGGCTGAAAAAGTATTACCAAGCGATATTAAATTTTTAAAGCAACAAGGCTTAATTGCAGGGCCAGATAAACTGATTTCATTTTATTCTGATGATTATTTAAGCATGAAAAATGACGGTGCAGGTTACAGTGATAACCGAGTTTTTGCCTATTGGTTTAATGAAGCTAACCAGCTCGTTAAAAACTCAGTACCCTTTGCTGACGTTAGTAAAATAACGGTCGACTTTGCTGACGCTGACCATGAATTTACTGTCGTTACTGTTTATCCAAAATCGGCGGATAGCTTTTTGCTGTTCGTACCAAGAACAAACAAGCAAGACTTGGTTTTTGTTAAAGAAATGAAGAAGCGCTGGCATGAAAAATACTTTGTTCAAACAAGTGTCGCCCAGAAGAATACGGAAAAATAAGCACTTGTTTTTTTTGTGTTCTATGCACTGGTTGTTAGTTGTCGCTTGGCAATATATTGTTCATTTAATTGCTGGTTAGCGCACTATTTTTAACTATGTTTTAACTATGTTTTTAACTGTAATGTAATTTATTGGTAAACTTATTTATTTGTATATAAGTGTAAAATTATGTAAATAACTCGTGTTAATAATGCTAGTTAAGGTAGGATTATCGCTATCAGAATAAAACTTATTAACGCGGATCGAACATGAAGCTAAGTTATTTCCCACCATTTTTTGTCATTTCAGTGCTAACAGGGCTTTTAAGCGGCTGTTTTAATTCACCAGCCAATAGTGATCCAGCCAGTCAGGCAGCATCTGTTGCTAATGCCACTGGTCACTCTGCGCCGAATATTCTCTTTATTTATACCGATGATCAAGCGCCATGGGGCGCCGGTTTTAGCGGTAACGAACAAGCCATTACCCCTAATTTAGATAAATTAGCTGCCCAGGGCATGCGATTTCCAAATGCTTACACCACAACGCCAGTTTGTAGCCCTTCACGGGCCGGGTTATTAACCTCGCGTTATGGTTATGAATTAGGCATTGATGATTGGATCAATATTATTTATAAATCGTTAACGCGCATGGAGCCTAATTTAGGTTTAGATCCCGCGTTAGTATCTTGGCCTGAATTGTTACAAACAGCGGGTTATTACACCGGCTTAGTGGGTAAGTGGCACTTAGGCACGCTTGATAAATATCATCCAACAAAGCAGGGCTATGATGAGTTTACTGGCTTTAGAGAAGGTGGGGCTAAAACTGTAGATCCTAAATTAGAAATCCTTGGTGTTGAAAAAGAATTTGAAGGTTTAACCGCTGATATTTTAACCAAACAAGCGATTGACTTTTTACAGCGCCATCAAGACAAAAAATTCGCATTATCACTACATTACCGCGCCCCACATACTAAATGGTTACCGGTAGCAGAAGCGGATGCTGCGCCATATAAAGATATGGAGATGAAAATACCAAACCCTGATTATCCTGACTTAGACATTGCAAGAACTAAACAAATGATGCGCGATTATTTATCAAGCATTGGTAGTGTTGATCGTAACTTAGGTTATTTAATGGCTGAACTTGAACGTTTGAATTTAGCCGAAGATACGCTAGTGGTTTTTACCTCTGATCATGGTTATAACATGGGGCATAACGGTATTTGGCACAAGGGGAATGGTCATTGGCTGTTAAAACATAACACCCAAGCGACTAAGAATATTCCAACTAATCAGCGGCCTAATATGTACGACAACAGTATTAAAGTGCCGGCAATAGTCCGTTGGCCAAACAAAATAAAAGCGAATTCTGTCAGCTATTCTACTTTCTCTAATTTAGATTGGTTTCCAACACTTGTTGCTGTTGCTCAGACGCAAGCCGATGAAAACACCATTGTGCGCGGCAATAATTATTTGCCGGTTTTGTTAGGTGAAAAGGCCAGTTTAAGTGATGACTATTACGGCGCCTATTCGACCTTACATCAATCCGTTTCTGCGATGCGTATGTACAGTAATGGTAAATATAAATTGATCAAAGATTATATTAATCGCGGTCATGATGAGTTTTATGATCTGCAAAATGATCCCGCGGAAAACCATAACTTAATTGCCACGACAGAGCCTAAGTTACAGCAAATTATTAATCGATTCGACGATGTTATCTTTAAAAAAATGATAGCAACCAATGATCCTGAATTAGCACAATTTTTTGGAGCAAAAAAATGATTAACTTACTTCGAAAAGCTGCGCTGGTTAGTCTACTAGCGGTAAGCTTTAATGGCATTACACAAGCGCAGGGCGAGGTGAATTTTACTGTCAGCTCAGCAGGCACTAGTGTCAAAGAGTCAGACTTTAGTAAAGCACTACAGCAAGGCACGCGTATTTTAGCACAAGAAAACTGGAACGTGTGGGGCACGTCACCCATTATTGGTGACGACGGTAAAATACATGTTTTTTATTCGCGCTGGCGCGGCACTCATGGCCGGTGGTTAAGCCATAGTGAAATTGCACATGCGGTTGCCGATAAACCCGAAGGGCCATATACGGTATTAGGCACAGTATTAAGCGGTCGCGGTGAAGGACACTGGGATGCCGATACCATTCATAACCCAACTATTCAAAAAGTCGGGGATAAATATGCCTTATTTTTTATTGGTAATAATCTCGCTGATGCGAAAAAATATGATGGCCATCATGCTTCGACTCAGCGCATTGGTTTAGCACTGTCTGATAGTTTATATGGGCCTTTTAAACGGGTCAGCGACGCGCCAATATTAGATGTTAGTAAAGACCATACTAAGTGGGACAGTTATTTAACAACCAATCCAGCTTTGTTATTGCATCCTAATGGTGAGTATTGGTTATATTATAAAGCGTGGGATCGTTATAACGACGATATGCGCAAAATGGGGGTTGCGATAGCAAAAGATATTACCGGCCCTTATATTAAACATGAAAAAAATCCACTGGTTAGTTTTGCTGATATTGGCAAACAAGTGGAAGATGCTTATGTTTATTTTTATCAAAATAAATACCATATGATCATGCGAGATATGGGGGTTATTCATCCGCATGTTGGTTTGATGTTAGACTCGCCCGATGGTTTAACATGGTCGGCTGCGCAATTAGGCTACCGCACTAATACTCAGTATCTTGATGAAGAGAAAGTTGAGCGAATGGAACGTCCGCAGGTGTTAATGGTAGAGGGTAAACCGAAATATTTATTTTTAGCCTTAATGGGCGGAAAGTATAAAACCTCGACAGGATTTGTACTTGATATTGCTGAGCATTAAGAGGCTGGAAGTTGGAAGCCAGAAGCTGGAAGTTAGAAGCTAAAAGCCAGAAGCTGGAAGCTGGAAGCCAGAAGCTGGAAGTTAGAAGCTAAAAGCTAAAAGCCAGAAGCTGGAAGTTAGAAGTTAAAAGCCAGAAGCCAGAAGCTGGAAGCAGGAAGCTGGAAGCTCCAGCATCTAGCGTCCAGCTTAAGGCCTTAAGCTTTTAGCATTCAGGCGAAGCATTATTCTGCTGCACATGCTTCGCCATTCAGTTGTAAACACCAGCCTTTCGGCTCTTGTTTGGCAATGCCATTTTTTCCGTGGCGATAACGAGATATTCCGTCATATACGGCTTTTCGTAAGCGGTTGATGCCACCAACAGGTTCTATATCTTTGGTGCCATGCCACGGGGTGAAAGACAAGTTTTCACAAAAGTTGTTTTGCGCATCACTATTAAATTGTTGTGGTGCAATCGTTAACGTGGCGACCTTGATAAAAGGTGAGTCATCTTCTTGCCATTTTATCGTGGTATCTTCAACCGGCATATTTTTGCTTGGATTTTGCAACTGCACCATAAAATCAAAACACGCACTATTACTGCTGAGGTTTTTCTCTAATTCCGTTCTTAAAAAGTTTGCTTTGTCGCGATCGACTTCAACTTCTTTATTACTATTACAAGCTTTCGCGCTGTATTTCATAAATTGAGTTGGTCCTAAACGGTAGGCAGATAAACTATGATATTGCTCTTTTAATAAACTTTTTGGCGCACTTTTTAAGGTTGAACCGCCTAAATATAATTGGCGAAAGTGCCAAGTAAAAATGTTCCAATTAAAGTTATTAAAGAAATAACCGAATTTACTGCCAATCGCCTGATATTGCATAAATTCCATATATTCTTTCACGCTTGGAATGAAAAAAACATCGTTGTTGATCATGACAAAATCTTGGCTGCCAGTATCTTGTGGATCCGTTAACAGCGTTGGCTGGTCGATATTCATTAGCTTAATTGCCATGCCACGAGCATCTCTTTTTGAGTCAGCTTGAAAACGGGTATCACCGCTGGAATAACGCACCCATGCTTGAAAGTCACCAGCTTGTTTAAACACGCCATAACGTAGATTTTCATCTAAGTTTTCAGGAACACTGAAAGTCGCTTTTAAACAGCCATGAGCTTTTGCATGGACATCGCGATGATAAGGCGTTTTCGGCTGCTCTTTTACTGCCGCTTGATGGGCTAAATCAACCATACCAACCGCAGATGAAATAATATTAGCGATATAGGTTTTTTCTTCTGGTGGTTCATCAATACCATTATGTAATTTATCGTTTGAGTTTTTCATCAATAAGTAAATCGCCAGTGCGATGACAATCAATATAAGGATAATTTTTTTTGGATGTTTTTTTATTGTTAATAGCTTCATATTATTCGCTTACTGCTGCTACAGATAGATTTTTACAATCTTGTTTAGGTAATGGTGGTGTTGGGGCGTTATCTTGATGAATTTTTAAATATTCGATCAGCTCCCATCTTTCATCAGATGTTAACTCCGGCCCAATAACACCAAATTGCGGTGGGTTTCCAGGTTTATAATCTACATATCCGGCTCTAAATTCATGGCCGACATTGGTATTACCGGCAATACTGGTATCAAACCAAAAGCCTGATTTTGATTTTGGCGTGGTGTCGTAACCTAATACACTAGGGTTAAATTCACGGCGACCAACAAAAAAGCGTTTTTGACGTTCACTGACCGGCGATAATAATTGGTAAATACTCGGCACCGAGCCATTATGTAAAAATGGCGGAGTCGCCCAGATACCGGCAAGTGGACGTGCTTTGTAAGCTAATGGCTGCTGGGGTAAGTCAAGCGCGCCAAAACCATCGTAACAAGCCTGTTGTGCCTCAGTAAGGTTATTATCTTGATAAAACTTCTGACGAATAATAATGCCAATTAAGTTTAATGCTTCACCTACGGTTAGCGACTCAACTTGCAAGGTTTCTAAGGCAGCGTCAAGTTGTGATAACTGACTTTTAACGATGGCGGTTTTGATATCAAGTTGAATATCTTCGCCACCATATTCAGCGATTTTATCGTTTAAATAAGCAAGATTACTGTAACTACTTTGCCAGCTAGAAAATATTTTGTTGAGCTCTTTTATCTCTGCAGGGTGGTTAAGGACCCAATTGGTGGTGTAGCTTAAGTCTTGTGCTTTCGGCGCTGGCTGTTGTAAAAATATCTCTAAGGATTTCGACGATAAGCTGGCTTGAATAACGCGTAATAATTGCTTGATATGTAATGGTCGAACCGTGGCAGTAATTTCTTGGTCGGTTAAGCCTGTTTTAGTTAAATCAAAGCGATTATTGACGAAGTTATAGGCAGTATTTGGATCGGTACCTATGTCTTCAATATCTAAGGTTTTTAACACCCAGACCGGTTCATATTCACCTTTTAACGGCATATCAATATGCTTTAATGTTTCATTGGCTGGAAACGGCCCATGACAACCTTGGCAATGCTGTTTAAATAGCTTTTTACCTTTAGCTGCTTTTACTTGGTCTATTTCACCAAATATTTCTGCTGGCCACGGCGGTGGTGTTAACGATTGTAAGGTGGTTTCAATTTGGTAAATCTTGTCGACTAACACGCCGCTAGAAAAACGCTGCTCAGGGGCTAATGGTTGACCATAAGGATCCATAAAACTAATATGCGCGCCAACCCCTAAGGCTTCACCCATATTGCGAGCCATCGGCTGCTTAACCGAAGCGCCATATTGAACCCAATCAAATTTCCAAATATTCCATACTGGTGGATAACTAACTGGCCCGGTGGCTAAATGATAATTTTCTGCGCTTAAGTTA
Organism: Thalassotalea sp.; assembly: GCA_051251725.1. Classification (GTDB taxonomy): domain Bacteria; phylum Pseudomonadota; class Gammaproteobacteria; order Enterobacterales; family Alteromonadaceae; genus JALZUE01. Next base: position 171,703 of record JBPOFN010000002.1, on the reverse strand, counting down.
TCACCAAAAACGGTATTGCCAATGCGGGCAAGGGCGTCGGTGCGGCCAAAACCTTCTTCAACTGGATATAAATGTTTACTGGTGTCGTTATAACCTTGCTCTAAAAATCGCCATAAGACCTTGCCAAAACGTTTTTTTAGTATGCTTTTAGCTTCACTGTTATGGTTCTCGCCTAAAATCTTATCGGCAAAGCGATTGAATTTAAACGGGTTAATATAAGTACTGGCCATCGCTGCTAACATACTAGGAATAAAATGACCGACTTTCATCGTGGTAAATGCATGCATGGCTTGACCGCCATCAATGCGCACGCCATAAGTTTTGCCGCCGGTGCTGTAATTTAACTGGCCGTTATGGCAAGCCGCACATGAAATATCGAGGTAATTGGTATTATCGCTGGCGCTAAAATGACGGGTAAAGCCAACCGGTAAGTGATCCGGGTTTTGCTGGCTAGGCTGATCATCAACAATAAAACCGTAAGCTTGCATATGGTTATGGTCGGCAAATTTTTCTTGTCCCCACGCCATTTCTAAATTGGCAAACCACTGATATTCTAAGCCTTTTAGGTTAGTACCTTGAGGCGTGTAATAATACAGTTGGCGCTGCTCAGATTTTGATGTACTGCCCCAGCCTTGATCGAGATAGACGGTTTGGTCAATCGGTTCATACTCTGGAATTTGTGTGGCAGGGTAATGAATTAATAAAAATAGCGCCAAACACAAGAGGGCAAAACCGCTGACAAAAGTCACTAGTACAATTTTAATAAACTTTATTAATGTCAGTGTGCTAAACCATTGGTAAATCACTTTTAGCGTATTCAGACTAAAAAAATGCCTGATTTTACAAAGCATTGATTTTAATTTTTTCAACATAACTTTGTTCCTAAATAAAACGCTTATGCGCTTTTTTTGTTATTTATGCATTAAAGGCGAGTGTTAAACCGGCAATGGTAGCTTGGGTTTTTATTAAGGCACCACTGGCGCCTAAAGTAATAAAAGCGGTTTTTTTATCTTCGCCGCCAAAACAAATATTGGAAGGAAGCGGTGAAAACTTACCATCTGGGCGTTTTATTTCGATATATTGCAACAACTCGCCTTGCGGTGAAATTACACTAATACCGCCGTTGGTGGCCGGATCATTACCTTCAGGTAACATAGTCGCGATATATAAATTGCCAAGCTCGTCAACCGCCATCGAATCAAAAATCGCTTGGCCAGCAAAACCGTATAAGCAGTAAGTGCCATCGAGGGTTTTTGGATTCGCTTTTATTTCACCGGCGCCAGCTAATTCCCAGTACAAAACATTGCCGGTGTAAGTTTCAACTGTGTATAAGCGATCACCTTTGGGTGACAAGGCAATACCGTTTGGCGCATTCAGTGGGTAGACCATGCGGGTAATATCGCTACCGTCAGCTTTTGCGTAATAAAGGCCGGTAATATCGCGTTTGTCGCCGTTAGTTTTACCCCAGTCGCTAAACCAAATGCCGCCGGTTTGATCAAACACTAAATCATCAGGCCCTTTTAATTGCACGGGCTCTGCTAATTGTGTAATTTCCCATTGAAAGGTAGCTAAATTTAACTGCCTAGTTTTACTGCAGTGAGTATAAAGCTTTTCAACTGTACCTGTGCTCAGATTAACTTTATCAAGCGAGCCGCCTTGATAATCTGCCGGTTGGTCGCCGCCTATAAACAAGGTTTGTTTGGTGGCTGCAATTGGTACGGGTAGCCATTGAAAACCACCGCAATTACAAATATAAGCATTGCCATCAGGGCCAATCGCTAAGCCATTAGGGCCGCCTGGTATTTTTGCAACTGTGGTTATGGTTCCGGTTGTTGCTACTTTGTCTAAGGTTTGATTTTTGATATCAACCAATAAGACACTGCCATCTGCTAAATAAACAGGTCCTTCAGGGTAGGAAAGTTGATCGGTAATTAAGTCGAAATCGGCAGCTAAGTAATTGGTCATAATAACTCCATGTAAAGGCATTTTAATTAAATAATTGTGGTTGTTGTTTAAGCATATTATGGCTTATTTGAAACCCTAATTCGCGATAGGCTTCAAACTGAAATTCGTCAAAAAACTGATCTACAGTGCTTTGATCGGGAAAACTCGGGTTTTGTTTTTTATAACCTAGGACATCGGCGCTTAAATTTTCCAGCATGGTGGCTTTTAAATAAATAAATTCTGCTTTTGTACCACAGTTATAGATGATTTCACCGACCGTATAAGCAGTAAATGAATTACCTTTTTCATCAGGCACAAGTTGACTGGTATCAATATTGAGTTGTGCACCAAAATCAACGCGAATTAATTCAGTGAGTTTAGCTAAATCATTAAACAGAAAGTTTGGATCAGCACCGGCATCAACCGACATTATCGTTTGGCACTTTCTTCTGACTAATTCATAAACCCCTAAGTTTTCAAAATGGCCACCGTCGGATAAATGAATATAACGTTGCTGTTCATTTAATCCGGCACCAAACATGTCTCTAAACATATAAAGATACCAAAGCGGTTTTAAATGCCATTGTTGGTGCTGGGTTTGTGCTGGATTTGGTAACCAGCAGCCTAAGCGTAAATTTAATAAGCCCAAAATAAAGTTTAAGGTTTTTAATCGTGTTTTACTGGTGTTAGTGGCAACGGCTGCACCTGATATGGCGCAAGCGGTGGCTAAGTCCATTTTCCCAGATTGATAGTCTTTAGTGGTAGTAAAACCGGTTGCACTGGAACCGCAAAATAATGGCGTAAAGGTGAAACAATCACCGGCGCGATTACGGTATTTTGGCTGTTTTGAGCCAGTTAGCTCAACATTACAATTAATGATTTGTAATGGGGCATCGTTATTGGGTAGTTCAGCTAAATAACAAGCTTGGGCATCATGCCAAGACGCAACCTCTTGCACCGGAAATTGGTTACATTCGGGTAGTTTATACGGCATAAAAGCGTCACGTAAGCGATTACGGTAATAACCATGCATTGAAATTAAATTGATATTACAGGTCATCGCGAGTATTAATGAAAGTACAATCAGGCCAGAAAAAATATGGTGCAAATAATGATAGGGAGAGTCATACCAATCAAGTGCATAATGATAAGCCAAAACAAAAAAGCCAAAACATGACAATAGTAACCCTATATTTAATAACAATATTTTCATCATGGTGCTAGAAGCATTAGCTCTTGATGATAACCAAGTCATGACGGCACCCAACATAGAAACACTTAAACTGGCGTGAACTACCCACTGGGTAACTTGCTCGAAAAAGCGATGAATATGTGGAATTAACGATACTAATTGCAGTAACAAGCTCCAAGAAAAGAGCCAAGTTACGCATTTTCTTAGTTGCTCTGTTTTTTTATTCTTCAGGCCACTAACACAGGTACTCAATGCGGTGATTATCATAAACGCTAAGCTGCTAATAATTAACCCAATAGAGCCATAATGCAGTAATTCAAAAGTATTACCCTGTAAAGGCTGAGGTAAAAAATCAAGCGGGTAAATTGCGAGATAAATAGCAAAAATGGTAATGGGTAATAAAATTAATAAATTAATTAAAGTGCCGGTTAAAATAGCAGTAAATAATGAGAGGGTGCTAATACCATCGCCAGGTGTTAAAAAGCTGCTATGTGAACGGAACCAGTTAATCACTGAGCCGCCGAGTTTATTATGATCGCTACGGGCACTGCCAAAAGGGAATTGTTTTGGTAGTTTGGCTTTAAACCAAGTTAACGCGGTGGCGATATAACCGCCGCCAGAAACTGATGATAAAACATCAACTTGTTTAAGTTTTTGATGTTTCTCAAGTGCTTGCATAACACCAAGATTAAAAACAGCAGAGCGAATACCGCCGCCAGAAAGCGCCAACCCGTTAATTTGTGCCGATGAAATATCCGCTAAACCGGCCGCTATTCGCCGTTTTTTTAACCACGAAAGTTCGGCGTCAGCAATCTCCTCATCAAATATTTTATGATGATCTTTCATATCGTCCCTGTCTTTTTTATTGTTATTATTTGCTTAGGTTACCACTAATAAATTAGTCTGTTCTATAGTTTGTTTTTTGATTTTTTAAATTTGTTTTTCAACATCTTATAGTATTTGTACGTTAATCTAATAAACTAGATAAGATCAGCTTGAGAGAACGGCTTTGATAAATTTAGCAGGCTAAACCGCACTCATCTGCTTTTTGTACTGAATTAAACAACCGGCTGCTCAAAAATAACACAAGGGTCAACAGACCCTAATACCATTAAGCCGCTATTATTAGTCTTAGTATATGAATTCGGCAGTGATAACAAAGCGTTTAATCAGGTTAGATTAATAACAATAAATTAGGTGAGAGTACAAGAATATGAAATTAATCATAAAATTGGTTGTAGGTATTGTTTTTGGCACCCTCATTGGTTTATTTGCGCCAGAATTTGTTGTCCGGCTATTGCTGACCTTACAAAGCTTATTTGGGCAATTGATTAAATTTACCATTCCATTGATTATTCTTTTTTATATTGCCAGCGGTATTGCTTCATTACCACAAGGTTCAAATCGCTTATTAACAAAAACGGTTGGCTTTGCTTATGGTTCAACTATTCTTGCGGGCGGCATGGCCTATTTAATCGGGGTTACACTTTTGCCGTTATTAATCAGTCATGATCCACTGGCGGTGAGCGATAATAGTGTGAAACTTATGGGCTATATTGAATTGAATATTCCGCCAGTTTTGGAGGTGATGTCAGCGTTAGTATTGGCTTTTATTCTTGGTGTTGGCGCTAGTGCCAGCCAAGCTGAGGTGGTTAAGAAAGGGCTAAATGAAATTCGCGATATTGTTGAGTTGTTATTGAGCCGCGTTATTATTCCCATGTTACCGATTTATATTGCTGGCGTTTTTGCCAAAATGGCGATGGACGGCAGTGTCTTTTCAACCTTACAAACGTTTGCCGTGGTGTTGATCTTTGCCATAGTTTTACAATGGCTGTGGCTTATGGTGTTGTATTTATTTACTGCCCTTAAAGTCAAAGAAAATCCGAGTAAGTTATTAAAAAATATGATGCCGGCTTATTTTACTGCGCTTGGAACCATGTCGAGCGCCGCGACAATTCCAGTTTCATTAAAAACGACCAAAGCGAATAAAGTAAATGATGATATTGCCAATTTTACCGTGCCGCTGTGCGCTTCTATTCATTTAAGCGGCTCAACCATCACCATTATTACCTGTGCCTTAGCAGTGATTTTATTATCTCCCGAGTTAACAATACCAAGCCTAGGTGTAATGATCTCGTTTATTTTGATGTTAGGTATTATTATGATTGCAGCACCAGGCGCGCCGGGTGGGGCTGTGATGTCAGCGCTAGGTTTGTTAGGGACTATGCTTGGCTTTAATGAGGCAGCATTAGCCTTAATGATTGCATTATATTTAGCTCAAGATAGCTTTGGTACCGCCTGTAATGTCACCGGTGATGGCGCAATTGCGCTGTTAGTGAATACGAGTAAACGCTAATTTACTTTTTTTACGCTATAGGAACAGGCATAATGGCGCGCAAAATTGATAAGAGATTCTATTATGTCTGCCGAACAAGTATTGAAACAACGCAGTAACGAAAGTTGTGAACTTTGTACTGCTACTGATGGCTTAAGTGTTTATTCAGTACCACCAACAAGTGATTTAAGCGCTCAGCAAGCTATTTATGTTTGCCAAACTTGCTTAAATCAAATAAATGGTGAAACAGACTTAGATGTTAACCATTGGCGTTGTTTAAATGACAGCATGTGGAATCAAGAGCCAGCAGTGCAAGTGGTTTCGTATCGCATGTTGCATAAATTATCTTCCCAAAGCTGGGCGCAAGATGCGCTTGATATGATTTATCTTGAAGATGAAGTAAAAACGTGGGCTGAGCAGGGCATTGCAGCCGAGCAACGTGAAGGTCCAACACGTGACGCTAACGGCGCGGATTTAGCTGATGGCGACAACGTCACCTTAATTAAAGATTTAAAAGTAAAAGGTGCTAACTTTACTGCTAAACAAGGTACTTTAGTGCGCGGTATTTCGTTAACAGACAACCCTGAGCATGTTGAAGGGAAAGTTAATGGTACGCGGATTGTCTTAGTTGCTGCATATTTGAAAAAAGCCTAAATAAGTTTATTTAACTTATGTTTGGGCTAATGGTTTAATAAAAAGATATAACTTAGGTTATATCTTTTTTTATGTTTGTTAGGTTTAGTTAGTGTAAAAAGGATTGTTATGAAGTTTATTATCGGAATAATGTTATTAGTGCTGTCAAATTTTTCCTCGGCATTATCGTATACGCTAGAATTTAGCGAAGCTGAATTACAATCAAAACTTGATGCCATGATGCCGCTGGTTAAGAAAAAGCTGTTTATGAAAATCACTATCTCGGCGCCAAAATTAGATCTGATTGATAATGCCAATGAACTAGCACTTTTTGCTAATATTAATGTTTCAGCGCCTGGCGGCTTAAATGGCAGCGGCAAAACAAAAATTAAAGGTAGTATTGATTACCGACCAGAGCAGGGCGCTTTTTATTTGAAAAACCCTGAGGTGATCGAACTTCATATCAATGGCGTGTTACCGCAATACCAAATGAAAATTAAAGAATTAGCACAAGCGAGTATCGCCAAAGCATTATTGAAACAACCTATCTATAAATTTAAAGATGATGATATGAAACAAAAAATGGCTAAATCGACATTAACTTCGGTCGTGGTAAAAAATGGTAAATTGCTGGTTAATTTAAGTATGTTTTAAGTGCAAGCTAGTTATTGACGTGTTTTATTATTTTGATTAATTATTTAAATATAGTGTGTCGTTATGTGAGCTAGGTTGGTTTTTTGCAAAAGGATAAAAGTGAGCATTAAAAAGGTATCATCAAAGGTTAGTTTTAGAACTGCGGTTGCTGCCGATGTTGATTTTCTGCTGGCATTAAGAAAATCGACCATGACAGAGCATTTACGTGATGCCGGTTTTACCACCTCAGACAGCTATCATTTAGCGCGCATTAAAGAATTTTATAATGACTCACTGATTATTTTGTTAAATGACGTCAGTATTGGTTTAGTTAAACTGTCTAAGCAAAACACCAGTTTACACATTCGCCAATTACAAATATTGCCCCGTTATCAAAATAAAGGTATTGGCACCTTAGTATTAAAAGCCGTGATAAAAAAAGGCCAAGCACTTGATTTACCCATCACCTTAAACGTTTTATTAGCAAATCCAGCTAAGCAGTTATATCAACGTCATGGCTTTAACATAACCGGGCAATCCAATATTGAATTTAACATGAAATATCAGCATTAATTTATTTCGTGCCGAGCGTAAGGTTTTATATTTCATTTTGTTGTTATTTCATGTTGTGTTATTTGATGCTGTTATCACGCTTAGCTAGCTCTAATTTTAGTGCGCTAACGCTCTAATTTTCATACTCTTTTCATATTCATCTCATACTCATTTTTATTCTTATATTATGAATAAGCGTGATATCAAATTTAACCCTTAGAATATTTTTCCATGTGGCTTCACTTGGCTAGTATCAACGCGCGTTGGAGTTTGCTCACCAGAAACCAGGGTTTTGCTGGCGATCGCTAAGGTTTCAATTACCTTTTGCATTGATGGTAAGGTCAGTGTCGAGACTTCATCGCTTACTTGATGGTAATGCTGGTCTTTATCAAGTTGGGTGGAGCTAAAGCTGTGAGCAGGTACACCTAAACGTGCCAACGTTGCATTATCAGAACGATAAAATAGTTTTTGCGCGGGATACGGGTCTTGATAAATTTCTGCGCGCTTAAATGCGGTATCTGTTTGCTGCGCTAAAGTGTTATTCATAATGCCTGCTAAGTTTGAACGTTTAAACCCTGTCATCCACAATGTCCCCGCGCCAAAAGTCGATGGTTTACCAATCATTTCGATATTGACCATCGCTTTTATATCATCTGGATTTAGTTGCCAAGAGAAATACTGAGAGCCAAAACCGCCGAGTTCTTCTGCTGTAAAAGTAACAAAGAGTAGTGTGCGTTCATTATTATTTTGTTGTTTAAAATATTCAGCCAGCTGAATGACGGCGGTAGTGCCGGAAGCATCATCATCAGCACCGTTATAAATAATATCTTGGGCATTGGTTGAATTATAACTGCCGTTTGCTGGGTCGTTTGCGATAGTGCCTAAATGATCATAATGGGCCGAATATATAATAATTTCATCTGCTTTTGATTTACCAGGTAGCACACCAATAACATTATTTAGGGTTTGCTTTTGATGGTTAAAACTTGCCTGCACATCTAGCGTTTTTATTGTTGAGCTATTACTTAACACCAATAACATTGTTGCAGGTTGCTCGATATCTACTTTCATTTGAGGCCGGCTAAAATGTTTCTGCAGCTGTTTAAAAATGGCTCTATGTTTTTTATTCACCAAGACTAAATGTTGACCACCTTGTTCATTTAACGCTAATAAACTTGGGTATAAATCTTTATGGCCATTAACCACAGACACTTGAATTTTGCTGGTGTCTTGCCAGTTGATTGTTGGCTGGTTACTAACCATTGCCAGCGCATCTTTAGCAAAGCTTTTATCATTAATAATTACCGATAATGCTTGCTGGGTAATTTCATAGCTATTAAAGGTTTGTAGATAGTCACTCGCGGTATTATTTTTTGTCGCTGAATTCAAGGCTGATAAACCAATGTTGTTAAATCGCTCGGCAATATAATTCGCGGCTAATTTGCTTTCTGGGCTGCCGGCAGCTCGGCCTTTTAAGTTATCGCTAGCCAAAAACTCAATATCAGCAGTCATGCTAGTTAATGAAATGATCTCAGTTTTGGCTGATAATAACGGAGAAACAACGGCAAAAATAAAGCCGGCTAACAAGGGAAAAAATTGTTTTTTAGCTACTTGTTGTTTTAGCGGTTTAACCTTGGATTTTTCGAGGTGAGAGTAAAACTGATAGCGCATATCCATTGATTGGCTTCCTGTAGTGTATTTGTAATGTGATGTTTTAGGACGTAGAAGATAAATAACATCAGTGAGTTAATATTATTTATTTATATCGCATTTACCCGCGAGTTACGATCTTTTCGTGGTCAGGGCTGCACTGAGATTGATTATTGGTGACTATTGATTGCAATGCGATAATAAGTGCGTATCATGCGCGGTTTTCCGCGCTATTTTCAGTTTTTATTTGTCACTATAACTGTAAATGATCCCTTATCGGAGTTTGTATAATTCAATGAAAAAGTTGTTATCTTTACCTGTAAAAATGTCCTTGTCTGCTGCTGAACATCAGGTCTATCAAAATGTCCTTAAATACTTGCCCCCACTAAGTTTAAACTTAATGGCGGTAAAAGTGGTCAATCGACCTGATGATTTTTTAGGCTGGTGTGGTGAGCTACTTCGACTATGTCGGGAAGATCTAAACATGGACTATTTAGAAGATGAACAATTTGTTCCGCTGAAAAAAATGCAAATGACATTAGAAACAGGCTTTAGTATTAGTCAATTTAAAATGGCGCGTATCGCACCATGGCCAATATTTGTTGGTTTTATCGAACAACAAAACAGCATTCATGCATTAGATGAACGTTTACGATTATTAACTTATATTGAGACTCTTCGTCAAACACCTCTTGCTGAATTATCAATGGAAGACCGCTTAGCATTTGCCGGTAAACATACCAGCGGCCATAACTACCAATATTATGATTTTGACGTTGAATGGTTTGCTAGCACAAAAGGGGCGAAGGTTTTTCATATCTTACTTGAGCAAGCACCGGAAAAATTTGATGCCGCATTAGCGCATATCCCTTTAACCGGTGATGTGACTTTTGATGAATATCAAAAGTTTGTTGATGCTTACCAACAAATTTTTGCCCAATATACGCCTGAAAAAACGCAAAACAATACCGCACCATTAACAGCAGCAACGCGTTTGTTAGCGATGCGCAGGCCAGATCAATTTATTGCCCTGAGCAATAATAAAATCGATATTCTTTGCCAAGGTTTATCGATTGTTAAGTTAAAAACTAATGACTTTTCATCTTATTGGCATGACATGATCGGTACTTTACGTACTTTTGCTTGGTGGCATCAAGCAGAGCCAGAAGTGATTGTTGCAGCTAGCCCTGAGCTGGCAACTGAACATGATCAAATTGAAACAGAGAGTGTAGCTAATAACACCGAAGCTAAACACTCAGAAAATCGCGAACATACCTTATGGCTGAACCGTGCGGTATTGATTGATTTATTTCTCTTTGCCGATATCGACGTAGCTGAAAACTCTAACTACGTTCGTATACGTGATAAAGCACTTAATAAAGAAGTTATTAAGTCAAAAACTATTCCGACTAAGCGCGCCAAAGCAACACCTGAAATGTTGGTTGATGAAGCGCTGACCGCAGAAGACTTGCCCGTGTATTTAATCGGTAAACGCGACTCAATTGTTAAACAAGTTAAAAGCGGTAAAACTGTTGAGCAAGCGATCAGTTTAATTAGAGCTATTTTTGGCTAATCTTCCTTGCTTGTGTGCAAGCCTATACGCTTAAATGCCGTAGTTAATCAATGCTGCGGTAATTACAGCCTCAAGCTTTCAGCCTCAAGCCTCAAGCCTCCAGCTTTCAGCCTCAAGCTTCAAGTTTCCAGCTTTCTGCATCCAGGTCCAGAGGCTATTTTATTCTGAAGCTTAATTTATCTAACTTTGACTGAAACTGTGGCATTTATTTTCTTACTCCTTGTTAATTTAAAGTTTTTTGATTTTTATGAAGGCTTTGCGTGATGAATAAAAATGTATACCCTATACTCACCTTTTACCCTAAAGAAATAGTTGAATTGATTGAATGAAATTGAATTCGCGTGGTTGTAGTTTTATCGTGTTTTTTTGCTTGCCAGCATTCGCTGCTGACAAGGGCAAACTTGAAGTAATTGAAGTAACGGCTCAAAAAAGAATTGAGTCGGTACAAGAAGTTCCTATTTCTTTAACAGCCATTCAAGCGAGCGATCTTGATAAATTTGCTATCAGCCAAGCGCAAGATGTTGCCAGTTTAGTGCCTAATTTCAATACCGCACGTTCAATCAGCGGAGTGCAAAATTATTTTATTCGCGGTGTTGGGCTTGATGATTTTAACTTATCTTCGGTTTCAGCCGTTGGCCTGTATGTTGATAATATCGCTATTCATAACCCGATGTTATCGGCATTTACCTTATTTGATGTCGCAAGGGTGGAAGTATTACGTGGCCCTCAAAATACCCTCTATGGCAAAAATACAACCGGTGGTGCGGTAAAATTTATTACCGAATCTCCTCGTGTTCATCAAGCTAAAAACGGTTTTGCTAAAGTAACCCTTGGCAGTTTTAACCAACAATTTTTTGATCTTGCTAGTAATGTTCAATTAGGTCGCGATACCGCGATGCGCTTTTCTGCTTATTATCATAAAGCGGATGGTCAAGTAACGAGTCAGCAAGTAAATAATGATACTGAATATAATAATATTAACCAGTTTGGCTTTCGCGCTAAACTTGCGCATAAGTTAACTGATAACTTAAAGCTAGCAGTTAGTTTATATGGCGGGAAACAAGATCAAATATCAGCAGTGAAGACGATCATGGTCGCTCAACCAGATGAAACGATTATTAACCTTGATGATGTTGATTTATCAAAAAATAATTCTAGTTTGCTCAATCCGCGTAATGATATTAATGCTATTGGCGGCTTTGCTAAATTAACTTGGCAGGCTGAAGCTTTTACTTTTTCATCAATTACCTCATTTGAATCGGTTGAATCGGAACGGCTGGATGATTGGGGATCGCAGAATATACCATCAACGCTTTTTATGCTAAATACTTATAATTCAACCGACACCCAAAATTATAGCCAAGAATTTCAGCTGGCAGCGAGTAACTTAGCTCATACATGGATGCTTGGTTTTTCTATCAATTATGATATTGGCGCCTTAGCGCAGGCGGCTTATATTGACCCTGTTTCTCAAGGTCGGCCGGATGATGCGATTGACGATGCGGGCGGTGGGCCCTTATTTGATCGAGCATCTTTAATTGATGTTGATACTTTAACGTATTCTTTATATGGGCAGTATACTAAACACCTGACTCAGCAGCTTAATTTAACTGCCGGCTACCGCTTAAGCCAACAAAAATTATCCCCCAATGTGCATTCTGCTGGCATGATGATGGACTCTCCTGACCAGCCTTTCCCGTTAGGAACGTTTGGCTGGTATAGCCTAGGAAATCCTGATTTTGATGTTTATCGTGATTATGCAGGCATAACGGAACTTAATAATTTTGTGACAGAAAATAAGGGTTATGCTGGTACGGCTGAAATAGATGAAACTTTTACCCAGTGGGGTGGAAAGTTAGGCGTGGATTATCAATATAATACTGATGTTTTATTTTATTCTTCGCTTTCTCAAGGTTTTAAAATGGGGGCCGTCAATTCAAATCCGTCCTCGGTCACCTTCTATAAACTATTAGACAAGGTGGTAAAACCTGAAACATTAACGACCCTTGAAGCGGGTTGGAAGTCTCAATTTTTAAGTGACAAGCTTAAGTTTAATGGCGCAATTTTTAAAAATATATGGCAAGATTATCAATTCTTTTTGGTTTATAACCCTGGAAATCCAGCGAGCTTATTTGCCTCTTTAGTTAATTTACCAGAAGCGAGTTCAACCGGTGCTGAATTGGAATTGGATTGGCTATTTACCGATAACACACGAATAAAGTTTGGTCTTGGCTGGTTAGACACGAAAGTCATTGATGGCCAGCTTGATTTAAGCGGTATTGCATTATCACAACAAAGTGATTTTCAAAATCAAGTAGTCAAAGGGAATAAGTTAACCAATGCACCTGAATGGGTTTATAACGCATCGGTAGAAAAAAGCGTTAATTTTGCTAATAGCGAATTAGATTTAATGTTGCAGCTTGTTTATACCGATGAACACATTCATGTGTTAGCGGGGGAGAATAGCGAAGTATGGCAGGAAAATTTTTCAGAAAAAGCGGTAACCGTACTCAATGCTAATGCCAGTTATTTTTTTGGTGGCGATCGCCAGTTTCAAGTGAGTATCTGGGGAAAAAACTTAACGGATGAACAATATTGTAGTGAGCGCGGGGCAGTGACAGGTACACCAACAGAAACCGTAAGATTGTGTGCTCAGGGGCAACCTAAAATGGTTGGTTTAACATTAAATTATTTATTTGATTAGTATTGAATGTCTAAAAAAATTGCTAATACTCACAGTTGGTTAATTACTTCGTTGATTTTTGTTATCGGCTTAGCAACGACAGCTTTTTTATATCAAACAAAAAAAGCCGAAAAGATAATAAAAGCGCAAAATGACTTCAAATTAGAAGCAAGTTTGCGGGCGAAAGACATACAGTCTGAGTTTATGCGTTCTTTCTTTCAAGTGTCGTCGATTGCCAACCTGTTTGCTTCATCAAATTGGGTCAGTCACCAAGAGTTTACCAATTTTCTGACCAGCGTCTTTCCAGTGTTTCCTGAAGGGCGGCGCTTATCTGTGATCAACCATACTGAGGTTGAAGCGCTTGATGACGTTATAGAAAAAATTGCCGCTAACCCTGAACCTCAATATCAACAGTTTGAAGTATTTGATTTAATTGATGGAAAAAAGATTACACCGGCACGTAGTTTTGAAAATGCCTATAACTTTGTTCAATATGCTTATCCCGCCCCGGATCAAGCTGATTTTTATGGCCGAAATCTCAGGCCTGACTCACCGATAGGACCTAGGTTATATAAAGTCATCGTTGATGCTAACCCGTTGATCAGTGATATTTCAAAAGCGTTGCCCGGGATCCTTGAAAAACCTTTTTTCTTACACATGCAGCCGGTATTAAAACACAATAATAGCGGTGAAAAATCCTTGTCAGGCATTATTGTTTCGAGCCAACAAATTGAGGATGTATTTAACAGTGAAACCATTAAACAAACCCTCAATATTTTTAATTATCAAATACTTGACCAAAATGGTAATCGCTATGATTACCCGCAAAAACAGTTTTATTTTAAAGACCAAATCCCAGCAGCTAAAGAAAACACTTTTGCTTATACCAACACCATTGATATTGTCGGCGGCCAGTGGCAACTAAATGTTTTCCCGACTGAATTATTAAATGAACGCTCCGCTGAGTTATTACAGAACTTATACGTGTCCGGTATTTTGTTATCGTTGTTTTTTGCGATAATTACTCATTTGATCATTAATCAACGGCGTAAACTAACTCACGAAGTAGCGCAGAAAACAGCGCAATTAAATGCAGCAATGCTTGAGTTAAATAAAAATAACGTGCAGTTAATTACTGCCGTTGAAAGCTCAGAAAAATCAGCGAAAATAAAAGCTGAATTTTTAGCGAATATGAGTCACGAGATCAGAACACCGCTTAATGGGGTTTACGGTTTTTTACAGTTACTTTTAAAAACTAAATTGGATACAAAGCAAGTTGACTTTTTGAACAATATGGAAAATTCGGTTAAGCATTTAATGTCGGTGATTAATGATATTCTTGATTTTTCAAAAATAGAGGCAGGTAAAATAGTTATTGAGTCAACGCCATTTTCCATACACAAAGTTATTGATTTTTTACATAGTTCCGTTGAGCAAATAGCAAAGGCAAAGGGTCTAACCTTTAATGTCAATATACTTACTGAGCTTAATCCAGATTTACTGGGAGATATAGTCAGAGTCAAACAGGTGTTGCTTAATTTATGCTCTAATGCGATAAAGTTCACAGAACAAGGTGATGTTGTCGTTAATATATCAATGTTTCTGACCGAAACGGATGATTTAAAAAGCCCAGTCAGAATTACTTTTGAGGTGGTAGATTCTGGTATTGGATTAAAACCAGACGAAGTTGCCGGCTTATTTCAGGCTTTTATGCAAGCAGACACATCGACCACCCGACGATTTGGTGGCACAGGTTTAGGGCTAACTATTAGTCAAAAACTTTGCCAATTAATGGGCGGTGAGATCACAGTAAAAAGTACCTTTGGTGTTGGTAGCCATTTTACCGCATCAATGACATTTGACCAAAACACCGAGATTATCGAAAGTGCTGACTTGGACAAAAAATTCGAACAGCCGGTTTCAATTTTATTAGTTGATGATAATCCGATGGCAATCAATGCGTTAGAATTACATCTGAAAAATATGAATACCAAAGTGTGGTCTAGTCAGTCATGTATCGAGGCGCTTGAACATTTACAAAGACACCCTAATAAATATGACGTAGTGATCACCGATTGGACCATGAAAGAAATGAATGGCGGCACTTTTCTTAATAAGATTTTAGCGCTAAATATTGTGCGTAAACCTAAATTCATTGTGCTTACTGCCTATGATTTATCAGTGATTGAAAACGCCACTCCAAACCTTACTATTGCGGCAATATTACAAAAACCTTGTTTGGACTCGCGTTTGTTTGCAGCGATTGAAAACGCGATTTATCAGCAAGAGTCAGAGGGGCTTAGCGATAAGCAATCACTTGATGGCTTGAGGATATTAGTTGCTGAGGATAACCGAATTAATCAAGTCGTTATTAATACCATGTTAAAAAGTGAAAACGTGGAGGTTGTTATCACTGAAAATGGTGAAAAATGTATTGAGCAGCTTTGTCAGCCACAGCATTTTGATTTGATCTTAATGGATATTCATATGCCGGTTTTAGATGGTATTCAAGCGACACAGCAGATCAGAGCGCTAGCTGATAAAAAGCTTGCCAGTATTCCAATTATCGCTTTGACAGCTAATGTTATGAAAGAAGATGTCGAAAATTATTTAACTCTCGGCATCAATGCCCATGCAGCTAAGCCGGTAGAATTTAACGCATTAAAAATAACGATTCTAACACTGCTTGCTGAGTCAGAACGGGTCAGTTAATTTATAGCATTAGGGTCTGTTGATCTTCGTATTATTTTTATGTCATAGGAATTTTATCCATTAACCAAGCTCAACAGACCCTAGTTAATGTGACAATTTTCACCTCTAAACTATTGCTTAGTTTAAACCGCTATTGTCTTTGCTGTTTTAGCTTTCTGTCTTAGGGTTAGGTCAGCGCAAGAAAAGTTACTACTGGACTAATATTTCACCAGAATTCTGCTATTTTTAATAGATGAAACCTTTTTGCAGTAGCCAATGACTAGGGTACATAAAGTTATCGCCAGTTGCCTATTTATATTTGTTGTTAAAGCAAGTATTGCTGCGCCTCAAATAGTAAAATTCCACCAGCATTCGTTAGATATTAACAATCCTGTGAGGCAATATTATTCCAAATTACTGGCGCTGGCGTTAACCGAAACCATCGATGAATATGGGCCGTTTGAACTTAGCCCTCGGATGTTTGTTTCATCACAAAAACGCTCATTACAATTATTAATAAACACCGATTTTATTGATGTTCATTGGACTATGACGACACCTGAACGTGAAAACCAATTAACCGCTGTTTATATTCCGTTGTTAAAAGGGTTAATGGGCTATCGAGTTTTACTCATTAAAAAAGAGTCACAGTTAAGAATTAATAAAATAACCACACTTGAAGAACTTAAAACTATTACTTTAGGGCAGGGTATTGGTTGGCCAGATTCGGCCATATTAAAAGCGAATGATTTAAATGTTACTTTAGCCAATTCCGAACGTTTACATGAAATGTTAGTAAAAAATCGGTTTGATGCTTTTCCTCGAGCAGTAACAGAGGCATGGCGAGAAATAAGTTATGATAAAAGTCTTACTGTCGACTGTTGCTTGTTATTGCAATATATCTCCCCCGTGTACTTTTTTGTTAAAAAAGATAATCCACTGCTTGCTAAGCGATTAAGCAAAGGTTTGCAATTAGCGATTAAGAACGGAAAATTTGACGAACTGTTTTTTAAATACCGAGCGCCAAAAGCGATGTTTGAGTTAGCTAAATTTGAACAAAGACAAAGAATATACTTACAAAATCTTGCCCTGACCACTAAAACGAAAAGCTTATTGAACCAAGACTATTTATGGTTTTTTCCACAAGATGTTAAAAAGTTAATTCAATATGAACGTGAGTATCCTCAGCCACTACAAACGCAATTATCTCCCGCTCTTGAAACTGAAACTGACAGTAAAAATAGTGTTGAGATTACAAATAAGCAAAAATAAGGAGAATAAATAAAAGCAGGCTCAGCTAATAACGTAATGTTCAATTATGCCACTATCTATCAGTAATCAGGGCGAAGAGTTCAAGTTATTCAGGCGTTTTACCTTTAAACTCACATAAATCTTCAATAATGCAGGAACCACAACGAGGTGTTCTAGCGATACAGGTATAACGGCCATGAAGAATAAACCAGTGGTGTAAGTTAAAGAAAAATTCTGTTTTATTGGGGGTGTTTTTGATTATATTTTTTTCTGTTTCTTCAACTGTTTTACCTTTAGCGTAACCAGTGCGGTTAGCTAAACGCTGAATGTGAGTATCAACAGCGATAAAGTATTTACCTTCACTATCTTTCAATAAACCAAAAGCAGTGTTTAAAACCACGTTAGCGGTTTTTCTACCAACACCCGGTAAAGCTTCTAAAGCGGCTCTATTTTCAGGTACTTCACCGTTATGCTGCTCAACTAAAATTCGGCAAGTTTTAATGGTGTTTTCAGCTTTGGTATTAAATAAACCAATGGTTTTGATATAACTTTTTAGCTTATCGACGCCTAAATCTAAAATGGCTTGTGGTGTATTGGCAACGGGATAAAGTTTGTCGGTTGCTTTATTAACACTAACATCGGTAGCTTGGGCAGAAAGTAACACCGCGATTAACAATTCAAATGGCGACGAAAAGTTAAGCTCGGTTGTCGGCTCGGGATTGTTATCTCGTAGACGAGTTAAAATTTCTAAACGTTTGGCTTTATTCATAATGTTTTTTATTATTGTTACTATCTTCTAGCTTTATTATTACGGTTACTGCTCAAAATTAACCCGCACACGTTCAATTGATGCTCGCGTAACTTTTGGCGCTTTTTGCGCTAAGTGGGCATCGATGGCATTTTTGACCGCAATTAAAAATCCCATCGCGATAAAGGCACCGGGTGGCAAAATGGCTAATAAAAATTTGCTATCAAGGCTCATCACTTCAATACGTAAAATGCTAGCCCAGTCGCCTAATAGCAGTTCAGCGCCATCAAATAAGGTACCTTGGCCTAATACTTCACGTAGAGCACCTAAAACAACTAATACTAGAGCAAAACCTAAGCCCATCATTAAACCGTCAAAGGCCGCTTGTTTGGCTGGGTTTTTGGACGCGTAGGCTTCTGCTCGGCCAATGATCGCGCAGTTGGTAACGATTAAAGGCAAAAATATCCCTAACGATTCATATAAACCATAGGTATAAGCGTTCATCAACAATTGCACGCAGGTAACAAAGGTGGCGATGATCAAAACAAAAATTGGAATACGGATCTCTTTTGGTACCCAATGACGAATTAATGACACGGTTAAATTAGAGCCAATTAAAACCAGCAGTGTTGCTAAACCTAAACCTAATGCATTGGTTATTGTGGCCGTTACCGCTAATAATGGGCACAAACCTAATAATTGCACTAAGCCCGGGTTATTCTTCCATAGCCCTTGATAGCTTAACGTTTTAAGTTCAGCGATGAAGGCTTGTTTTTTTTCTAGCTTTTCGTATTCGCTTAGTGGCGCTTCAGCATTGGGTCTTTGTTCTTCAAGACTTTGTTCTTTAGTATTTTCTATTTGGCTCATTTTACACCTCGACAAGATGCTGCTTGATTAAATAAGGTTTGTTTATTGGCGCTAAAATATAAAGCGGTTTTTTTAACTGCTTTAGTGACGGCGCGTGGTGTAATAGTTGCGCCGGTAAATTGGTCAAAAATTCCACCGTCTTTTTTTACCGCCCAGCGGCGATCTTTATTATTCTCTACCTGCTTATCGTTGAAACTGGTGATCCATTGATCTTTTCTAATTTCAATTTTATCGCCTAAGCCGGGTGTTTCTTTATGACTTAAGGTTCTAACACCGCTAATACTACCGTCGAAGTTAATCGCAACTAACAAATTAATATTGCCATTATAACCATCAGGTGCGGTCGCGGTAATGGCAGCAGCAACTGGTGTTTGGTTTAAACGGGCAAGATAAACCGTTTGTTCGATGTTTTCTCCCAACAGGGGATCGGTTACAAATAAACAATCTTGATATAAATTATTATTTAGCCGGCTTGGTTCAATGATGGTGTGAAGTGTTTTTAATAAATGTTGTTCAGCTTGCTCTGCGATTTTTTCATGGGTGAGCTTATCAATTAAACCGACTATAAGTGTGCAAACGATAGCAAAAATCGCGAGTAACTTGGCATTATTAGTGATGGCAAGTTTCATTATTTCTTCCCTTGATTACTAAGCGATGATTTGACCGCATCAGCCGAGCTAGCTAATTGATGTCCGTAAGTACGCGGGCGGGTATATTGGTCTATTAGTGGCGCAGCCATATTACAAAGTAAAACGGCGAAGGCGACAGCATCGGGATAACCGCCAAACTTGCGAATAATAAAAACTAAAAAACCGGCTAAAGCAGCAAAGATGATCCGCCCTTTAATACTCGTCGCGCCAGAAACCGGATCGGTCAGAATAAAAAAGGCGGCTAACATACTTGCACCAGAGAACCAGTGAAAGAAAGTTGA
This sequence comes from Thalassotalea sp., assembly GCA_051251725.1. Classification (GTDB taxonomy): domain Bacteria; phylum Pseudomonadota; class Gammaproteobacteria; order Enterobacterales; family Alteromonadaceae; genus JALZUE01. The sequence goes on along the minus strand of JBPOFN010000002.1, from coordinate 152,020 downwards.
GGCATTACCATCAGGGTTGATGGTGTAAGCAATAAAGCTACATATCCATAAGCTGATTAAAAAACTTGCTGGGGTATGCCAATCAATGGCTTTTTTATAAATTAAGATCAAGCCACCAAGCATAAAACCTGCATTGACCCATTCCCAACCAAAAGCAAAGTTATCACCAAATATAGCGGTTTGGCTGCCTTCACTAACCGTTAATCCTAAGGTTAAATTAGTTTTAAGGGTATCCAGTGGCGTTGCCATGGTAAATCCGTCGATATGGGCTCTGAGCTGCTCAATAGAATAACCGTCTAAAGTGAAGCCAGTTAAAATTGCCCAGAGCGTATTTTGAAAATCTAAATCAACAGACATTAATGCTAGCGGTGGTTGCCAGCTGGTCATTTGTAATGGAAATGACACTAACAACATAACATAAGCGGCCATAGCCGGATTAAACGGATTATGCCCCAAACCACCATAAAGTTGTTTAACAATAATGATAGCAAATAAACAACCTAAAACTGTGATCCACCAAGGTGCTAGTGCCGGTAAACTAACCGCAAGTAATAGTGCTGTTAACAACGCACTACCATCAAGAACTTGATGGCGAAACGAATTTTTATTACGCAGTGATAAGACAAAATATTCTGCAGAAAAAGCAGTCGCTAACGCAATCAATAAATGAATTAAATTACCCCAACCAAAAAAGTACCACTGGGCGGCAATGCCCGGTATGGCAGCGTAAATCACTAAACGCATTAATGCTGAGGTTTTATCTTGTATATGATTATGGGGCGAACTTGCGATCCAAAATGCCATGTTACTTTGACTCTACTTGCTGTTGTTTTTTTGCTTTCGCCTTGGCGATAGCTTGGGCAATGCGCTGTTTTTTTGCTGCTTGGGCATCATCTCGCACCTGCTTTGGCTCGGTTGTTGCCGGCTCAGTTACCGCTTTTTCTGTGGTGGCTTGCTCGGCAGTCTTCGCTGTTAGTTGTTTTTTAGCTTTGGCTTTTGCAATTGCGGCTTTAATTTTATCTGCTTTATTATGCTCTGAGTTAGGTTCTGAACTAAGTTGATAGCTAGGTAGTGAATTTTGTTGCTCATCAGTTTTTATTGGCTCGGCCATAGCCGCAGATTCAACTGACTCAGAATTTTCTTTTTCGCTATGTTCAATGGCTGATGGCTGAACTGCTGAAGGCTCAGCGGCAGATGCTTTTTTTGCCGTTAGCTTTTTGGCTTTTGCCTTAGCAACCGCTGCTGCAATTTGGGCTTTTTTATCGGTCGCCGGTTTATTAGTTTGCGTGCCAGCTTGAGTTATGCCTATTTGAACTGGCCCTGACTTACCTTGCTCAGTATTGTTTGAATCATCATTTTCAACACTTGACGATTTAGCGTCGATTTTAGCCTCAACCTTGCCGTCACTGTTTGCTATAAGCGGCTTTTCAATTGTGCTTTCTTGAGTGTCAGGCGCTGATAATTTATCTTGTTGCGCTTTTTTTGCTGCGATTTTTTTCGCTTTAGCTCTGGCAATCGCGGCAGCTACTTGTGATTTTTGAGCAGACTGTTCGCTATTTTCATTTGATTGCGTAGCGACTGCTGAAACATTATTACTTTGGCTATTAGGGTCATCAGTTGCTTGCGATTTTTTCGCTTTAACGCGGGCGAGTGCAGCCGCAACCGCTGATTTAGCATTTTCAGCTTCTGGCGTTTTTGCATTCATTTTCGCGCGTCGAGCTTCTGCGGCTAAACGGTGTTTCTCTTCTCGGGCACGTTTTTCTCGTTCTAGTCGCTCTTTTCTTGCTTCAAACCGTGCTTTTGCTTTTTCAGCTTTTATTTCGAGTACTTGTTGCTGACGGATTTCCGCTTTGGCGACGCGGTAATATTGCACTAGCGGTATTTGGCTTGGGCAAACATAAGCACAAGCACCACAATCGATACAATCAAATAAGTTGAGTTTTTTTAGTCTGTCATAATCGTGCGCTTTTGCGCTCCACTGCATCTCTTGAGGTAATAGTTGACTTGGACAAACCTCTGCACATTGGCCACAACGAATACATTCAACTTCTTTATTTTCAATAGAAATTTCTTTGTTGCTTGGCACTAATAAGCAGTTAGTTATTTTTACTACCGGCACTTGCGCCGTTGGTAAACTAAAGCCCATCATTGGGCCGCCCATGATAATTTGGCGACTATTTTCTGTTTGATGACCACATTGCGTTAACAAAAAGCTAACCGGAGTTCCTATTTTTGCCCACACATTTTGCGGCTTATCGAGTGCTTGTCCGGTCACGGTGACCACACGCCTGATCAAAGGGGTGTCATTAATCACAGCATCAGCGATAGCATAACAAGTGGCAACGTTTTGCATCACAATACCAAGCTGCGCGGGGATCACACCAGAGGGAACTTCTTGGCCGGTTAACGCTTGAATTAATTGTTTTTCACCACCTGTGGGGTATTTAGTTGGCAGCACACAAACTCGTATTTTTTCATAATCCTTTGTGGCATTTTGCAGCGCTTTAATCGCTTCGGGTTTATTATCTTCAATACCGATAAGGATATATTCAGGCAATAATAAATGGTCGAGTATTTTTATCCCGTCAAGAATACTGGCGCTATGCTCACGCATTAATAAATCATCGGCGGTGATATAAGGTTCGCATTCGGCCGCGTTAATAATTAAATAGTTAATCGCTGGTTTAGTATTGACTTTAAAATGAGTCGGAAAACCCGCGCCGCCCATCCCCGCAACACCACCATGGGCAATTTTGGTGATAATCTCTTGCCGAGAAAGGTGTGAGAAGTCTTCACAAACGGTGCGTTTACGCCATTTATCATCGCCATCGGACTCGATAAAAACACACAATTCCTGCATGGCAGAAGGGTGGGCGATGGTAGCATTTTTAATTGCTGAGATAGTTCCGCTTGTCGGTGCATGAATCGCTACCGACATAGGTGTACTTGCTTCAGTTAGCGGCTGACCTTTTAGTACTTTATCGCCAACAGCAACAATTAAGGTACCAGCTTGGCCGATATGCTGCTGCACAGGAATGATCAGTTGCTCAGGAATCGCAAGCGGTCTAATCGGTTTGTCATTGGTGAGAAATTTTTGCTCTGGCGGGTGGATACCACCATGAAATGGCCAAAACTGTCCCTTGTCAATTCTTGTTATTATTGGATTCATAGGCACCTTAACTGTCAACATTAACAACTGGGATGGTTTGTAAATCCCAGTTCCATGTTTGTGGTGTTGCTTCAATCGGACGCATTTCAATACAATCAACAGGACAAGGTGCGACACATAAATCGCAACCTGTGCATTCATCAATAATAACCGTATGCATTTGTTTTGCTGCGCCAATAATTGCGTCAACGGGGCAAGCTTGAATACATTTAGTACAACCAATGCAATCTTCTTCAATAATGAAAGCGACTTTCGGGCTGTTGTCGGTTTCGTGATTCGCATCGAGCGGCTCAGGATCAACGCCCATTAAATCAGCAATTTTTTTGATGGTGTCATCACCGCCAGGCGCACATTTATTAATAGCTTCACCATCGGCGACAGCTTGTGCATAAGGTTTGCAGCCAGGGTAACCACATTGACCACATTGGGTCTGTGGTAATAGTTCATCAAGCTGTTCAACCAGCGGGTCGCCTTCTACTTTAAAGCGAATAGAGGCGTAACCTAATATGGCGCCAAAGATAGCGGCGATCACACCAAAAACAGTAATGGCAATAAGTATATCAAGCATTATTTTACTAATCCGGTAAAACCTAAAAAGGCTAACGACATTAAACCGGCGGTGATCATGGCAATGGCAGAGCCTTTAAACGGTTTAGGTACATCGGCATTGGCAAGCTTTTCACGCATGGCAGAAAACATAATTAACACTAATGAAAAGCCCGCGGCGGCGCCAAAACCATAAACAATTGACTCTAAAAAGTTATGTTGTTCATAAATACTTAATAAGGCAACACCTAATACGGCGCAGTTAGTGGTAATTAAAGGTAAGAAAATACCAAGCAAACGATATAAGTTAGCACTGGTTTTATGGACAACCATCTCAGTAAATTGCACCACCACGGCGATGACCAGAATAAAGGCCATGGTAGTTAAATATTCTAAGCCCAGCGGCGCTAAGATATAGCTATTAACTAAGTAACTTAACATTGAGGCGAGTGTCATCACAAATGTGGTTGCGAACGACATACCGATAGCAGTTTCAGTGCGAGATGAAACTCCCATGAAGGGGCATAAACCCAGAAATTTTACCAGTACAAAGTTATTAACTAAAACGGTACTGACTAACAGAAGAAGATAGTCGGTCATGTGCTCATGTTATATTTATAAAATTGACGCTATTATCCGTGTTTATTAAGTATTTAACAACCGATGAATTGTAAGGTTTTAGATGAAAGCTAGGAAGGTTTGGGCAAGTAGGGTGCAAAAAGTTTGTACTTGCACCCAGATACATGGAAAAGGTTAGATTGGTTCAGGCTTTCCAATATAATAACCTTGGAAGCCATCGACAAAAAGTTGCTCTAAAGTATGTTTTTCTTCCTGAGTTTCAACACATTCGGCCAAAACATTAATACTTAATCGATGAGCAAGATCCACCATTACTCGAATAAAATATTGATTGTTTTTATCTTCATCAATATCGCGAGTATAGCTGCTGTCCATTTTAATAAAGTCAGGTTTCAACTCTTTAAAGAATTTAAATGAGGTTAAACCAATACCAAAACGTTCAACGGTAATTCTAGCGCCAACGCGATGTGCCATATCAATAAAACGTTTTGAGGTTTTAATATTTTGCTGTAAGCCCATTTCAGTAATTTCGAAAACGAGTTTGCTGGCAATATTTTGATCGCGTAATAATCGTCTTTCTAACCAAATCAAAAAATGATCATCATGAATACTGCGGGCACTAATGTTGACGCCAAATTGACTTGACTGAAGGTTTTTCTCACTAATTTCGTTGATGACACAGTCTATGATCATCCGATCAACAGCGACTATTTTATCAAGCTTTTCAGCCATGGCGATAAAAGAAGCCGTTGGTAAAATAGAATCATCTGAATTTAAGAACCTTGCTAAGATCTCACCATACATTTTTCCGGTGGCTTTATTGGTTTGAATTGGCTGAACAACAATATTTACGCGCTGGTTTTCTAACACGTTTTCTATTTCTTGACGCCAATTTTGATTCCCATAGTTCGCGCTTGAGTTATTTAATAAACTCGAGTCACTTTGTGAATACCAGGCATTTAATTGTTGCGTTTGCGCAACACTAATTGCGGTATCCGCTAAAGCTAAAATTTCACCTAACGGCTTTTTCTGGTCAAATGAAACTAAGCCGGTGTAACCAACAGAGTCTAAATCAGAGCTTTGCTGATAATCATTAAACATATTCGATAATGATTGCGCATAATTTTCAGCTTCTTTTAACGTGACGTTAGGTATCATTGTCGCGAAATCAGAGCTGTTCAAGCGAAATATTTGGCCACCTTTATAGCGTACTAATTCATTCTTCATAATATCAGCGACTTTATTAATATAATTGTCACCTTCTTTATAACCATGAATTTGATTGATGGTTTGCAGTTCAGAGCAGCGACTGATCAATAACACGCCAAATTTTATTTCTTCGCCTTGGGTAATTTTTGTTTGGAAGAATTGAATGAAAGCGTTGCGATTGCCAAGATGCGTTAAATGGTCAATATAAGCTTCTTCTTTTAAAGAAGAGGATTCCATTTGCGCTTTTTCAATGATCGCTCTAATCCCCTCTAACCCTTCTCTTAACTCAGGGATATTAAAGTTTGAGAGTACTTGCTGTTTCGGCGTATCATCGGTAAAGGCAGTCAGTTCATTTTTTATGTAGCTACAAATATTAGCAAATAATTGATGATATTGTCTTTTACTAACCAGTGATAAGAAAAATATCACTAATAAGGTAAAACCAAAAAAGCTGGCGACTAAGCTAATAATTAATGAAGCAATCGCTGCGGTGCTTAGTTGATAATGAATAGTGATATTATCAAGGGTTAACTTTTCAGGGGCAGGGTTAAGAAGATTAGTTAAAATGTTACCGTCATCATTTTGATAGTTATATAAGCTTTCGCCATTGCTTGTTGCAATATTAAGGGATTGGTAATCTGTGATTTTTCTTAAAAGTTGCGCTAACGCTTTAACGTCGTTTTGCAATAAAATTTTATGGCTAATAACGGATAAGCTTTGTTGATGTGCTTTTTGTTGTTTATTAACGAAGGTTTCAAAACTAAACACGGTCGCGACAGCAACAATAATAAATATTGCTAATCCAAAGAGAGTATTTCTAGCAAGCAGTTGAGAATATGTATACATAATAAGTTTATATTTTTGTTTATATTTGAGTTTAATTGACACAATTAACAGATAAGTTCTTTATATCATGAATAAAATCAAGATACTAACCCACTATTTTTAATAGTTTGTGTTAAAACCTCAGGTTTTACAATGAGTATAGTCTTTCTTTTTAGGTTTTAATTGAGTTTTTACCCACTTTGACTTATTTACACTTGCGGTTAAGGCTGCTGAGCTATATAATTTCGCCGTCTACATATATCAAGGTGACACTGACAGCTGATTTATGAGTTAAATGGCTGCCCTCGGTATATAGTTCAGAGCATATTATGGTATGGCTGAACAAATTTGGGTTCAGTGAAATAGGCCCCAAATTGGGGTTTTTTTGTTTATAGCAATTCGCGTTATGAACAAACAGCAGTTATTTCGCTGGGCTTTATGCCCTTTTTTTGTTTTTGGAGTACTTGATTGGCTAAGTTTGAACAACAATTAACAGACATGTTAAGACCTGCCGTTGAAGAAACCGGTAAGGAATTAGTGGGAATAGAATTTGTCGGAGCAGGCAAACATTCAGTCTTACGTATATTTATTGACCATGCTGATGGTATCAACGTCGATGACTGCGCAGAAGTGAGTCGTCAGGTTGGTGCAATATTAGATGTTGAAGACCCAATCAGCTCAGAATACAGTCTCGAAGTTTCATCACCTGGCTTAGATCGTCCTTTATTTGATAAAGCACATTACGAAGCGGTTGTTGGTGAAACAATAGATGTAAAACTTGGCGTGCCATTAAATGGCCGTAGAAAGTTTAAAGGCATCTTAGAACGAATTGAAAATGATACGCTTTACGTCAATGTTGATGGTGAAGCTTATCCGTTAGTAATAAGTAATATAGACAAGGCTAACCTTGTTTATAATTTTAAAGATTAATCAACAATAAGGCTAGGTACATGACTAAGGAAGTATTACTGGTTGTAGATGCCGTCTCTAATGAGAAGGCGTTGCCTCGTGAAAGCATTTTTGAAGCGATGGAAGTAGCGCTTGAAACCGCAACTAAGAAAAAATATGAAGGCGATATCGTCGTTAGAGTAACAATCGATCGCAAAACAGGTGAGTTTGATACTTTTCGTCGTTGGTTAGTAGTAGAAGATGATGCAGTAGCAGAAAACCCTTATGCTGAAATGAGTATTTCAGCTGCACAGTTTGATGAGCCAGAACTTGGTTTAGGTGATTATGTTGAAGAACAAATAGAATCAGTAAAATTCGACCGAATTACCACTCAAACAGCGAAGCAAGTAATTGTACAAAAAGTTCGTGAAGCAGAACGTGGCTTAATCGTTGACGCTTATCAAGACCAAGTCGGTGAATTAATCACTGGTGTGGTAAAAAAAGCGAGCCGTGAAAGCATACTGTTAGATTTAGGTAATAATGCCGAAGCTATTATTTACCGTGACGATATGTTACCTCGTGAAATTTTCCGTCCAGGTGATCGTATTCGCGGTTTATTATATGCGATTAAACCAGAAGCTCGTGGCGCACAATTATTTGTTTCTCGTACTAAACCTGAAATGTTAATTGAATTATTTCGTGTTGAAGTACCTGAAATTGGCGAAGAAATGCTAGAAATTAAAGGTGCTGCTCGTGATCCGGGTTCACGCGCTAAAATTTCAGTTAAATCAAATGACAAACGTATTGATCCTGTTGGTGCTTGTGTTGGTATGCGTGGTTCACGTGTACAAGCAGTATCAAGTGAACTGGGTGGTGAGCGTGTTGATATCGTTTTATATGATGACAACCCCGCACAATACGTAATCAATGCAATGGCGCCAGCTGAAGTAGCATCAATTATTGTTGATGAAGACAAAGGCACTATGGATATTGCGGTTGAAGAAGGTAACTTAGCGATGGCCATTGGCCGTAGTGGTCAAAACGTACGATTAGCTAGCCAATTAACTGGCTGGGAATTAAACGTAATGACAGTTGCTGATATGAACGAAAAACATCAAGCTGAAAACGACAAAGTATTAAATCTATTTACTGAAAAGCTAGATATTGATGAAGACTTTGCTTTGTTATTAGCGGAAGAAGGCTTTGCCACGTTAGAAGAAATTGCCTATGTTCCTGCTGCTGAATTGTTAGATATTGACGGCATGAATGAAGATATTGTTGAAGAGCTACGCGAACGTGCAAAAGCTGCTTTAACGACACAAGCATTAGCAAGCGAAGAAACTTTAGAAGGTTCTGAGCCTGCAGCAGACTTATTAAATCTTGCAGGTCTAGAAAAACACTTAGCTTACGTATTAGCAAGTAAAGGTGTTTGTACTTTAGAAGATTTAGCAGAGCAAGGTATTGATGACCTTGCAGATATTGAAGAATTAGATGAAACCAAAGCGGGTGAGTTAATAATGGCTGCTCGTAATATTTGTTGGTTTAACGAAGAATAGAAACGCCGGGAGACAGTATAGATGGCAGAAGTAACAGTTGAACAACTTGCCAAAGAAATTGGTACACCGGTGGAACGCTTGGTGAACCAATTATCTGATGCAGGTTATAAGAAAACGGCTGACGATTCCGTTACCGAGCAAGAAAAAGAAAGCTTGCTTGAGCATTTGAAAAAGCAGCATGGCGATGATACGTCAGCGCAGCCTAGTAAAATGACACTTAATCGCAAGAAAAAATCTACATTAACGGTAGGTGCTGGTAGTAAAGCAAAATCAGTACAAGTTGAAGTACGTAAAACACGTACTTATGTTAAACGTAGTGATGTTGAAGAGCAGCAACTAGCAGAAGCAGCAGCAAAAGCGGAAGAAGAAGCAAAATTAGCTGCCCAAGCACAAGTGCAAGAAGCTGAAAAAGCGGCTGTTGAAGCGAAAGCGAAAGCTGAAGCTGATGCAAAAGTGAAAGCTGAAGCCGATGCTAAAGCAAAAGCTGAAGCTGATGCTAAAGCAAAAGAAGCGGCTCGTTTAAAAGCAAAAGAAATTCAAGATGCTCGTGCTAATCAGTCGCCTGAAGAGCGCGCTGCAGCAGAAGAATCTGAGCGTATTCGTTTAGTTGCTGAAAAAGAAGCAACGGCTAAAGCGGAAGAAGAAGCAAGAAAAAGTGCCGAAGAAGCGAAGAAACTCGCTGAAGAAAACGAAGCACGTTGGAAAGCTGAAGCTGAAGAACGTAAAAAACATGAAAATGATGTTGTGCACGTTACTTCTTCTGTTTACGCGCAAGAAGCTGAAGATAAAGTTGATAAAGAAGACGAAAGCGGACGTCGTCGTAAGAAGAAAAAACCAGCACCTGATCGCAATGCTCGTTTTGGTAAAGGTAAAGGTCGCGGTAAGCAGACTTTATCAGCACCACAAAGTTTACAACATGGTTTCCAAAAACCTGTTGAAGCTAAAATCAACGAAGTACGCATTGGTGAAACAATCTCTGTGGCAGAATTGGCAAATAAAATGTCAGTTAAAGGCGCAGAAGTTGTAAAAGTTATGTTTAAAATGGGCGCTATGGCGACTATTAACCAAGTGATTGACCAAGAAACTGCAGCATTAGTTGCGGAAGAAATGGGGCGTGAAGTGGTACTTGTGAAAGAAAATGCCCTTGAAGAAGCGGTACTTTCTGACCGAGCGCATACTGGTGAAGAGATCACTCGTGCGCCAGTCGTAACTATCATGGGTCACGTAGATCATGGTAAAACATCGTTACTTGATTACATTCGTGAAGCGAAAGTAGCGTCAGGTGAAGCGGGTGGTATTACTCAGCATATTGGTGCTTATCACGTAGAAACGGGTCATGGTATGATCACTTTCTTAGATACGCCAGGACATGCTGCGTTTACAGCAATGCGTTCACGTGGTGCCAAAGCGACAGATATCGTAGTTATTGTTGTTGCTGCTGATGATGGTGTAATGCCACAAACAGTTGAAGCTATTCAGCATGCTAAAGCATCTGAAGCGCCGATTATTATTGCTGTAAACAAAATGGATAAAGAAGGCGTTGATGTTGAACGTGTTCGTAGTGAATTATCACAACACGATGTTCTTTCTGAAGAATGGGGCGGTGACGTTCAATTCGTTGAAGTATCAGCTAAAACTGGTTTAGGTATTGATAATCTACTTGACGCAATTTTATTACAATCTGAAGTTTTAGAATTAACGGCAGTAGTTGATAAAATGGCAAATGGTGTTGTTGTTGAGTCTAAACTTGATAAAGGTCGTGGTCCTGTTGCCACGGTTCTTGTCCAAGAAGGTACTTTGAGACAAGGCGATATCGTTCTTTGTGGTTTAGAGTACGGTCGTGTTCGTGCGATGCGCGATGAATTAGGTCGTGATATTAAAACAGCGGGTCCATCAATCCCTGTAGAAATCCTTGGTTTAAGTGGTGTACCACAATCAGGTGACGAAGCAACGGTTGTTAAAGACGAGAAGAAAGCACGTGAAGTTGCGTTATATCGCCAAGGTAAATTCCGTGATATTAAACTAGCACGTCAACAAAAATCTAAATTAGAGAATATGTTCTCTGAAATGGCAACGGGTGAAGTATCAGAAGTAAACGTGGTATTGAAATCTGACGTACAAGGTTCATTAGAAGCAATCTCTGATTCATTAACTAAATTATCAACGGATGAAGTTAAAGTTAAAATCATCGGCTCTGGTGTTGGTGGAATTACTGAAACTGATGCTTCTCTTGCTGCTGCTTCTAACGCTATCGTTGTTGGTTTTAACGTTCGTGCTGACGCTGCTGCGCGTAAAGTGATTGAATCTGAAAAGATTGATTTACGTTACTACAGTGTTATTTACGCCTTGATTGATGAAGTGAAACAAGCGATGAGCGGTATGCTTGCGCCTGAGTTCAAACAAGAAATCATTGGTCTTGCACAAGTACGTGACGTGTTTAAATCACCTAAGATTGGTGCTATCGCTGGTTGTATGGTTACTGAAGGTATCATTAAACGTAGCGCGCCAATTCGTGTACTTCGTGAAAACGTTGTAATTTACGAAGGTGAGTTAGAATCACTTCGTCGCTTTAAAGACGATGTACCAGAAGTTCGTAACGGTACTGAATGTGGTATCGGTGTTAAGAACTACAATGACGTACGTGTTGGTGACCAAATCGAAGTATTCGAAACGGTTGAAGTACAACGCACCTTGTAATGTTATTTTTGCGACTTATCATTAACTGGTAAGTCGCTGTTTAACGACAAGTTAAGTACATATAAATTTTATAAATGGGGGCTTAGCCCCCATTTTCTTCTTAACAATAAATGAATTAGTGTTAAGAAGTCGCAAATATATTAGGAGCAATATTATGGCTCGAGATTATGCTCGTACAGATCGAGTGGCTCAAGAAATACAGAAAGAAATCGCAATGATCATCCAACGTGAAGTAAAAGATCCGCGTTTAGGTATGGTGACTGTGAATGAAGTAGAAATCACGCGTGATTTAGCCTATGCCAAAATCTTCGTGACCTTTTTCACTTTAGAAGGACAATCGGCGGAAGAATCAGCAAAAGTATTAAATGACGCAGCGGGTTATATTCGTAGTTTATTAGCTAAACGTATTAAAGCGCGGATTATGCCTGAATTACGTTTTGTCTATGATAAATCTATGGTTGAAGGGGTTAAAATGACTAACCTTGTTAACCAAGCGGTTGCTGATGATGAAAGACGTGCAGGTAAAACTGAACAATCTACTGATAGCACAGAATCAGAGGATTAAGCGTTAATGGCAAAACGTAGAAAAGGGCGTCCAGTTAACGGTATTTTACTGTTAGATAAGCCATTAGAAATATCATCAAACTCAGCACTACAAAAAGTTAAACACCTATACTTTGCTCAAAAAGCAGGGCATACCGGTGCGCTTGATCCTTTAGCAACGGGCATGTTGCCGGTTTGTTTAGGTGAAGGTACTAAGTTTTCTCAGTTCTTACTTGATACGGATAAAACTTATATTGTCACTGCCAAGCTAGGTATTCGTACCACCACTAGTGATGCTGACGGTGATATTGTTAGTGAGAAACCCGTGACTATTTCACCAGCGCAGTTAGCTGAGGCGTTAGATACCTTTCGCGGTAATAGCAAACAAGTACCTTCAATGTATTCTGCATTAAAATATCAAGGTCAGCCTTTATATAAATATGCCCGAGAAGGTATTGAAGTACCAAGAGAAGCGCGTGATATTACTGTTTTTCGTCTCGACGTTTTACGTTTTGAAGGTGATGAAATTGATATGGAAATCCATGTTTCTAAAGGCACTTATATACGAACAATTGTAGACGACTTAGGTGAGTTATTAGGCTGTGGTGCGCATGTTTCAATGTTACGCCGTGTTGCTGTTGGTTCATATCCTCGTGAAAAAATGGTGACTTTCGAACAGCTAGAAAGCTTGTTAGAAAAAGCCAAAGCTGAAGATATTTCGCCTTCTGTTTATTTAGACCCATTATTAGTGCCGATGAATACCGCGTTAGTTGGAATCCCGTCAGTTACGGTTGATGCGATGTCGACGCAATTCTTACGTCACGGTAATCCGGTACAAGCCTCGAACGCACCAGTAGAAGGTTATGTTCAAGTTTATCAAGACGATACCAATGAATTTTTAGGTGTTGGTCAGGTCGACGACAATGGCCTAGTTGCACCAAAACGCATTATTGTGCCAGAGGAAGAGTTACTTAAATTAAATAAGTAATCCCAGCGCGAATTAAATATGACGGGCAATAGTAGCGATTGTTACTGAAATACTTATTTTCCTTGCTTTTATTAGCGTGGCTATATAAAATGCGCGCTCTTTTGTCACCTTGCTGAATTAGTGTTTGGCTTGGTGGGATTTCAAAACACTAACTAAGGTATTAATTATGTCTTTAAATGCAGAGCAAAAATCAGCTATCGTTGCTGAATACGCACAACAAGAAGGCGACACAGGTTCTCCTGAAGTTCAAGTTGCTTTATTAACTACGCAAATCAACCATTTGCAAGGTCACTTCAAAGAGCACATCCATGATCACCACTCACGTCGTGGTTTATTACGCATGGTAAGCCAACGTCGTAAGTTATTAGACTACTTGAAGCGTAAAAACACTGAACGTTATACTGCGTTAATCGCTAAATTAGGTTTACGTCGTTAATCGTAACTAATTAAGAATTCTTAAAAAGCCGAACTGTAAACGTTCGGCTTTTTTTTACCTAAAATTTAGTCCATGGATATTTTCGTCTATGAAGTTGATGTTTATACCAATCCATCTAAAGAATTCTCACTAAGCGATCACTTTCTTAGACGCAATGGTATTATTTTGTGGCGTTATTAATAAAACGCTCAAATACTTTTATAGCTAAGTTATCTATAGCTAAAAGGTTTAAGCATGAAATATTCGCAAGATATTACCTCACAGGCGATGATTGAAGTTGCGTTAGCGCTGTCGATGGCATTCTTTTCATTATTGATTTTGGTCTTGGTAACGATGAAGCTGCCAGAGCTTACCGATATTGTCGGTGATAATCTCGATGTTGTCATTAATTCCAATACTGAAAATTTAGAACATTCAGCTAAGCAAAAAGCCATTCAACAAGATAAACAGCAACAGCCGCTATATGCTTTTTATCATCATAACCAATTTTATGATCAGCAGTTATTAAAGCTCGATATCAAGACACTCGCCCCAAACAAAACCTTAATACTTGCAGTACCGGAAAATTTAACCTTGCATGAATTATTACAATTGAAGCAGCAAATAAATCACCCTAATGCGTCTATAACCAACCTAAGTCAAGACTGGATTACTGCTTTGGAGCAATTACCATGAACAACAAATTTTTGATTTTATTCCTCTCGCTACTAACTACTTTTAACGCCAGTGCCTCTTATAGCTATTCGACTCATGATGTTAAAAGCATCATTATTGAACAAGCACAGCAGCAACAATTAGCACCTGCATTAGCGCTTGCAGTTGCAAAAGTAGAATCCGACTTTAATGTTAAAGCCATAAGCGAAGCTGGTGCGCGCGGAGTCATGCAAATAATGCCGCAAACGGCAGAAAAGGTTTTTGGTGTTCACCGCGATAGACTTTTTGATGTCGAGACTAATATTCATTTAGGGGTTAAATTTTTACAGCAATTAATAACCCGTTATGAACAGCGCTTAGATTTAGCTTTATCACATTATAATGGTGGCTCAGCTGTAAAAGGTAAGAACGGCTCATATAAAGTGATCCCAAGTACCCAAGCCTATGTTGATAAAGTACTCAGTTATTATCGTCAGTTTGATATTAAAGAAAGCTACAGCCCGTATCATCAAGCATCGCTTAATCAAGGACAGGGTTATAATTATTTAATTGGTGAGCCGGCAAAAGCGGCGCCGAGCTTAGTTAAGACCTCATCCAGTGACAGGGCTAAACCGGCAAACAAATCAACAGTATCAACAACAGCACAAACATCTGCAAGAACTTACAGTGCCGGCATTATGATAAAAGGCCCGCACATTAAACCGGTTGAAAAACAGCTCGTAAGTTTTTATCAACCAAACTATCAGGGGAAAAATGTTAATGAGCGCAATTATCACCAAGCTGACTACCGAGCTAGCAATCAGCAGGCTAGTTATTCTCAGCCTAACAAACCTCAACCGGTTTATCAGCCGCGCCGAGCCTTAGCCGAGCCCCAGTGGCTTGATACTTATACAGTTGCCCAGCCATTGCCACAGGTGAAAGTTAATCGATTAAATGACAGTGATAATAAAAAAGTGGCTAGCTATATGCTTGATGATCGTCAAGCAAAGGTGCGTCAGTGGGAATCTATTTTTAAATAGGGTATAACTGACTTAGCAGGTTAATTTGGCGGTTAGATGAAGATGATTGGTAAAAGCAAAAACTTAAAAGTGCAGCATAACCGTGCTGTAGCGCTAATGCATATCGTCAAAAAATCAACACTGGCCAGCCAACAAGGGATTTTAGCTAACGCCCACCTTGGTCATAAACAGAAACATAAGCACAATCATCTGCGCACATTTAGCGGAATTAACGTGGTTGGCGGGCTGGTGCAATGAGTAAAAGCACGGAATTGTTCACTGAGCACTTACCATTAAAAGCTGAAGTCGCCGCGCTGAAAGCTGAAATTGAAAGCTTATTTCAGCGCCATGGTGAAATAAGGCCGAGTGAATTAGCTAAACTTAGCCGCCGATGTTTTAGCTTATCGCTTGATGCTAATGTTTTAAAAGGTTTAATTGCTTATATTAAACATCAGCTAATAGCGCAAAACAATGAAAGCAAACAGTTAATTCACTGGGTTAACAATTTATATTTAGCGTTCGAAGAAAATGCTAACTATGGCAGTAACAAAAGTGCACAGTGGCAATTATTGCAAGCGGCAGAGCTCACAACAGGTAAATCAATCACTGATTTGACTGAGATCTTTTCAAGCGTAAAAAATCAGCAAACTCAGCAAACACGGCAATCTGCAGCGGCGGATAAAAATGCTAAAGCCCAGCAGACTAAAAATTCAGAGCACAGCCATCATAATGCCGTAAACAGTAGCGCAAACGTCAGCGCTTTTCGCCGCTTTTTCTTAGTTATTGCTTTGTTGACGGTCATCATCATAGGAATATTTTTAACTGGGCAATCTAAGCTATTTGATAACAATTTATTTAAGTTTAATCGCAGTGATGGTCATTCTGATATTACAGCTGATAACAAGCTTAATAAAAAAGTCAGTGATAGCGCAGCAACGAGTGATAACACCAAAGGTAGTGATATCCGCCCAGATAAAAACGAAATAGCCCCTTTGCCGCTAACCCGCTTAAACATAATAGTAAAACCAGCGGCGGCTAAAATTCAGCTGACAAAGTTAAAAATTAACAGCCCAAAATTAGCAATAACAAGTAACAACTCTTCAGGCCAAACACCTCTAATCACTTACCAGCCTGGCATGTTATTACCTTATGGGGAATATCAATTACAGCTAGTAGCATCAGGTTATGAATCATTGACAACTCGTTTGGTTTTAAATCAAGCGCAGCAACAAGTCAGTGCCGAATTACGAAAAAATCTACCCAAAGCAATACAAGCGTTAGAGCAAAGCTTGATTGTTATTCCTGAAGGCTTATTTGTATTTCCGCTGCAAAAAGACAACAAAACTAAACAACAGCATTACCTCGATACCTTTAAGTTGATGAATAGTGAAGTAACGTTTGCTATGTGGGATACCTGTTATCAGCACCAAGCGTGTCGATATGCGCCAAATGATTATGGCTGGGGGCGAGAGCAACGGCCAGTTATTGATGTTAGCCAGCAAGAGATTAATCAGCAGTTTATTCCGTGGTTAAATAATTTAACTGGGCATATTTTTGCTTTACCGACCGAAACGCAGTGGGAATATGCCGCTAATTTACCTAACGGTCGCGAATATTCTTGGGGTGATGTTATTGGTAATAATAATAGCAATTGTGCTAACTGCGGCAGCCCATGGGATAATCAACAAACAGCACCAGTGAAAAGTTTTACCAGCAATACGCAAGGCTTATATGATCTCAATGGCAATGTTTGGGAATTAACCCAAGATTGCTGGTCGCCGCATTTAACTAAGCCGCAAACCAATGGTGCGCCTTGGTTAAGCGAGGGCTGTAACTCGGCAGTGATCAAAGGCGGTTCATATATGGCTAAAGCGAAAGATATTACGCTCAGTACTCGTAATTGGGTCAGTATCGACACGCGCAGCAAAGCGATTGGTTTTCGTTTGATTAAAGTTTTGGCAGTTGAATAAGTTGTTATGATGAATAACTGGCTTTGATTAGTTTTACTAAGCAGCCAAAGCCAATTACAACTAATGAACCTCAATTAAAGTCAGTTAAGCTACTGATATATTTCTTTCTTTTGTCTCTTGTTATAGTATCTATCCTTAATGAATAGTGAAACTAATAATACTTCCCCGTTAACCGCTTTAACCAGTCAATATGGTGTTAGTGACAGTTTAAAAGCGATGTTTGAAGGCTTGCGAGAAACGCCTGGCTTGTCGGGGGATAAATTTCGCCGTCAAGACGTTAATAAATTTGCGCAATATATTGTCTGTCGTAACTACGGCAAACTTTGTTTGGAGCTAAGTTATTTACTCTTTGCTCTAATAAAGTATCCATCAGCGCTTGAGCCGCAACCAAATAAGCTCTTGGCGTTTTTTTGGTTAGATGAAAATTTTTCGCCTGCACGTTTTCGTCAATATTTTACCCAGCCATTTCAAACTGAATCACTGACTATCAGTTTATCAGCGGCGAGTTTAACCATTAATACCAATGTTAATGTTAAGCAGCATAGCTTTGCTATTTCGCCAACAAGAGCAGGTGTGTTAGCGGTTTTATACGAATTTTTAATGATGATAAAACCGGCCTTAATTGAACAAACAGATACGATGTTTTCAGTCAATGATGCCGGTGAAGCCGAAATCAAGGCATTATCTTCGGCCTTACAAAAACTGCTTTATGAATTTTTAGCCGAGCACCTTTCAAATGCACAAACTCAGCGTCGTTTTCGGTTTATCACGCAATGGTTACATTCTCAAAGCCTAGATAGTCAAAAGCCAGCAAAGCAAAAAGTAGAAAATTCAGTTTATGAACAAGAATTTTTAACCGATGAAAACGTCTTAAGCTTTTGGCAAATGGCGAGCACCAGTGACACCAGTTTAAGTTTTAAACTCTATTCATCAGCATTAGCGGATTTGATTGGTGTCGATCAAGCGATTAAGCAAACCCAGCAAATGCATGAAATAGAGCAGCACTTAACCATTGGCGATCATCATCAAACCGGTGAATTATCTGCTGATGTTTTATATCAACAAGTGTTCGAGCAATGTCAAACACAAACTGATTATGAATTTTTAATTAAAGACCCTAAGTTCTTAACAAAAAATCAGTGGCAAGTTATCAAGCCGTTTATTGATTATCCGCTCTATCAGCCAAAGCTAGCGTTATCGTTCGCTCGGCAAGCAATATTTAGCCAATGGCAAGCGAGTATTGTTCAAGCTAAACGTCAATCGTCTGAGCAATTACAGCTAAAATTAGCGCAACTGCCAACTGACAATTATGTGACTTATCAGCAAGTGTTAGTTCAGTTACAGCAAAGTATTGACGATGTTTTAATGGCGATAATTTATATTTATCTGCAAGCAGAAGTTAGCGAAGGACTTAGTGGTTTATTATCAAAGTTAGCGCCGGTTGCCGCCGCCAAGGTGAAGCAGCAATTACAACAAGCGTTAATCAAAATGTCCAAAGGCGATGCCAATAAACCTGACGCACAGCGCTTATTTTCAGCCTTTACAGAGGTCTTAATAACATCGACGACACTGCAGCAAGTTGAGCACAGTGTTAAAAAAGCTTTTCAGAAAAATAACAAAGCAGGTTTTAAAACATTGCCCGACATTGCTGATTTGGATGTCTATCGCGAGGGTGTTAGCGCATTACAGCATTGCGAAAAATTATTGGCTAAACAAAAACAAGTATTTGCCCAAATTTGGCAAGATGATGAACATTGTCTGGCAGATTTTCGCTCAGATGCGTTTATATTCAAACAAAGCTTTGAAAATATATACGGTGTAGGAGTAGCTAATAATGGCGAATGTTGAAAAAACAGCAGAGCAATTGTTTATTTGTAAAAGCAGTTACCAAGCAATAAGTGCAGCACATGAACAACGTGCGGTAACCTTCAATGATATGGTGAAAAGCCTGCAAGGTTTCGCCAATATTGATAAAGCTTGGTTGATGCAGCAAATTAATCAAAACTTAGCTTACCGCCGAGCCTATCAATTATTACTTAAGCAACTGACTTTTTCCTATTCCCCGAAACAAGCGGCTGCGAGTACTTTCGAAGAATTCCCTAAACGCGCGAATGATTATTTTTCGATAAGTTTTAAGCGTGATAAAACTTTTCATCACCAAGTCTATGTTTTATTATCAATTAATCATCCCTTATCGCGACATATTAGTGATAACCTTGAGTTACATATTTGTAATGATGATAACGTTAATGTTTTATCATTTCCGCCATTATCGCAAGGGCGTACGCAAACTCTGTTAGAAACTGAAGATAAAGTCTTTAAAAGCTTATTAAACAACAATAGTGAGCTTTATTTAACTTAAAAGTGAAAAAGTCAGCTACTTCGTTAGTTAAGTATGAATTAATAAATTAGCTACTCAACTAGCTAATTTTAATCAGTTCGCTTTAGCGAGTTAACTTAGCCAACTAACCTAATCATAAGCACAAATACTAGCGAGACAATTTAAGGTGAGAATCTAAGGTGAAAAGTTGAAGTGTCATGTTTTTATTGCCACCACCCAAGGTGTGGTCGCGATTCAAGATGTTATCCCTTTAAATGATCCTGATATTCACTCATTAATCTCGGTCAATGGCACGGCTACTGTTGCTAACATCAGTTCAAGCTATCACAACTTTGTTAAAAAAGGCTCTGGGTTAATTCATCAAGACTTCGCTTGCTGTAGTTATCGGATTAATATTTCACAGCGCATCGATCAGGGCAATAGCTGGCAACTGGCGATTTATCTGGCTCACCTTTTAGCCGCCAACAATTTATTAGCTTATGGTGATATTCAAGCCGATGAGCAAATTATCATTGCGACCGGAGAAATAAATACTTCTAATCGTAATATTCAAGCTGTGCAGGGTGTTGAAGAAAAGTATCATCAAATTGTTGAATTTATAAATAATAGCCAACTAGCTCATCAGCCATTCGCTGCATTTAACCATCAGCCTATTTTTTTATTACCTGAGCAAAACGCTGATGCTTTAATGCTGACAATTGAGTTATTTGCCAATGCGCCAACAGCCAGTCAACAAGATAAAAAATGTGAGCAGAGCAATATCGAGATTGTCGCTATTACTCAGTTATCAGAGCTGTTAACACTTGCGCCGCTAGCAACATTGACACAAGCAAAAGCATCAAGGCCAACACCAGTACAAGAAATAGCAGCAACAACCGGACAAGCAGCGATTACTGAAACAGTAAGAGCGAGCCAGAAAGCTACTGCGAGCAACTTATTAACGCGTTTGTCTGCTCAGTTCTCTAACCAGCTAACTGATAAAACCCGTTTAGCTATTATTGCTGGGTTTGCTGTTATCGTTTTGCTTATTATATTTCTAATATTCTTTAATACTGCATCCGATAAAACAGCAGAATTTGCTCAGCAAACAGAGCCGGCAGTAACCGCTGAAAAAAGTTCAGCGTTAAGCTTGGCAGCTAATACGCAAAATATGCCGGTACTTAAGGTAAATAACCAGCTGACTGAAGCGGTTAGTTTACAAGCGTTATATGCCAAATATAGACACTGCGAGCAGCAAACTGAAACGCAAGTTTTAGTTCCTGAAAAGCAGCAGTTTTCAGCAATCAATCGGCATAATTTATGTCAGCTTTCATTCATTACCTCAGCGGATGTTAAACAGGTTTATTGGTTAGCTAATAATAAAAGTTCACTCGCTTCATTTCGCTCATTAAGCACAGTAAGCTCATTGAATTCAGCAAGCTCTTTGCCTAAGCTAAATGCACATGAGCTTAATAAAGAAGCGCTTGATAAAAAACAGCTTGATCAAAAAGGGCTAAATCAAAAGCAACTAGATCAAAATAAACTTAATGCAAAGATAGAATGGATTATCCCTTTGCCAGCTAAGCAGCAAAGTGACATTAGTTATTTTTTAATTGTGCTTTTTCATGAAAGTGCGGAAGTGGTACCACAGACACCACAAGTGCAAACGGTAAGTTTTGAGCAGCAGCTGAATGATTTTTTAACGAAAGAAGTTCATTCACCTAAAATTACCGCCAAACCATTAACGCGCTTTTTAACGGATTATGATAAGTATGCTCAACCAGCCAGTGCGCGAGTTAGTGAGATTTATCAGCATAAACTAGAAGTTTTTTAAGTTATTTACAATTGCTCTAAAAAACAGACTTAATTAAAAAATATCCTAACCAGAAAATAAAAAATCCCTCAAATGCATTTATAGCCAAAATAACGATTAATTCGGAGTTGGTTATGAAAACAATTCATTCATTAATAAAAGCAAATTTAGTGGCCAATAAAAGGCGACAACAAAAACGCATTAGCAATAAGCTAATACCTAAAACATTAATACCTAAAATATTAATATATAAAACACGAATACCTAACATATTAAGTCAGCGTACCGTCATACATAAAAAGTGGTTGGCCTGCTCGGCAGCGCTACTGTTATCGGCTTGCTCTTCAACTTCTGACTTGGTTACTGCGCCAGTACAAGAGGCTGTTAATTATGATCAGCAAAGGACGGTAATGATTAACCCTTGTAAAGCTAGCGCTGATGAAATGGCATTAAGTGCGGCTAATAGCCAGTCGCAACCGCAATATTTAAATGCTGCCAAAATTTATCGTTCATGCAGTGTTAGTGTACTAAGTAATAACCAACAAGCAGATACCTCAGCAGCCATGCGTTTGTTTGTACTGAGCACCATGAACTTTATTAAAGGCGGTGATCTAAAAGCGGCGAATAATATGGTTGAGCGTTTTAAACGTAGCTTTGTGCAGCAGGATTATTATTTTGCTAACTACACCTCATTTTTAGATACCGCCGAAGCGTTGTTACAGTCAGGCCCTACCAATGCTCAGTTGTTAGCGACGTTAAATATTAGTACCAGTTTACGGCAAGAGCTTTTGCGTAAAGATTATTGGTTAAAAAATTAGGAGATAATTATGAAAAGCCTGTTAATAAATAACCACTTTACGCCACGCTATTTACTAGCGCGAATTGTTAAGCCAGCAGTAACCTTAATACTTTTTAGTTCATTGTTTATCGGCATAGCGTCTGCTAATAATCAATGGCAACCGGTTGCGAGTGACACCCTAATTAAGCTGCCAGCTAAAATTATTCATCAGCGTATTCAAGATGACTTTAGTGCGTCACCGCTGGCGCAAAAACTAGCGGGAATCGAACAAGACTTATCGCAACAGGCGAATCAAATAAAGTCATTACAAGCCCTTAAAGCCAAAGCGGCAGATGGCGAGCAAGCAGCAATTGCTTTTGATATTGTTGAGAAAAAATCAAGTTATTTGGGGCTGTTAAAAGCAAGCCATGATTTACGTCAGCAAGCGTTAGATAAAAGGCAGGGGCTGTATGAAACTATCTTAGGGAAAATTAATCAGCAATCTAATGATAAAAAATTTGGTGATAATTACCAGGTTAAGGCCGCACAAAAAGCCGCGCAAGCGCGCATGTTGAAAAACCAGCTGAAAGTTGAACAGACATTAAACCAATACCGAGATCAGCAATATCAAGCAGATCGAAAAAACAATCTACAAGCCAACTATCAGGATGACTACCAAGCAAACCTAAATAAAATTAATCAGTTAAAAGCGACGTTAGCAAAACATAGCTTTAATGAAAAACCAGAAGTTGATGGTGTTGTGGTGAGTGACCAAGAATACATCCGCAGTTTATTAATGAAACTAGCAACCGAACGTTCACTGCTTAGCCAAGAAAACACCATGTTAGCGTATATGACTAAATTAGTTGGTTTAGACGCTGAAAGCCTGACCGCGCAATTGGCAAAAAATACCCAAACATCTGCGCCAGAGCAAAACCAAAGTTATAGCCGGGCTAACCAAGTTGCCGATCTTTTTATTGATGGAGAATAATCATGACTAACTTGATGAATAAATTAGTAAAGTGCGTAGCGACCTCATTAACCGTTTTGGTATTGTTGTCTGTAACCAGTTATGCCAATGCCCAAGCTGATTTTGTTTTGAAAAATTTAGAGCGCGAACGAGCAGCATTATTAAAAGTATTAATTAACGATCCTTTAGCTGTTGCTGAGCGGCAGTTAAAGGTACAGGCGAGTTATCGCCGCTTGGTTGCTGCTGAGCAAATGGCACTAAGGTTTGAACAAAACCAAGGTGAAGTTAGCCAACTCGCTAAGCAAATTTTTACCCAATACGACTTAGCATTTATGTTGCACGCCAGTGCTGAGCATTCTCATAGTGTTATCGAACATTGGCTGAGCCAGCTTAAATTATCTGATCAAGATATTGAACAAGGTTGGGCAGGGGAGCGTTAAAATGAACATGCATCAGTTCTCAGCTCAAGTTTATCACCAAGTCTCTGATCGAGTGACGCAGCAATGCAAACACATAGGTAATAAAGTGTTGTTAAGCCGTAAAAGTGTGTTTTATCAATTGTTGCTCACCTTTACTGGCTGCATCATTATTACTATTGCGGTTATTGTGTTTTTTACGCAATTGACTTTGAGTGTTTTATTTGAACAATTAAATCATATGTTTAGCGGTTTTTTTTTGCTTCTGTTCGCACTACTCGTGATGTTAGGAATACTCGCGCTAACAAAAATGAAAGCTGATGTTAGGTGTGATTATTGGTGTGAAGTTGGCATGCAGGCTGCCAATGGTTTATCAACCATTGCGTTAACATTTACTTTATTAGGCATTAGTTTGGGCATTGGCTCCTTGGCTGAGCAGCCGTTAACGGCAAATAATATTCAGCTGTTGATTGGTAATTTAACGCAGCACTTTTCCATGGCTTTTATGACAACAGTGATAGGTTTACCTACTTCAGCGATGTTACGAGCTTTAGTTGCGATTAAATACCAAGATTTACAAGTGAGGAGTGAGAGATGAAAAAAATATTTTTAATTACCGTGGTGATAGCCGCGACTTATTTGCTGATATTCCAAAGTGGTGTTACAGAAAAATTAAGCCATTTATTGCCAAGTTATCAATTTGAGCGCTTAGACAAAAACATGACTGAGCAATTACAAACCGGTATGAAAGCACAGCTGTTAGCGCTAAAGGCACAGCTGAGAGAGTGGCAACAGCAAGATAACTTAAAAGGTGATCTTAAACATAACTTAAAATATGAAAGCGAAATGAGTGAGCTGTCAGCGCAAATACAGCATTTAAATGCGCAGGTTCAACAACTGACCGAGCAGCTTGAAAATACTGTGCAGCATTCAGCTAAAATAAAAGCTTCAGAGCTAACCGAGTCTGTAAATGCAGAAACTGCGGCAGCTGGTTCAATTAAAACAGAAGTTGCGCCAATTGATACAGAAGTTGAGTTAACAGCGAGTTCGTTTGCAGCAACTCAATATATAACACCCGCTCAAACGATTAGTATGCAAAAAACAGCCGAGCAAAAAATAGCTGAGCAAACAATAGCGCAGCAAGCGAATCAAAGTTTTAAATTACAGCGCATTATTGAGCGAATGGAGCAGCAGTCTCTCGCGTTATTAGCCAGTGAATAACAACCGCGATTGAGTGACTGATTTTATTTCCATTAAATAAATGAAGATGGGTAAATAGAGCGAAGCAGCGCAAAAATTGTAATTTTAAAGGTGATCTTTATGTCGAGAATTAGCAAGCAATTAAGATCGCCGTATCTTTGCTTATTAATCACTATTACTGGCCTTATTTGTTACAGCTTTTATCAGTGGCAGCTAATCAACTTGAATCAACAGCTGATGTTAAAAAATCAACACCAGCAAAATTTAACGCTAGCCCGACAGCCAAAAGATAACACTAAAATTAAACAGGATGAAAAGCCTGAACAAACCGAGCAAAAAATAGCGTTAAGTTTTGTCATCTTACCTAAGCCACCAGTTAAAGCGGCGCCAATATCCGAGCTTAAGCAAGCGCCAGCCGCGATTGAACATATCAGCAAGCAAAAACAGCTTGCTCCTGAAAAAATTGCGGCCACCGCAACTAAAACTGCTCGAATAGCTTCACCCATTAAAAAACAAGCACACGTTAGCGCGGTTAGCCCTAAAAAAACGGCTTTAGCTACTGATATTACGCAGCCAAGATCACAAAATAAATTAGTAAAAAACGCTGCTTTCACTAAAGTAAAACAGACCGGAGAGCAAGTATTACAACAATTAACGCGCGCTGAAGGAATAGAAGTAACACTCGCTTGGCCGCAGGACTATAGTGATTATCAACAAGTGTTAACTTATTTTGAGCAATGCCTAGGGATAGGTTTTGGCGTTTTACAGGGCGAGCAGTTGTTGGTATTAACGCCCGTTAACAACAATGGCTCAATTAGTCATTGGTTAAGGGAAGTGAATGGCGATCTCACGGTAAATGAAGAGCGGCTATTAATTAATCATAACAATGGCGTTATTGGTGTTAATGCCAATACCAATACCAATACCAATACCAGCACCAATAATCATAACCAGGCAGCTAAATACGTGAGATTATTTCCTCAGTCTTTTGATCAACGCTTAGCACAATTAATTAGTCAAACACTATTAACGCACCAGCAACTAGCGGGTCAGCAATTTTCATCATTAGTCGCTAATTTTAAAGTAAGTTATCAAAACCGCGTTAAAACCTTAGCGTTAGATAATATTAAATTAAATCAGCAGGCGCTTAAAAATTCTTGGTTACTTCATCAAAGTCAGTGTTAGCATTTCAGCTTTCAGCTTTCAGCAGAGCATAAATTTATTATTTAGAAGCTTAATGTCGGTCTAAATTATGCTTTATAAATACTATCGGCTACTTCAACGTCCTAAATAATGGCTCAAATACGTTTATAGTCAAAATAACCACTGTTTAATAAGGATAATATTATGTCGCACCTTAGCCGTTTATTTTTGACTGTGCTGCTTTTTACGCTAACTAGCTTAGCAAGTTACGCAGCCGATAAACCTAATGTTTTGATTTTAGGGGAAGATAGCCAAAAAGAGTCAGTACCTCGAAATAATGCGGTTTACACGCGCGTGTTGCAAGCGGTGTCAGAGCAATTACATGTGCAAAACTTTAATGTTTATGATGAAACAACAATTACGTTAGCGCATTTTAAACAAGGTCGTACCGGCCGAACTGACAGTGAGTTAATTGATATTGCTCGTAGTATTCGTCAGCCACCGATTGATGTTGTGGTGTTATTTACCATTTATGCCAGCCAACAAAAGCAAGATCATACGACGAAAGTGAAAGCGCGAATTGAAGGTCGCATGCTGCAAGTTCAAACCGGTAAATATTTAGGCAGCTTTGAAGTTAGCAGTGGTAAATTATGGCAAGCGCCGGTTGGTTGTGATCGCAGTTGTTTGTATGATGTTGTTGGTGATAAAGCGAGAATATTAGCGAGTGACTTAGCTTTAGTATTAACGGAGAAATTAGCTTGGTTATATCAAGATGATCAAGCCAGCACGTTAAACAGCAATAATATGTTAACTGAATATGTCTTGGTTTTTGATGGTTTTACTGAGCAAGACTTTTCCGGTATTGAAGAATATTTAGTCGTTTTTTCCGGTTACAACAGTCATCGCCCCATCGAAGCGCGTTATACTTTTCATGAAATTTGGTATCAATCGAGTATCGCAATTGCTAAATTGAATCGTAATTTAAAAAAGATGTTGGCTGAACTTGAATATCGTAGTCATATTACTTTTGAAGGCAATACCTTTACGATACATAAAATCCACTTGCGCAGTAAATAATCGTCGAAATCATTGATTGTAAATAAATGACTGCTAAGTGTTATTGATGAAAGCTTAAGTTACCACTTAAGCGACAAGGTTAGTCATCATTTAGATAATAACTTAAATTTCAACCTAAGCGGAATCCAAAGAGCCATAAACATTATTTATGAAATTAGCGTTTATTAACATGGTTAGAATGAGTTTTTGTGGGCTTTTACTTTTAGTTTGTAGCCCGCTTTATGCTAAGCAAGAATGGCGAATTGTGCTATTAGCCGACGATTTATCTGGAAATTTAGCCGAGGATCCAAACGAAAACTCAACCGTAAATGTAACAGCCCAATTACTACCAAGAAGCCAAGCTAAACGTTCCGCCGTTGAAATAAGCGTTAATAACCATTACCAGCAAGCGGTAGAACAAGCAATTGTAAGTCAATTACTTGCGGCCAATTTTGAAGTACTCGATAAAAAGCTATTAACCCCAGGGCAAACTTTTACTGAAACATCATTATCTTTGTTATCAGAGCAGCAAGCGAACCTTGCTATTCGCTACCAATTGACGGTTAATCGGCAAATAACGACGACCTCACCGAAATGGCATTATCAGCTTTCATTAAGCTTAGTTGATCTTATTTCCAAAAATAAAATTGAAAGTTATCGCACCAACTTTACTTTTTCAGGCATGCCGCAAGTTTGTAATAAAAACTGCCAACAGCAATGGTTAAATCAATGGGCAGCGCAGTTAGCGCGTGATGCTGGCGCTGTGATTGTTGAAAAATTACAGCATTTACCCAGACGGTATCATTACAGGTTAAGCTTTGTTGATTTCAGTATTTTAGAATTAAGTAAAATTCAAAAATTTATTAGCAGTCAAACCGAGGTGGTTTTTTCAGAGTTAATTAAAAACTTACCATCACAGCAGCAATTTTTTCTGCCGGTTAGTGGTCGGCAATACCGTTATGTTTCGCTATTACCTGCGGATCAACTCGATGTGTTATTTAATCAGTTCTTTTATATTCACGAACTAACGGTGACTAAAAAGCATAGCGAGGGCACAAACTTTCATTTTGTCCGTCAGCCGCAGTTAATGTGGCCATGGTTTTTAGCGGCGGCTATTTTTGTTTTAGTACTTACCTGGTGTTTTATTTATTTGCTGATGCCAAAAAGGGCACAAAAACACTTGGCTCAATTTAATAAAATTAGCGAGCAAGACTTTCAGCAAGCAGCAGATAATTTAATAAAAAAACTAACCTTATTAAAAAAACAGATAACTTATAAACAAGCAACCGCTAAACAAGCAGGCTCACAGCAGGGTAAGGTAACAAGACAAAGCTATGTTTATCAGGCGCTGAGCGCGTTAGATTATTTTACGGTGAAATTTCAGCCTGAGCTAAAAGATGTTATGTTAACTGAAAAGTTAGCACTTATTCGCCAGGAGTTAATACAATCTATTCCCGTAATTACAGGTGCGATAAGCGCTAATCACTTTTCTATTTATCAGCAAGCGAGCGTTGAAATAGGGCAGCTATTACCGGCCGTACAATTAACGCCTGCACAATTACAACCTATACCCGCATTGCCGGCTATTATTCTCGGTTATCAAAACTTAATGCCAGCTGGCCTGCAAACACAACTTTGTTACCAAGATGGCCATTTTTATTGTTTTAATCACCGCAGTGATCAGTTATTAACCTATTATAATTATCAGCCGTTGCCTGCAGGCGTTAGCCAATTAATTCATCATCAAGCTAAAATTATGCTGGCGGCTGATCAGCAAGATGCGATATCGCCGTGCCAATTTATTTGCCAGTTAATTGATGACAACTTGTTATTACGTTTAGACAGCGCTTTACCTGAGCTATTTGACACGCAGAAAATATCAAGGCTGTGGCCACTGTGGCAGCAAGATCTTAAAAAACGTTGGTTATTACAACAAGCTGATATCGCAATAACCTTGGATGAAAATGGCCAGTTAACGCTAGGTGAAATAAGCTTAAATCGTACTACAAGTGCCGAGACTTTAACTAATGATGAAGACCGAACGACAAAACATCTGCTTGCTTGGTTGAGTTATCACCATGGTTTTCATATTACCCCCGTTATACAAGAAGCCGGTGATGTTATTACAACCTCTGTTTATATTAATAACACCGCAATCTATCAGCAAGTTGTGCTTACGCAGCCTTGTCAAATTGTGATTGCAGGGCAGGTGTTAAAAATATCCGAGCTCAATTAAATTTTCAGCGAATGAATTTTCCTTAGGCTTTATCTTGGCATATATCATGCTATTTCAATGGAGGTAATTTAAATAATTGCTATTACTCATAAGTATGATTAATAGCAAAGCTGAAAAGGTCTTGTTAATGAAAGCAATCATCGGGTTAATACTTGTGCAGTTAATAGCAGGGTGCTCCTCGCATCCGTCTCAGTCTGATGCTCAAGACGAAAGCTTTATTTCTGCTACAGCTAATAGCGTTAAAAGCTTATTTCAAACATCAAAAAATTCAGCAGCGCAGACGCAAGTACAAGCACCAGAGTCGCAACAATCAATACATTTTTATGCTGAGCGTTTAGCCAAACAATTCTTTGTCACCAGTGAAAACATCAACATCAATAAAACCATTGCTGTTGGCACCTTTTTGCCGATAGAACATTTAAGTGGCAACACCTTACCGCAAGCCGATGCAGTCGCTCATCAATTACAAGAAAGCTTTGTCACTATAGCAACACAAGTGGGGTTAAGTGTGATTGAGTTTAAAGCTATGTCGAATATTAAAATTAAAAATAATCAAGACATCATGCTTTCGCGCCAAGCTGACGAGTTATCTTTAGCGGTTGCCGCAGACTATTATTTAACAGGCACTTATACCCATCAGCACAATAGCTTAGTGGTAAACGTTCGCTTGATTGAATTACCGACGAGAAAAGTCATTGCTGCCGCAACGGATCATATTCCAACGAATGTAATGAAGAGTCAGTCGACAGTCACCATGAAAAATAATCAGCTTTATCGTGGAGTGAATTAAATGAATCTTTTTCGTAAAACCTTAGTATTACTTGCCATCACGAGTGGCTTAAGCGCCTGTTCAATGTTTTCAGAGGATATACCTTTGTCTGAGCAGCAATATCACGAGAATGGTCATGATAATGGTAAATCAAACATGACAGCCGCTGACACTGTGCCAAAGGTCGATCGCTCGGGCTTGCTTGATGCCGATGCCAGTTTTCAATCTAAATACCGTCAGCTATTACGAGCTAACCAGCAAAAAAATGAACAAGCTAAGCACCTTGCCGCCGCAAATTCAGAACAAAATAAACATCAAAGTTTAACAACCGAAAATGATATTAATTTTTATGTGCGCCGCTTAATGCAAGATCTGGTGAGTAATCTGCAATATGTTAATGAAAAAACACCAGTTGCGGTGACTGACTTTGTGATGCTCGATAGCGACTTTAATCAAGCGAATTTATTGAGTTTTCAAATTTCAGAAAGCTTAGTGCATGAAATTCATAAATTTGGTATTCCAGTTATTGATTACAAATCGACGGGTTATATCCGCGTCACCGAAAAAGGTGACTTTATGCTAACGCGCAATTTTCAAGAGCTAAGTGGTGAACTACCGATACGTTATGTTTTTGTTGGTACCTTAACTAAGCATCAAAGCGGTTATTTTGTAAATGCCAAAGTTGTTGGTGTTGTCTCTAAAGCTGTTGTGGGCTCTGCGCAGAGTTTTATTCCAAATTCTGTCGCTGATAGCTTGATTGCATCGGCACCAGCTGAAACACCAGCGCAAAAAAACATGGTCGCTATTACTTTAGAGTCGGATACCTCAGAGCAAGCTCCTGAATAGTTTTATTCGCAGGGCTTTAAGCTTTAAGCCTGAAGTTTGAAGCCTGAAGCCTGAAGCCTGAAGTTTGAAGCTTCAAGCTTCAAGCTTCAAGCAATGACGTAATAGAGCTTTACTTGGGTTAACTCTGGCCAGTGTTTTAGTCACTAGCCAGTAATAAGTAATATAAGAAGTAAACCAGTAAATAATTTAATCATGTGAAAGCGATTAGCTATCACATGAACACAGTATTATGTAACGCTAACTAGTCGGTATAAGTTGAACCGGCCTTGTTTAGCCCGTTAGTGCTAATAAAACACTAACGGTTTGATGGGTCATGAAATTAAGCCTTAGTTAACACTAATAAACACTTTGTTTCGGTTAGTTTTTTAGTGAGTTATATAAACTTTTTTAGCTCTTTAATTTTTTTTGTAAAAAAAGTTAAAGTTTATAAAAAAGTAACCGATACACTTTATGAGAACGAAAAACGAACCTTGATACTAAACCATTGAATAAGGCCATTAATAACGGCGTAAATGGTCTGGAAAGCTGGAAAGCTACTATCTCGATTGTTTAAAGTTCAACAACTAAATTGAAACATAGGAGTGTTGCCATGCAACCAAAAAATACGAAAATAGCACTGATTATTGGAGCCTTGTTTTTGGGAGCGTCCGGCGCTTCTAATGCAGCAACGGAAACCTTTCAAATTACTGTTAATACGATTGACGATGTCACGCTGACTCAAGTTCAAGCATTGGATTTTGGTTCTAATATTTTAATTAGTGCTCTTGGTGAATGTACCATGGACGCCGATACCCCGGAAGCAGGTTCTTTAGGTGTAGGCACATTAGCTGCTTCGGCCGCTGCTGCTAACTATGGTGAATTGAGTGGTACAGGTTGTATTGATGGTGCTGTTGCTACGCCAGGTGAATATACTATTACTGGTACAAGTGGCGCGAGTGTTATTATAACTTTATCTAGCGTTGATGCCGGTGATTTTATCTTTACTCCGAACAGTAATGCTTTTGCAAACTACGATGACGCTGCTGAGGGCGACACTATTGTTGAGATAGGTGTCGGTACACCGACGCCATTATTGTTGGCTTCAGCAAATGATACCGGAACTAATGGTACCCCTGTAGATGGAGCGCTAGAGTTTAGACTTGGTGGTAAGTTGACCATAGGCGGAGCTGATTTACTTGCAAGTACCCCTTATGATGCTGACTTTAATGTCAATGTGGTTTACTAATAATATTGTTAAATCTAGGTTTACAAATTATTTAATATTCGTTGGCTATTATGTCAGCAGTAAATGAAATTAGGAGGTTAGCGATGCGAGCTAACAAATTAACAAAAGTATTATTAGTAACTGGATTAGCTTTTTCTACTCAAGTTCTAGCAAAGTCTGAAGATTATAAAGTTAACTTTACGACAATTGCCGATGTAAGTATTGCGTTAACACAAGCGATGGATTTTGGCGATGATTTAAATTTAGCTTCAGGTAGTGCTTGTTCAATGGAAGTTAACGCTGGTGATGGCCCAAGTGAGCTTGATGCGCGTATTGCTGATGCTGGAGCCGCTGCAGGTGGTGCGTTTCAAGCTATAACTGGTACAGGTTGTAATGGCGGTACGGGTACTGCAGGTATTTATACTATCACAGGCGCTCCAGGTGTTACGGTTAATATTTCAGTAAATGGTACTACTGGTGGTGCTGCTTTTAATTTTACTCCAGAGGCTGTTGTTGCAAATTATGATGACGGTACTGATGGTGATAATTTGAAAGATTTGACGCTATCAGGTATTAATTCAGCGGGTACTGTGCAGTTAGCAACGCTTGCCGATGAAACGCGAACTGTTGGTGGTTTACCGGTTGCAGGCGAATCACGATTATATGTTGGTGGCACTATTACAACAACAACTAAGTTAGATGCTGATACTGATTACGCTGAAGATTTCACTATAGATGTAACGTACTAACTCTATAGCTGAAATGTTCACTATAAAATAAACACTCTCGTTTGATTTTATTGTTCAATAGCGTTTAAAAGACAAAAGGTTTACCATTAATTCAGTGGTAAACCTTTATTTTTTACGGCCTTTTTTTGGGAGCTTTTTTGTATGTATTTTCGTTATTTTTTAATCACAAAGATTGTTTTGGTATTAAGTTTATTTTCGAGCTTTAATGTTAATGCGGTAGGAATTTCAACACACAGAATTTATTTAGATGATAATCAAAGTGAAGAAAACTTTATTGTTAGAAACAGAGAGCTTGTTGATAAAAATTGTGATTTAGCACTAACACATTACAAGTTTGATGATGTCGGCGTTCTCAGTAATTATGAAGAAGGCGAAGAGCCCTTAAATTCAGCAGAAAAACTCATTCGTTTTTCGCCAAAGCGCTTCACCTTAAAAAGTAATGAGAGCCAAAAAGTACGTTTTGTAATGCGCCGCAGAAGTAATGCGCCTATAGGAGAGTTTCGCTCTCACCTTGTGGTGCGTTGTAAAGATATCAGCCCCAACATTAACGCCGGTACGACGAAAGAAAATATCGCTAAAATTTCAGTAAAACCAATACTTGTACATAATATACCGATTGTTGTTCGACCAGGTAATATACAAAATGCAGAGGCTGAATTACAAAATGTTGTTTACAATAATGGCAAGCTGAACTTTGATTTAGTGCGCAGTGGTGAGCGTTCTATTTATGGTACTGTCATGGTGATAAATCGCGAGACAGATAAAGTCATAACTGAATCTAGGTTATTTACTATTTATCGCGAAAGTAAAAAGAAAAACTTAGAACTCAATCTGGATACAGATGTGGCTAAAGATAAATTATTACTACGTTTTGTGGAAGCTAAAGGTTATGGTGGCACACTTGTTGCTGAAGTTAAGCTAGTGAATTAACCGTGCTTATAGATTAAATGTAACCCTTACATAAATTGATAAGCATTTATAGTAAGGAGTTAATACTATGACTTATTTTTTTCGGCGTAGATATAAAGCATTATTTGGTGGTTTGTGGTTATTTTTATCTGTTACTGAGGTAAATGCGTTAGGTTTGTCGACCTATCGTATTTACTTAGATAAAGAGCACAACGAACAAAACTTTATTGTTTATAACAGAGATGACTCAGTACATAATTGCCGTATTTATAAACGTCATTTTATTTTTGATGAAATCGGAAATATAAGTTTGCATGAGGGCGAGGATGTTCCGGATATTGCTGCAGATGATTTTATCCGGTTTTCACCAAGAAGCTTTCGTGTTGAATCAGGGAAAGTGCAGACGGTTAGGTTTAAATTACGCCGAAAAAGCAATCTGGAAGCGAAAGAATATCGTTCTTATATCTCGTTAGACTGTGATATTGAAAAATCAAGCGCTACTAGTAACCTTAAGGGGAATACACATTTATCGCCGAAGCTTCGTCATAATGTTCCTGTCGTAGTTCGAACGGGTGATATACCAGCAGAGTTATATTTTGATCAAGTGACTGTGGATAATAATATCTTAAAGTTTAACTTTAACAAAAAGGGCCTGCGTTCTACTTATGGTGAACTTTTATTAATAGACAAGTCGACAAATAAAGTTATTTCGAAAAAACCCAGTGTTTCTTTACCCTTAGAAACTCGCATGATGAGTTCATCCTTTTCGTTAAAGGATTTAGATGTTAATGATTTAACCTTAAGTTTTGTTGAAGATGAGAAATTAAGTGGTAAACAAGTTATACAATTCCCGTTAAAAAAGACATAATTTATTCTCGCTAGATTATTCAGTTTTCTATTGTTTTATAAGGCATACAGCGCTTATCTGTATGCCTTTTTTGTTTTTTATCCTTGCGCTATCACCTTGAAAACAAGCTGGCCTAGTTTATGCATTTTATTGATTTTAGTCGTGTTATTGGATTTATATCATGTTATTTAGGTATTTCGCTGTTGTGTTATTTACGTTATCAACGTTTAGCGTTTTAGCTAATGATCTGAATAAAACAGCGGTTGTTGAAGATGATTTATTGTTGTTATCGGTTAAATTAAACTCTTTTACCATTAGTCAAAATGTTGACGCATATAAAAGTGAAGGACAATTACTTATTGCTGTCGAGCCTTTATTCGACTTGTTACAGGTTAAATATCAAATATTTAAAAATAAAATAACTGTCTGGAAAAATAATGAAGAATTTTCATTTAGTTTAACTGACAATAAAAGCGAACTACAAAACTTAAACATTTGGGCTGATGATGGTTATTATATTTATTTACCCTCAACAGCGTTGGAGCGTTTGTTTGATATAAAGATCGTGTATACCGAACATCGTTTGTTAATGGAAATACAAACATCAAGTTATGACTTTCCTATTACCGTGCTGGAGAAATTAGCCAAACAAAGAAGATTGGCACAGACCAATACACGTAATAATAAAAAAAACCAAAAAGAAGAACTTCCTATCACCATTGAAGATCAATATCGGCTAATAACGTTTCCTCATGGTCAAGTATCAAGCCAGATCTCATTAGATAATAAAAAGCAGAATAATAATATTAATGTTCAACTGGTCTCCGATCTACTTTACCATTCTGCGAATATTAATATTAATAAGTCGCAATCAGATAAAATTAGTGGCGGCTTGTCTTTAGCTCGATATAAAACATCATCTGATGATTATATTTTAGGTGCTTTCGATTTTTATCGCCTTGGTGATGTTAGTAGTATAAATAACTCGTCCCTTTCTAAAAGTGCGAGTGGTGTTGGTGTTAATTTTGTTAGAGCGCCTCAAGCATTCCGTCGTGAAAACAGTAAAATAACCATTGAACAGGCGGCACCTCCAGGCTGGGAAGCAGAATTATTCCATAATAGTCAATTTGTTAAAGTTGTGACTGTACCAGAAACAGGTTTACTTGTGTTTGATGATGTAGAGATCTTTTATGGTAATAATAATTTTAGCATTAAGGTCTTTGGCCCTTTTGGCGAGCAGAAAGAATTTACACAATCTTATAATTTAAAATCAAACCCATTAAGCGCAGGAGGGATGGCTTATTCCCTTTATGGTTTGGATTCAGATCGAACCCTATTTAATAATAATGCAGAAGAGGGAGGGCTTGAATTAGACTTTATTGGTGGTACTTTTGATTACGGTATTAGTGATTTATGGCAAATAGGTGTGGGTTTTAATCAGCAAAAAAAAGCACAGGCAAATACTACGGATGACAATAATCAGATATTTAGCCTTAAGAATAATTTTAATTTGCCGGGCATATTATTGGAAAATGAATTTGCCATTAATAATAACAATGGTTACCAGCAAAAAACCACTTTAAACGGTCAAGCTTTTTTTCAAGGTTCCTATAACGTGTCTTATAGCTCAGGCAATGGTGATTTTGTCGCTCGAAATAATATTAATTTAGGTAAGTTTCAAGAGTTATCTTCTATTTACAATAATTATGTTGGCCGATTTAGATTTAATTTTGGTGCAAGATACTCAACAAATGAAACAAGAGATATCACCACGTTTTCTAATTCACTTGGTTATAACTTTGATTTTTTACGGCTTACTCATAACCTAGAGTATTCTGAATATACTACTAAAGTAGAAGAGGCCGAAGACTTTGGTACCCTTGATTATCGACTTAATGGACGTTTAAGCCTTAGCACATCAATTAATAGAGATTTTCGTTTATCAGCGAATATAAATTACGATCCGAAAGCTGAAGATGATGTTATCTCTAAAAACTCATCGTTAAGTGCACAATGGCGTTTGCTTGACCCTTGGAGTTTAAACCATTATTTGAACTTAAATTATCGTCCTATTTCAGAAAGTGATAAAAAATGGCAGTTGTCTCATAATATGGCGTGGGAAGCTGCATCGCACCGCTTAAGTTTACAAACACGATATGATCAAGCCGATGAATGGTCGTTATCATTAAACTTCAGTTTTTTCTTTGGTTATGACTATCATAATAATAGAACCCATTTTAGTAATAATATTAATAGTTATTCAGCAAGTTTGAATATACATAACTATTTAGATAGACAGATGAATGGTCGTCCTGATGTCTTAGATTATAATTTAGAAGGTGTTACATATTCAGGTAATTCAGCTTGGGGAGATAGAGCTTCAGGAAAAGATGGTCGTATTCTTTTACATGGTGCTCATGTAAATGCTCCTTTTAAATTTCAAGCACACTGGAAAAGTGGCACCCAAACTATCAATAATGATTATGTTATTTATACTCACCCAGGTGCGCGTGTTGATGTAAATATGCCCTTTTATTTAAGTTCAGAATTAGCAGGATTTATTTATCGAGGACCAAATGATATTGCGGTGACTGGGCTTACCATTGATCTGCTTGATGATTCAGGTACGGTGGTTGATAGTCAAAAAACTGATCTTGATGGTTATTATGAATTCATTGATATGAAACCGAACTCTTATCATATTATTGTGAATCAAGAAAGCTTAAGAGCGAAGGCATTAACTGGAAATATAATTGGTTATCAACTGTTAACACCTAGCAGAGGTGGCTTTGCCGAACTGCCAAGTATAATTTTACAACGATTAGAAGGGGAGAATGATTTCGCTGCAGAGCAGGTTATCCCTTTTGTTATCTCTGAGGATATACAAGAGCGTTTAATTGATGAAGATGATGAAAATCAAATGCAGAATTTATTTTCTTTGCCGAACAAGGATAAAGTTGTTGCTGAACATGAACTTTCGAAAGCTTTGGTAGTTATTAAAAAAGATTCAAAAAGTTCGATGACGGCTATTGATGTCAAAAAACGTGAACTTAGTGTTCAACCGACTAAGGCAAAACCGCAACATGAAATGTTATATCATGATGAAAGACAAAGTGAACATGCTGTTAAGGGGTATACTTTACAATTAGGCGCTTTTAGTGAACCTGAACGAGCTGAAAGTTTAGCTCAGTTGCATCATGGGTTATTTGCTACTGTTGTAAAAATTACAGGAAGTAACAATCAAGCGATTTATAAAGTTTACGCAGGTGAGTTTAAAAATAAAAATGAAGCTTTAATGTTTGTCAGAAAAAATAATTTGACTGCAGACAGCTATTTATTACGTCAAATTATAATAAAAGATCGCAGTGATACTATTGCTCCATCTATTGTTTCGCCAACTGATGTTGAAACAAATGTGGTAAAAGTTACGCCGTTAAAGGGGTGGGTTATTCAATGGCATGCAGGGCAAAGTAAATTAAATGACCAGGTGATTAATACTTTTAAAAGTGTAGGAGCTTTATATCAAGCTGAGAAATATACTAAAAAAAGTGACAAAGTATGGCATTGCTTAGTCAGTGCCGCTTTTACAACTAAAGAACAAGCTTTGAGGGCGTTACGAAAATCATCAATGCCGGGCTGGGTTTCTGAGTTATCAAATTACCAAAATGTAACATTGGCTCAATAACTAAATTCAAGAGTATATTATTATGTGGAAGGTTTTTAATTACAGTGTTGTTAGCTTGATACTATTGTTAAGTCTTAATATTAAGGCTTATGCCATCACTCCATATCATTCGGTAGTAAGGGAAGTGTCATTTGGTGCTATTTTTGGTTTTCCTGGCGTTTGTACTTTAGATTATTTAACGAGCCGTGTTAATAATGTTTCAGGCAGTTTATGCGACCATGCAGGCATTAACTTTGGCACCACAGGTAAAATTATCATTTATGGGAATCCTAATACGCAAATAAGTATTCGGTTAAAGAGTAAACCTAATGATGGGGATGGATTAACTTATTCTGCTTCAGGTCTTTATAGCGTTAATGGACTGCCAGATGTGGTGATAATTGCTGATTCACCGCAGCTTATTGATACAGGCTCTACGGGTAACATTACCATTACTTTAGGAGGAACTTTGACAAGTACAATTCAGCAAAGTTTTGGCGCAAGTTATGAGCTGACTATTGTCGAAGGGCTAGAGTATACGGAGCAGTAAGTGATTGTTAATTATATTAGGTCAAAGGGGGGACGATTGAATAAATCAGTCAATGCTTTTATTTTTACCATATGCACTAGTTTATTGTTTAGTTGCCAATCTCCGCAACAAATTGCTGGCAGTGATCACAAATTAGTGGTTGATAAATGGAAAGCATTATCGCTCTATGCTGATGGTGTTTTGAATCAATATGATATTGCTTTAGGCGCGCGTTTAACTGTTGATAAAAGCTCAGAACATCAATTTATTTTAAAAGACTTTGCGCTGCTTAAAAAAGCGAGTGCTGAGCATATCAATTTATTATCCCCTTCTTTTGAAGACAAAATTATTTGTACCCCTGAGTGTTCATTACTGACTGAATACACATCAAACTCAGAGGTAAATGCTACGTTATTAAAACAGTACTTTGATGATTATGAATTTCAACTGTTTAAATTCTATGGCCAATTATCGTTATTAGATGACAGCTTAGCAGAGTTGGAAACAATTGATAAAAAATTGTTACCTTATTATTTAACTTGGTTAATTGAAAAGAATAATCATTTTGATAAGCTGATCGACTTAAGTGATTTTTTAACTGAAATGTTGTCAACAGAGCAGTACTTAAGTTATATCAATGACCCAAAAAAGCAATACAGCATGTTAGCTGCCGAGCAACCTCAAGAAATTACCCGTTGGCAAACCTTAGACGACGGTCAAGAGATAACTGAACTTGTTGCTCCAGAACTTATTGCTCCAGAACTTAGTCATATACAAGATGACTTTGTAGCAATGGAATTGGATAACATTGAACTTGATTCTCAAGCTAAAGAACAAAGTACATGGCAAACAGCAGCTATTGCTCAAGAAGTTACTTTTTGGCAACAAGAAGGAACCGGTGATGGTGTTAATATCTCGATTAGTTCTGAGGTTGTTGATTGGCAGATATTACAACAGTTAGATGTTTCGATCGGTGACAAGGTTTGTAGTTTCAATGGTAATTATTTTGGTATTGTCACCGAAGTATTAGGGACTAAGTTTTCGGTTTATGTTGTAGGTCAACTACAGGTTGAAATCGATAATATTCTTTCGTCGGCACCTGACGGTGCAATCTTTAAGCAAAGCGGTTTAGTACGTTTATATCCGGTGCAAGCTGTGCGGGATTTCAGCCAAGATCAAATTGCTCCTTGTCAGGTTGAATTGGAACGATAAGTTGTTGGTGTTGTGGTATGGATAAGAGGGGGTTTTCTGCTGTTATCTAAGTGACAACTAAGTCGCTATCAATAAAAGTTAAGCCTTGTAGGTTAATTTTTATTGATAGCGATCGTGAGTAGTAATAAGGCAGTATTATCTAAAATTATTAAAGATATTATAACGTGGTATCTCGTGTGTTATCTAACATCATACGAGGAATCGTTTTACTCGCTGAACCTATGATTTGATTGGTGGTGCGATCAATAATCCGAGCGTTGATTAATAAACCTTGCTTATTTTCTATTAAAGTTCCGGTACAAATATAACGAAAGGTAATATTTGGATTGAGCTCATCAATGTTTTGGCTAAGTGCAAATTCACCTTGCTCATTTATGTCAATGTAACCCGAAAGTTTTAATTCGCTCACCGGTAAATTATTATTTTGTAGATCGGCAGATAATAACGTCGCGACTTGTTGCCCGATCACATCGGTATTTCTCAACGTTTCATCTAAATAGACAAAAGTAGTAACAACAATATTATGTTTGATTTCTTTATCTTTGATTGAATGTTTTAAATCATAAGCAAGCTGTTCGGTATATTCACTTAAAAATTGGAAATTAACAGTACTAGAAAATAAAGTCGATTTAGCTTTTGGCGCAGATTTTTGCTTATTAATAACAATTTCATCACATGGATAAAATTCACCATTGTCATCAGCACAATATTTAACTGAGTCTTTTACTGCGCTGATTGGGAATACTCCACAACCAGAAGTTAGCGCACTGGCAATAATAGTTAAGGCGTATAATGGTAATGTTTTTTTCATATCAGTCTCTGACGAATTATCTTTATCTACTTGCAGTTAATAATATTAAGCATTATTTATACCGTTATTTTTTATTTTGGCCGATAATTGATTTTATGTCATAAACTATTGATAGGTTGTTACTAAGCAGGCTTGTTCAATACTTTTAAAATAATCACAGACTTGTTTTGCGTCATTTTTATCAACAAAAGGGATAACTTTTAGTCGATAAATTGTTTTATCATTATTTTGTATTGATTCAACGAGTAATTCTTTATTAGTGAATTGGTCTTTATATTTTGATTGAAGGTTTTGCCAGCTATGCTCTAAGGCGAGTTCGGTGCCATATGAACCAAATTGAATCGCGATATGATTGATAGTATTGGTAGGCGTTTGATCTTTTAATCTTTCGTTAAGCGCTGAACCTTTCATGACTTGTTTATCTAAAATCTGATGCTTTTTGGTCAGCAATGCTACTTGCTCTTTCAATTCATTTATCTCTTTCTTTAATAAAACTACATCTTCAGTTTGCTGCTTATAATTTTTCCATTCGTCAATATGGTCATATAAGGTTGTGGCATTTATCGCATTTTCTTTTATTGTCTTACTCTTAGAAGGAGTAACTGAGGTACAGCCAGTTGAGGTTAAAATAAAACCAGAAATTACTATAGTTAATATATTAGCCTTTAGCATAGAGAGTCCTTTATTTTAATTATTAGCGAGTGTTGTTTTTATTCTGGATTGAAATTGAGTATACACCATTACCTAGATTTGATTTGACTGTGCAAAGTAGCCAATAATTTGACCTTTTATTAATTATTTATAGTGATTGAAGGTTAATTGATTTTCCTGCTAGTAAAAAACAACTTTGTCAGTATAATTACCGTGCAAAAATTAAATGATAGAACAGAGCTAGCTCAAATAGGTGGGTTAGTATCTTAAATAAGGAATGAAATAAATGTTTACTCCGGTAACCAAAACATTTGAATACGGTCAACATACCGTAACTTTAGAAACAGGCGTTATTGCTCGTCAAGCTACTGCTGCTGTTATGGCATCAATGGATGACACATGCGTATTAGTATCGGTTGTTGCTAAAAAAGAAGCAAAAGAAGGGCAAGACTTTTTCCCTCTTACTGTGAACTACCAAGAAAAAACTTACGCTGCGGGTAAAATCCCAGGCGGTTTCTTCAAACGTGAAGGTCGTCCTTCAGAAGAAGAAACATTAATTTGTCGCTTAATTGACCGTCCAATTCGTCCATTATTCCCTGAAGGGTTTACTAACGAAGTTCAAGTTATTATTACGGTTGTTTCAGCTAACCCTGAAATTGCCCCTGATATTATTGCGTTATTAGGTACATCTGCTGCATTAGCTATTTCTGGTACACCATTTAGTGGCCCAGTAGGCGCTGCACGTGTAGGTTACACTGACGGAAAATATATTTTAAACCCATTACAATCTGAATTAGTAGACAGCCAACTAGACTTAGTTGTAGCTGGTACTGATGCGGCAGTATTAATGGTTGAATCAGAAGCTGACGTGCTTTCTGAAGAAGTAATGTTAGGTGCTGTTGTTTACGGCCATGAGCAATCTCAAACAGCAATCAATGCTATTAAAGAATTTGCTGCTGAAGTTAATACGCCTTCATGGAATTGGGAAGCGCCAGTTAAAAATGCGGCGTTGATTGCCAAAATTACTGAGCTTGCTGAAAGCCAAGTAAATGAAGCTTACCAAATTACTGAAAAAGCAACACGTTATGAAAAAGTTGCCGAGATCAGAAATTCAGTTGTTGAAGCTTTATTAGCTGAAGATGCTGAACTTAATGTTCAAGAAGCGAAAGATTTATTTCACGATTTAGAGAAAACGGTTGTTCGCGGTCGTATTACTCAAGGTCATCCACGTATTGATGGTCGTGATCCTGAAATGATTCGTGCTTTAGACGTTATGACAGGTGTTTTACCAAGAACTCATGGTTCAGCGGTATTTACACGTGGCGAAACGCAAGCATTAGTAACAGCTACGCTTGGTACTGCTCGTGATGCACAACGCATTGAAACGATTTTAGGTGAGAAAACTGACAACTTTATGTTGCATTACAACTTCCCTCCTTACTCTGTAGGTGAAACCGGTTTTGTTGGTTCTCCAAAGCGTCGTGAAATTGGTCATGGTCGTTTAGCTAAACGCGGTATGTTAGCGGTTATGCCAACAATGGAAGAATTCCCGTACTCAGTACGTGTGGTTTCTGAAATTACTGAGTCTAACGGTTCATCTTCAATGGCTTCTGTTTGTGGCACCTCGTTAGCACTTATGGATGCTGGTGTACCAATTAAAGATTCTGTTGCTGGTATTGCAATGGGCTTAGTTAAAGAAGGTGACAGCCACGTTGTACTTTCTGACATTTTAGGCGATGAAGATCACTTAGGTGATATGGACTTTAAAGTTGCGGGTACTAAAGACGGTATCACTGCACTTCAAATGGACATTAAAATTGAAGGCATCACTAAAGATATTATGCAAACAGCGCTTAGCCAAGCGAAGGGCGCACGTATTCATATCTTAAGTGTAATGGATGAAGCAATTAACTCTGCTCGTGAAGACATTTCTCAATTTGCTCCACGTATTCATACGTTGAAAGTAAGTCAAGATAAGATCCGTGACATCATTGGTAAAGGCGGCGCAACTATTCGTCAACTTACCGAAGAAACGGGTACTACTAT
This sequence comes from Thalassotalea sp., assembly GCA_051251725.1. Classification (GTDB taxonomy): domain Bacteria; phylum Pseudomonadota; class Gammaproteobacteria; order Enterobacterales; family Alteromonadaceae; genus JALZUE01. Next base: position 108,793 of record JBPOFN010000002.1, on the reverse strand, counting down.
TGAGATTGAAGACGACGGTACCGTTAAAATTGCAGCAACTTCTGGCGAACAAGCTGAAGATGCCATTAACCGTATTAAAGCATTAACTGCTGAAATTGAAGTAGGTACAGTTTACACAGGTAAAGTTGTACGTATCGTTGATTTTGGTGCCTTTGTTAATGTACTTCCTGGTAAAGACGGTTTAGTACACATTTCACAAATCTCTGAAGAGCGTGTGAATGCAGTAACTGACGTATTGACTGAAGGTCAAGAAGTTACTGTTAAGGTACTAGAAGTTGATCGCCAAGGTCGCGTACGTTTAAGTATGAAAGAAGCAGCAGAAAAGCCAGCAGCAGAAGCTGCAGCGCCAGCTGAGTCTGAATAATTAGCGTTAAATAACGTCTAATTCTTTAGCCGTTATTAAGCTATTGTAAAAAAGGGAGCTTATTAGCTCCCTTTTTTATATACTCTTATAAATTCAAATAATTGGTTGTCTTTTCCTCGTGATTTTTCGTTTTACTTTTTTCTTCTTTTTCTGCACCCTGCAGGCCTGTACACAACTTGCTACTGTTAATAACAGTAAGGCAATGACACAAATTGTGGTATCAGAACCTTTGCCAATTAATTATAAACATGAAGTTGCTATTGCCAGTTTATCGCAAGCGATTCAACGAGCGGATGTTAGTAACGCTCAGCGCTCTGAATTTTATTATCAACGCGGCACTTATTACGACAAAGTAGGTTTAAGAACCTTAGCGTTTTTTGATTTTAAGCATGCGTTAAAATTAAAACCCGACTTGGTTGAAGCCTATAACTTTATCGGTATTCATTTCACTCAGTTGCAGCAGTTTACACAAGCCTTTGACGCTTTTGATTCGGCTCTTGAGTTACAACCTGAGCACGAATACGCTTATTTGAATCGCGGCATTGCGCTGTATTTTGCTGGCAGACCTGAGCTAGCCAGAGATGACTTATTAACCTTTTTAGCAAAACAGCCGAAAGATCCTTATCGCGTTATTTGGTTATATTTTGCCGAAATAGCGATGCAAGATCCGCAGGCGTTAACTAACCTGGCAAAACGAAAGGTTGAAGTGCCAAGTAACATTTGGGGCATGCATATTATTGATTTGTTTTTAGGAAATATTCCTGAAGATTATTTATTACAGTTAATTTCACGTAATACTGAAAATAAAAAAGAGTTAATTGAAAAACTCTGTGAAGCTTATTTTTATCTTGGTAAATTCAGTGAAATTAGCGGCCGAAAATCTGACGCTGAACATTATTTCAATTTAGCCTTATCAACGAATGTTTTTGAGTTTGTTGAGCATCGTTATGCCAAACTTGAGTTAGATTTGATGCATGTTGCTGAAGTTGAAACGAAAGAAAAATAACCACTATGGTGACGATTAGACACTATGTGATGAGCTTGTTGGTTTTACTACCATCAAGCTCTTTTTTTTGGCCAGCTTATATTGATGATAAATTGGCAGCTCAGAACATCACACCAGCGCAACTGTCGTTTGCCTTAAAACAAAACTATCAGCCATCATTTAATACCCAACTTAAGCAATATCAGCAACATTCAATTCAGTGGTTTAATTTAGCGTTAAAACTCGGAAAATATGATGCTGATATCGCCTTTGAATTAGCAACTTTTTATCAGCATAAAAACCAAATTGAACAAGCTGAAATTTGGTATCAAACTGCGAGTCAAACTCAGCATGTTGCTAGTATTGTCGCGCTGGCTAGGTTATATTTTCAGCAGCAAAAATGGCAAAAACTTGAGCAAGTATTCACCGTATTTAAGCATCAGCAAGCTTTATTGCCACTTCAAATGGAAGTGGCAATGGCGCAAGGGCAAGATGAGGTAATAACAGAGCTTAATTTACCTTTAAAAGCCAGCGCTGAGCATAGCGAATTTTATCAAGAGCTTTTAGCTTATCGGGTTTTTGAACTATCATCAGAGCAGCATTTGGAAAAGTCAGCTCAGTTAACCGAGCAATTATCAGCACAACTAGCCATTCAACTATCAAGGCAATTATCAGGGGAATTATCACCGCAGTTAAGTGCTTGCGGCAACAGCGTGCAATTCTTTGCCACCTCATTAGCTAACTTGCGCCGCCTTGATTATTTGATTGATGAATTTAAACAGCATGCTTTGTCAGCAGCTTTTTGTTTGGCGAAACCAAGGTATATAAATCCGCAAGAATTGGCTTGTCGCAGTGAACTTGATACACCCATTCAATGCCAAGAGCATAAATTTCCCCAAGTAATGAAAACAGCGGCTAGTGATTATTTAGGCTTAATGTTACCTGCTGGAGGTGCAAATGTTTATCAAGGTATTGTTTATATTGATAACCAAGACTCATCGCATGTTTTAGCGCATGAATTAGCGCACCTAATAGGTTTTGCCGATGAATATCCGGTACGGAAAGGACACGTTATTTGTCAGTCAACAACCGGTGTTTTTGCTAATAATGTGATTGTCTTACCTCAAATAATGGTGGGGGAGCGAGAGAAAATAAGAGCACAGATCCTAAAAAAATTGCCTTGGGGGGAATACATTCTCGAAACCACGCCAATTTTATCCACTCATGCCAAAGGGTGGTTGCTTGGCACTGACTTATCTTTATCTGGGCAGCAAGGGCAAGCCATGCCGATTGGCTTATTTTCCGCCAATACTTGTAATAATAATGATGTTTCGGCTTTTAAACCGTTACTACAAAGAACGCAGCTAGAGTACTTTGAAACACCATTCCCCGCTTTTTATTACCAGCTTTATCAAGGTTTGAGAAAAATCTATCAAATGCCGCCATTTAAAGTATTATTTACCGCTAAATGAATCGCTAATTATTGACCTATTTTAACGGTTTTTTTAAGGGGTAACAGCAACGGCTTCGATTTTTGTATTGTTATAACCTTATTTTTTTTTGTTTTTTTTACTTGCGCAATTGGCCACATTGCTTGGTCATGTTGAGCACTTAGTGGATCAACATTGTTAGGGCTGTTTTTGTTTGTTTTTGAGAACCATGAGTATAAGGACATACCGCTTCCCTTAAATATTATTATCTATTATGTATAGTTCAAATTGCTTAAAAACACTAAGAACTTTACGTACTAATAATAGCTTTATTATGAATGTTTTAAGCTATTATGCGGTATAATTGTGACATTATTACCTTATTTCAATGTCAGTTTTATTAATTATGTTAGCTTTTAAATTTTCTGAATTTCGTGAGTTATTTCCTTTACTTAAGCAGCAAATTAACGGTAAAGATCTGGTCTATTTCGACAATGCTGCGACCACGCAAAAAATGCATTCTATGATTGAATCGTCAGCAAAATATTATCAGCAACATAATGCCAACGTTCATCGCGGATCTTACAGTTTAAGCGCTTATGCGACAACAAAGTTTGAAACGGCAAGAACGACCGTGGCGACATTAATTAATGCTGACAGTGATAAAGAAATTATTTGGACCAAAGGGGCAACGGAAGCGATTAATTTAGTGGCTAGTTGCTTAGGTCGGCAGGTACTTGTCGCTGGAGATGAAATCGTCTTATCCCAGAGTGAACATCACTCCAATATCGTTCCTTGGCAATTAATTGCTGAGCAAGTGGGCGCGACCATTAAGGTCTTAGCACTTGATCATAGCGGCCGAATCGACACCGCGCAGCTTGATCAGCTGATCACTGAAAAAACTAAGATCGTCAGTGTTACTCATGTTTCTAATGTTATTGGTAAAATTAATGATCTGAAAGCCATCATCAACAAAGCAAAATCAGTGCAAGCTTATACTTTGGTCGATGGCGCACAAGCCATCGCCCATGTGGATGTCGATGTTAAAGCACTCGATTGTGACTTTTATGTTTTTTCAGCGCATAAGTTTTATGGGCCAACAGGGCTTGGAGTGTTATACGGCAAAGCTGCGCTATTAACTCAGTTACCACCTTACCAAGGTGGTGGTGAAATGGTTGATAAAGTGAGTTTTTCAGGTACCAGCTTTAATCAATTACCATACAAGTTTGAAGCGGGTACGCCTAATATTGCGGGTGTTATCGGCTTTCACCGTGCCTTAACGGATTACCTTGCTTTTGATCTTGCTCAATTACGAGCTTATGAACAGAGCTTAATTGACTATGCCTTTAAGCAGTTGTCGTTAATTGAACCGTTGCAGTTTATTGTTGCTGAGGCACCTGATGTTGGTATTTTTTCTTTCACCATTAAAGGACATCATCACCAAGACATTGCTGCTTATCTTGATGCTTTTGGTATTGCGGTCAGAAGTGGTAGTCATTGTGCTATGCCATTATTTGAACACCTAGCGTTGGCTGGTTGTGTCAGGGTTTCATTAACCGCATACAACAGTGTTGAAGAAATTGATTTATTGGTGACAGCGTTAACTTGTTTGATTAAAGGTCTACCAAATCAAGTATTGCCAGCAGATGTCGCATCAACTGACACGATTGACGAGCAGCAAAGTGCTGAGCAGATCATTGCGAGTTTTGCACAAGCAAAAAGTTGGGATGCTAAACATCGTCAAATCATGTTGTACGGTAAAGATCTAACGCGTTTGGCGGCAGAGCAAAAGAATATCGCCTCATTAATAAATGGCTGTGAAAGCAAAGCTTGGCTTATTCATACGATTAGCGAACAGGGCTTGTTATCGTTTAGCGCTGACAGCGATGCTAAAGTGATCAGGGGGTTACTGGTTATTACCATTTCACCTTACCAAAGCTTGACTGCTAAGCAAGTGTTAACTTTTGATATTCATGGCTATTTTAAAAAACTAGGTTTACTGCAACATTTAAGCCCATCTCGTGGCAATGGTTTATTAGCGATAGTTGATAAAATAAAAGCGATAGCGCAAAGCTATACTGACTAAGTTTTTAGTGGTTATTTCACTTTAATCGCTACTTTAATCACAAATTCATTGACGTTTAGCTTGTTTTGTCCGCTTTTATTATCATTTTTGTTATAGCTTTTATTTTTATCTTATATTTTTATGCTAATTGTTATTACGCTTAAATATAACTTTTAGTAATTAAAAACATTCACTGTAGCTTAATTAAAGCTTAAAATACCTATATAAATATTGGTGATATTAAATATCTATTTAGTGAATGGTTGGTTATTTTGGTTAACCAATATTTTATTTTTGGCTTTTCCTATTAATTAACGTAATGTTTTTTAATTTTCAATTACTTGTGTTTTCTGTTGGTTAACCAATTTTCGCTTGATCAGTTTAGAAATCGCTTTGCCAACGGCAAAAAAAGCAAATGAAGCTGTAACATGAGTTGCTGCGCCAAAACCGCTATTACAATCAAGTCGAACACTACCTTCTTGGCCTTGCTTGGCGTGGCACACTTCGCCTGATTGATCAGGGTAAACTAATTGCTCTGTCGAGTAGACAGCATCAATAGCAAACTTACGTTTAGTGTTTCTTGGGAAGTTATATTCCCGTCTTAATTGGTTTCTTACTTTCGCCAGTAGCGGGTCTTGAAAGGTGCGACTTAAATCATCGATTGTTATTTTACTTGGATCAATTTGGCCACCAGCACCGCCAATAGTGATTAACGGCAGTTTGTTGCGTTTACAGTGAGCGATAATCGCGGTTTTTATTTTCACCGAATCAATCGCATCAATAACATAATCAAATTGCGCTGTTAATAAGCTGGTTAAGTTTTCGTCAGTAACAAAATCTTCAATTGCAGTAATATGACACTCAGGATTGATGGTGGTAATACGCGCCGCCATCACATCGACTTTGCTATCGCCAATAGTGTCAGCTACTGCATGTATTTGTCGATTGGTATTGGTGATACAGATATCATCTAAATCAATCAGGGTAATGGCACCCACGCCAGTTCGTGCCAATGCTTCAGCAACCCAAGAGCCGACACCGCCAATGCCAATAATACAAAAATGTGAGTGTTGGATAATGTTTGCGCCAGATTGGCCGTATAAGCGAGATATTCCGCCAAACCTTAATTGATAATCAGACATGTCGCCCCCCTTTAAAGTCGCTCGGAATTATACCTGTAAATTAATTAAAGCCATAGATTTTGTCTTTTAAATTCAATTATTAATTATCACCCGATATTATGTTGAGCATCACGACAATCAATAATTAGCTAATTTATCAAATCGAACAGCGCAGTTTTGACACAGACAAGCTAAAAACACCTATATATATATTGTGAATGTTAAAGATGGATATTATTAATATGATGAATTATAAGTGAATTTTTTTAATCTATCAGAGATTCTTAGGGTGAAATACTTAAATACGTGGGGAAAAATTGCAGTTTTATAATAATTTAGTTAATAAAAAAGGCAGCCTTAGCTGCCTTTAAATTTGTTAAACAGAATAATTATCTATCTTTTAACGGAACAAATTCACGGTTTATTTCACCAGTATATAACTGACGAGGACGACCAATCTTCTGACCTGGTTGAGATAACATCTCATCCCAGTGAGAAATCCAACCAACAGTACGAGACATCGCGAAGATAACTGTAAACATGCTAGTAGGGATACCAAGCGCTTTTAAGATAATACCTGAGTAAAAATCAACGTTCGGGTAAAGTTTCTTCTCAATGAAGTAAGGGTCTTCTAACGCTACTTTTTCTAACGCCATCGCGACATCTAATAACGGATCTTGAATACCAAGCTCTTTTAAAACTTCATGACAAGTTTCACGCATTACTGTTGCGCGAGGGTCGAAGTTTTTATAAACACGATGACCAAAGCCCATTAAACGGAACGGGTCCGCTTTATCTTTAGCTTTAGCAACGAATTCATCTACACGAGAAAGGTCACCAATTTCTTCCAACATTGTTAGACATGCTTCGTTAGCGCCACCGTGAGCAGGACCCCATAAAGAAGCCACACCCGCCGCAATACATGCATATGGGTTAGCACCAGAAGAGCCGGCTAAACGTACTGTTGATGTAGAAGCGTTTTGCTCATGATCAGCGTGTAATGTGAAGATTCGGTCCATTGCACGAGCAGCAACAGGGTTTACTTCATATTCTTCAGCTGGCACAGAGAACATCATGTGTAAGAAGTTTTCTGCGTATGATAAATCATTACGTGGGTAAACAAATGGTTGACCGACGTTATATTTATACGCCATTGCCGCAATTGTTGGCATTTTAGCGATTAAACGATGGGCACAACGCATACGTTGATCAGGTTTTGAAATGTCTAAATCATCATGATAAAAAGACGAAAGCGCACCTACAACACCACAAAGCATTGCCATTGGATGAGCATCAGGCAAGAAACCTTGGAAAAATTGTACTAACTTTTCATGTACTAACGTGTGGTTGGTAATGATGTCAGTAAATTCGGCATATTCTTTTTTACTTGGCGCTTCGCCGTTCAATAAAATATAACAAACTTCAAGGAAATCAGCTTGTTTGGCCAAGCTATCAATCGGATAACCACGGTGTTGTAATACACCCTTACCGCCATCAATAAATGTAATTGCAGATTCACATGATGAAGTGGCTAAAAAGCCTGGGTCGTATGTGAAATAACCTGCACTACCTAATGTACGAATATCGATTACGTCATTACCGGCGCTACCTGAAAGAATTGGTAAGTCAGCGACTACTTTACCGTCAATGCTCAGAGAGGCTTTTGAATCAGCCATACTAATGTTCCCCTATTTAATGTTTTTGACTAAGTACCCTAAAAAATAGTTAGCCGAAATGTCTGAATATAAAAACAGGCCAACATTCTACCCTAAAATTACACCGGTAAGTCAATTTAAAATTTCTTTATTGATTTGTTGTTGCATTTTTATGGTTGTAAGTGTAAGCGCGCTTTGGTGTATCTACGTTAGGTATCATAAGTTATTATGCTGGTTAGTGAATTGTATTTATTGAATATCGACTATATAATCAATTCGTTCTGAAACTTTGCTATTTATTATTAATAACATCTAAAGGGTTTCAGATTCGCTTGGGGGATTACTCAAGTTAAAAATTGAGTGATTCGGGAGTAACAAGAAAAATGTAGAAGGCTCTATGAGCTCTTAGGCACTATTGTGAAAAAACAACGTCCTGTAAATCTTGATCTAACTACAATTAAAATGCATCCAGCAGCAAATGCATCAATTCTACACCGTGTTTCGGGTGTAATTATGGTATTTGCCATTGGTATTTTATTGTGGACACTTTCTCTATCTCTTTCATCAGCTGAAGGCTTTGCGCAAGTAAAAGCTATGCTCGATGGCGTCTTTTTTAAAATCATTATTTTGGGTATTTGCTCTGCAATGACTTATCACTTGTTAGGTGGTATTCGCCACTTGTTCATGGATATCGGTTATTTCGAAGAAAAAGTATCGGGTAATGTATCAGCAAAAATCGTAATCGCGCTTTGGTTGATCTTAACTGTCGTTGAAGGAGTTTGGTTATGGTAAACAATGCTGCATCTATAGGCCGCAGTGGGGTACATGATTTTATCCTACTAAGAGCAAGTGCTGTTGTTCTTGCCTTATATACTTTATTTTTAGCTGGTTTTTTTATTGTTACTCCTGAAGTAACATTTGAAATCTGGCAAGGTTTGTTTTCTGGCCTGTGTTTTAAAGTTTTTTCAATTATCTCAATTTTTGCTGTTTTGATTCATGCTTGGATCGGTATCTGGCAAGTATTATCTGATTATGTAAAATGCGCGAAACTTCGCGGTAGTTTACAATTTATTTTTACCATAACGCTATTTGCTTATTTTGTTGGCGGTATGTTAACAGTGTGGGGTGTATAAGTGAGCGTTCCAGTTCGTGAATTTGACGCCATCGTTATTGGCGCAGGCGGCGCGGGTATGCGCGCGGCATTAGCAATTTCTGAATCAGGCCAGTCATGTGCTTTGATTTCTAAAGTTTTTCCAACTCGATCTCATACTGTATCTGCCCAAGGTGGTATTACAGTAGCGTTAGGTAACGCGCATGAAGATCACTGGGAACAGCATATGTACGATACTGTTAAAGGTTCTGATTATATCGGTGACCAAGACGCTATCGAATACATGTGTAAAACCGGCCCGGAATCTATTATTGAATTAGAGAAAATGGGCTTACCTTTTTCTCGTACCGACGAAGGTAAAATTTACCAACGTCCTTTTGGCGGCCAATCTAAAAACTTTGGTGGTGAGCAAGCGGCTCGTACAGCAGCTGCGGCTGACCGAACAGGCCATGCTTTACTTCATTGTCTTTACCAACAAAATGTTAAAAACAAAACTAACGTATACTCAGAATGGTATGCTTTAGATTTAGTTAAAAACAGTGATGGTGCTGTTGTTGGTTGTACTGCTATCTGTATTGAAACCGGTGAAGTTAATTACTTTAAAGCGCGTGCCACAGTGTTAGCAACCGGTGGTGCGGGTCGTATTTTCGCCTCAACTACTAATGCTCACATCAATACCGGTGACGGTGTTGGTATGTCACTTCGTGCTGGCATTCAAATGCAAGACATGGAAATGTGGCAGTTCCACCCGACAGGTATCGCAGGTGCAGGTGTACTTGTTACTGAAGGTTGTCGTGGTGAAGGTGGTTACTTATTGAATAAAGATGGCGAACGTTTCATGGAACGTTATGCGCCAAATGCTAAAGATTTAGCGGGTCGTGATGTTGTTGCTCGTTCAATGATGACAGAGATCCGTGAAGGTCGTGGTTGTGACGGTCCTTGGGGTCCACACATCAAGCTTAAATTAGATCACTTAGGCCGTGAAACGTTAGAAAAACGTTTACCAGGTGTTTGTGATTTATCGAAAACATTTGCTCACGTTGATCCAGCTGAAGAACCCATTCCAGTTATTCCAACGTGTCACTATCAAATGGGTGGTGTACCTTGTAATGTTAACGGTCAAGCACTTAACATTGCAGCTGACGGAACCGAAACAGTTGTTGAAGGTTTATTCGCAGTAGGTGAAATTGCTTGTGTATCCGTGCATGGTGCTAACCGCTTAGGTGGTAACTCATTACTTGATTTAGTTGTGTTTGGTCGTGCTGCTGGTAATTTCTTAGGAACTTACCTAAACGATACCCAAACAGCTACCGATGCTTCAGAGTCTGACTTAGACGCGTCTTTAGCTCGCTTTAACCGTTGGGAATCAACGGATAAAGGTGAAGATCCAGTACAAATTCGTAAAGACTTACAACAGTGTATGCAGCTTAACTTCTCGGTATTCCGTGAAGGTGCAGCAATGGCTGAAGGTATGAAAGAGTTAACGGAAATCCGTGAACGTCTTCAACATGCTCGTCTTGACGATAAATCTACTGAATTTAACACTCAACGTATTGAATGTTTAGAGCTAGATAACTTAATGGAAACAGCTTTCTGTTCAGCTAAAGCGGCCAACTTCCGTACAGAATCTCGTGGTGCGCATGCCCGTCAAGATTTCACTGAACGTGATGATGAAAACTGGTTGTGTCACTCTGTTTATTCTCCAGATACTGAAGATATGACCAAACGTGATGTGAATATGAAACCAGTTCACCGTGAAGCTTTCCCACCGAAAGCAAGAACTTACTAGGAGCCATAACGATGAAACAGATTTTCTCTATTTACCGTTATAACCCAGATCTTGATAACGCTCCTTACATGAAAGAGTATGAGCTTGAAGTGCCAGAAGGTTCTGACATGATGATCCTTGATGCGTTAATTTTGCTTAAAGAGCAAGATCCAACGTTATCATTCCGTCGTTCATGTCGTGAAGGTGTTTGTGGTTCAGACGGCTTAAACATGAATGGTAAAAATGGCTTAGCGTGTATTACGCCATTATCAGAGCTGAAAACCAAAACGATCGTTTTACGTCCTTTACCTGGCTTACCGGTAGTACGTGATTTAATCATTGATATGACGCAATTCTACTCTCAATATGAGAAAGTGAAGCCATATTTAATTAACGATGGTAAAGACGTACCAGCACGTGAGCATTTACAAAGCCCTGAAGATCGCGAGCATTTAGATGGTTTATACGAATGTATCTTATGTGCTTGTTGTTCAACGTCATGTCCTTCATTTTGGTGGAATCCTGATAAGTTTATCGGACCAGCAGGTTTGTTACATGCCTATCGTTTCTTAATTGATAGCCGTGACACTGCTACCGAAGAGCGATTAGATGACTTACAAGATGCATACAGCGTATTCCGTTGTCATGGCATTATGAACTGTGTTGATGTTTGTCCAAAAGGATTAAACCCAACCAAAGCAATCGGCCATATTAAGTCGATGTTAATAAAAAGAGCCGTTTAAAAGTCTTTTCAGATGAAAAGCAGAGCAATTATTTAATTGCTCTGCTACTTTTAAACACATCATTAATTGCTTTACACCAGTATAGGAACTAGCAATGCCCGAAGGTGTTATGAAGGCTTGGATAGAGTCTTCCCATTTAAGTGGTTCGAATGCCACTTATATTGAAGAACTGTATGAATCATACCTAGAAAATTCAGATTCTGTATCTACAGAATGGCGTGATTTATTCGACAACTTACCTAAAATTGAAGGTGCTGATGTTGAATATAAACACTCTGAAATTCGAGACGAATTTAAAACGCTGGCCAAACAGCCTCATCGTCATGTTGTCGTTTCCGACGGACAAGACGGTAAGCAAGTTAAAGTTTTACAGCTGATTAATGCCTATCGATTTCGTGGTCACCAAAATGCCAACTTAGATCCGTTAGGATTATGGCAACGTGACAAGGTTCGTGATCTACAGTTAGCTCATCATGAGTTATCAAAAAACGACTTTGATAAAGAATTCAATGTCGGTTCTTTTGCCACCGGCCAAGAATCGATGAAGCTTGGTGATATATACAAAGCCTTACGAGCGACATATTGTGGTTCTATTGGTGCTGAGTATATGCACATGACGTCAACAGAAGAAAAACGTTGGTTACAACAGCGTCTTGAATCTGTGCAGTCAAAAGCTAATTTATCAATTGATGCCAAAGAGCAAATCCTAAAAGGATTAATTGCCGCAGATGGTCTTGAAAAATACCTCGGCGCTAAATTTCCTGGAGCTAAACGTTTCTCACTTGAAGGTGGCGACGCATTAGTTCCTATGCTAAAAGAATTAATCACTCGTGCTGGTACTCATGGCACCAAAGAAGTGGTTATTGGTATGGCTCACCGTGGTCGCTTAAACGTACTTGTTAACGTGATGGGTAAAAATCCATCTAAGTTATTTGACGAGTTCGGCGGCAAACATGACGAAATATTATCGTCAGGTGATGTTAAATATCATCAAGGTTATTCATCTGATTTTGTGACACCAGGTGGTAATGTTCATTTAGCGTTAGCGTTTAACCCATCGCATCTTGAAATTGTAAACCCTGTTGTTATTGGCTCTGTACGTGCCCGTTTAGATCGTCGTGACTGTAATCAAGGTGATTTAGTATTACCTATTACTATTCATGGTGACTCAGCTATTGCTGGCCAAGGTGTCGTACAAGAGACCTTCAATATGTCACAAGCCCGTGCTTTTAAAGTGGGTGGTAGTGTTCGTATTGTTGTAAACAACCAAGTTGGTTTTACTACTTCTAGTGCTGAAGATACCCGTTCAGGTGAATACTGTACTGAAATTGCAAAAATGGTTCAGGCGCCAATCTTACATGTGAATGGTGATGATCCAGAAGCGGTGATTTTAGCGACACAAATTGCACTTGATTACCGTAATACCTTTAAGCGTGATGTCGTTATTGACCTTGTTTGTTATCGTCGTCATGGCCATAACGAAGCGGATGAGCCTAGTGCTACCCAACCGCTAATGTACAAAAAGGTTAAGAAACACCCAACGCCGCGTCAATTATATGCAGATAAATTAGCTAATGAAGGTAGTGTTACTTTAGCTAAATCGAAAGAATTAACTGCTTATTACCGTAAATTATTAGATGAAGGTCAATGTACGGTTGAACAGTGGCGCCCAATGACTGAACATTCAGTTGATTGGACACCTTATTTAGGCCACGACTGGGATGATGACTACGACAAAGAAATTTCAATGGATAAATTGAAATCGCTTGCTCATAGTATTTCAACTTACCCTGAAGAACATAAGATTCATGGTCGTGTGCAAAAGATCTATGATGATCGTAAAAAAATGGCTTCGGGTGAAAAATTACTCGACTGGGGGTTTGCTGAAAACTTAGCATATGCTTCAATCGTTGATTTAGGTGAGCGTGTTCGCATTACCGGCCAAGACTCTGGCCGTGGAACATTTTTCCATCGTCATGCTGTTTTACATAATCAAGAAGATGCATCGAAGTATTTACCGTTACAAAATATTCGTGAAGGCCAAGGCCCGTTCGATATTCATGACTCGGTATTATCTGAAGTATCAGTACTTGCCTTTGAATATGGTTACACCACAGCAGAGCCTGCCGGTTTAACTATTTGGGAAGCCCAATTTGGTGACTTCGCTAACTGTGCGCAAGTAGTTTTTGACCAATTCATTTCATCAGGTGAGCAGAAGTGGGGCCGTTTATGTGGCTTAACCATGTTATTACCTCATGGTTATGAAGGCCAAGGACCTGAGCATTCATCTGCTCGTCTTGAACGATTTTTACAGCTATGTGCTGACCACAACATGCAAGTGTGTGTACCGTCAACACCAGCGCAAGTATTCAACATGTTACGTCGTCAAGTAGTACGTCCTATGCGTCGTCCACTTGTGGTTATGTCGCCAAAATCATTATTACGTCATCCATTAGCCGTTTCGTCATTAGATGAATTAGCTAGTGGTGTCTACCATAACGTAATTGGTGAAGTTGATGAGCTTAATGCAAAAGACGTAGAGCGCGTGGTATTCTGTAGTGGTAAAGTATATTACGAACTATTAGAACAACGTCGTAAAAATGAGCAAACGAATGTTGCCATTATCCGTGTTGAGCAATTATATCCATTCCCAGAAAAAGAGTTTAAAGCTGCGTTAAAAGATTATCAGCATGTTAAACAATGGGTTTGGTGTCAGGAAGAGCCGCAAAACCAAGGCGCTTGGTATTGTTCTCAGCATCACTTTAGAGAGTGTATTCCTGAAGGTAATTATTTGACTTATGCCGGCCGTGCGCCGTCAGCAGCACCAGCTGTTGGTTATATGTCAGTTCATGTTAAAGAGCAACAAGCACTTGTCAATGACGCGCTAAACGTTGAATAGACCATTTGTATTGTTAAGAGATTGTAGAAAGGAAATAAATTAATGACTACCGAAATCAAGGTACCCGTTTTACCTGAATCAGTTGCTGATGCAACGGTTGCTACTTGGCATGTACAAGTAGGCGACAAAGTTTCTCGTGATCAAGTGTTAGTTGATATTGAAACTGACAAAGTGGTTTTAGAAGTGCCAGCAACTTCAGATGGTGTAATTACTGAAATTAACCAACCTGAAGGCGCAACTGTATTAGGCGATCAAGTAATTGCTATTCTTGTTGAAGGTGCAGCGGCGGCAGAAGCGCCAGCAGCACCGGCAGCAAGTACAGCAGCAGCTTCAGGCAAAGTAGTTGACATTTTAGTCCCTGTGTTACCTGAATCAGTTGCTGATGCAACCGTTGCCACTTGGCATGTTGCCGAAGGTGATGTTGTTGCAGTTGACCAAGTAATTGTTGAAATTGAAACTGACAAAGTGGTACTTGAAGTACCAGCAACTGAAGCCGGTGTAATGGGTAAAATCATTCACGGTGAAGGCGATACTGTTTTAGGTCAGCAAGTGATTGGTAAACTAAATGCAGGCGCAAGTGCAGGTTCAGCCGCACCAGCAGCTTCAGCAGAAGAAGCTATTTCAGCTGACGAATTAGCAAGCCCTTCAGTACGTCGTTTAATGACAGAAAAAGGTTTAACTGCTAACGACGTAGCTGGCTCAGGTAAAGGCGGACGCATCACCAAAGAAGATGTTGAAGCAGCCGCTAACAAGCCAGCACCTACAGCAAGTGCGCCAGCCGCTGTTGCAGCGCCAGTAGCCGCAGTTGGTGAACGTAGCCAAAAACGTGTTCCTATGACACGTTTACGTAAAACTATCGCTACGCGTTTATTAGAAGCTAAAAACTCAACGGCGATGTTAACGACGTTTAACGAAGTTAACATGAAGCCAATCATGGACTTACGTAAGCAATATAAAGACTTATTTGAGAAAACTCATGATACCCGTTTAGGTTTTATGTCTTTCTACGTGAAAGCAGTAACAGAAGCGTTAAAACGTTTCCCAGCGGTAAATGCTTCAATTGACGGCGACGATATTGTTTATCACAACTTCTTCGACATCTCGATTGCTGTATCAACACCACGTGGTTTAGTTACTCCAGTATTACGTGACGCTGATCAACTAGGTATGGCTGGTATTGAAAATGGCATTCGCGACCTAGCAATTAAAGGTCGTGACGGAAAATTATCAATGGCTGATATGCAAGGTGGCAACTTCACTATTACTAACGGTGGCGTTTTTGGTTCATTATTATCAACACCAATTTTGAACTTACCACAAGCAGCAATCTTAGGTATGCACAAAATTCAAGACCGCCCAATGGCAGTTGACGGTAAAGTTGAAATTTTACCTATGATGTACCTAGCATTATCGTACGATCATCGTTTAATCGATGGTAAAGAATCCGTTGGTTTCTTAGTAACAATTAAAGAATTGTTAGAAGATCCAACACGTTTATTATTAGATATTTAATCTTCATATAAACGTAACAAAGCCCTTGTATACCTATGTATGCGGGGGCTTTTTTTTAACATCAGTGACACTTGTCAACACAATTGGTAAGTATCCCTGGTTAAAAATTGTTATAAGAAAAGTTTATAACGACTATCACAAATTCGAATAGGGTGTATGACTATCGCCATTAGAGCTTTTGTACTATACTTTGTCCGTTTTTCACTGGCAGTGCGGTCTATGTTTATAGAGAAATGCGTTGCTATCACCAACAGATAAATGGATAAAACACCATGAATTTGCACGAGTATCAAGCGAAACAATTATTCGCTGAATATGGTTTACCAGCTTCAAGAGGTTTCGCTTGCGACACTCCTAAAGAAGCTGCCGAAGCTGCCGACAAACTTGGCGGCGATGTATGGGTTGTTAAAACTCAAGTACACGCAGGTGGTCGCGGTAAAGCGGGCGGTGTAGCTGTCGTTAAATCTAAAGACGAAATTAAAGAATTCGCTCAAAAATGGTTAGGTAAGAACTTAGTTACTTACCAAACAGATGAGCACGGACAACCTGTTTCTAAAATTTTAGTTGAAGACGCATGTGATATTGCCAATGAATTATACCTCGGTGCTGTTGTTGACCGTGGTACGCGTAAAGTGGTTTTCATGGCATCTACTGAGGGCGGTGTTGACATTGAAAAGATCGCTGAAGAAACGCCTGAATTAATTCACAAAGCTGAAATTGATCCATTAGTAGGCGCACAAGCTTACCAAGGCCGTGAATTAGGTTTTAAACTTGGTTTAAACCCGACGCAAATGAAACAGTTCGTACAAATCTTTTTAGGTTTAGCGAAAATGTTCGAAGATTTTGATTTCGCATTATTAGAAATCAACCCACTAGTTATTACTGGTGCTGGTGACTTGATCTGTCTTGACGGTAAAATTGGTGTTGATGGTAACGCTTTATATCGTCAACCAAAAATTCGCGCCATGCACGATCCATCGCAAGAAGATGAACGTGAAGCGCATGCTGCGCAGTGGGAATTAAACTACGTAGCATTAGACGGCAACGTTGGTTGTATGGTTAACGGTGCTGGCCTTGCAATGGGCACAATGGATATCGTTAACTTACACGGCGGCAAGCCAGCTAACTTCCTTGATGTTGGCGGCGGAGCAACGAAAGAACGTGTTGCTGAAGCATTCAAAATCATCCTTTCAGACGACAACGTTAAAGCTGTTTTAGTTAACATCTTTGGTGGTATCGTTCGTTGTGACATGATCGCTGAAGGTATTATCGCTGCTGTTAAAGAAGTAGGCGTTGCAGTACCTGTAGTTGTGCGTTTAGAAGGTACAAATGCAGAAGCGGGTCGTGCAGTATTAGCAACATCTGATTTAAACATCATTGCTGCTGAATCATTAACTGACGCAGCACAAAAAGTTGTTGCAGCTGCGGAGGGCAAATAATGTCTGTCTTAATTAACAAAGATACTAAAGTTATCTGTCAAGGTTTCACTGGTGGCCAAGGTACATTCCACTCAGAGCAAGCTCTTGAATACGGTACACAAATGGTTGGTGGCGTAAGCCCAGGTAAAGGCGGTCAAACGCATTTAGGCCTGCCAGTATTCAACACAGTACGTGAAGCAGTAGCAGCAACTGGCGCAACAGCATCAGTTATCTACGTGCCAGCGCCGTTCTGTAAAGATGCTATTTTAGAAGCTATCGATGCTGGTATCGAACTTATCGTTACTATCACTGAAGGTATTCCAACGTTAGACATGGTTGACGTGAAAGTTAAACTTGAGCAAACGGGCGTTCGTATGATCGGTCCTAACTGCCCAGGTGTTATCACGCCAGGCGAAACTAAAATTGGTATCATGCCAGGTCACATCCATTTACCAGGTAAAGTTGGTATTGTTTCACGCTCAGGTACATTAACGTACGAAGCCGTTAAACAGACAACTGATTTTGGTTTCGGCCAATCTACTTGTGTTGGTATTGGTGGCGACCCTATCCCTGGTACTAACTTCATCGACGTTTTAGAAATGTTCCAAAACGATCCACAAACTGAAGCAATTGTAATGATTGGTGAAATTGGTGGTACTGCTGAAGAAGAAGCGGCGGAATATATCAAAGCTCATGTTACTAAGCCTGTTGTATCTTACATTGCTGGTGTTACTGCACCTGCTGGTAAGCGTATGGGGCACGCTGGCGCGATTATCGCTGGTGGTAAAGGTACAGCTGATGAGAAATTTGCAGCGTTAGAAGCGGCTGGTGTTAAAACAGTTCGTTCTTTAGCTGAGATTGGATCTGCACTTAAAGAGAAAACTGGTTGGTAGGCGAGTAGCTTACAGCTTGTGAATCTTTTAAAAACCCGCTGATTAGCGGGTTTTTTGTTTTTCAGGTATTGTGTTTAAGAAAGTTAGCTAGCTTTGGGTAAAGGATAATGTGTTAATGGAAACAGAGTTTGATATATATAATTTATATTGCTCAGGTGAAAAGAGCATTAAAGATAATAAAGGTTCATACTTAGGGGGAATTGAAATAGACCTACTTAATGTTGGCACTGTGAAAATAATAGTTGAAAGGAAATTTATTAAAGTTCCTAAGACACTATCATATGAAAAAACGGGAACACTAATAATTAATTCAAATTCAAACTTTGAATCTGCTAATACAATAGCTAAAAATATATCTAGTTTATTATCTTTTTTAATGAATACTAATATCGAATGCATTAATAAAAATGAGTCCTTACTTTTTACTCCTAATTTATCTTATGGTGGTAGGCGTATAATTGTTAAATCTAGGTTCGGTGAACAAATTAGACATTTCATAGAGTCTACATGGATTAATTATTGTAAATATAATGAGCGTAGAAGACTGCTTGAAACTATTAGGCTAGTTGTCCAGTTAAGTGAGACTAATGACTATATTGAACAAAAGATAGCTCTATCTTGTGTTGTACTCGAAAATTTAAAGCATACTTACGGCTTAAATAATGATAATTATAAGCATGATAGAAATAAATTTTATTACCCCCCTAAAATAGAGAAGGATAATCTCCTGAGTTTTAAATCTTTGCTAGAAAATATGCTCGATGATGTTGGAGTAAGTCATTATTCAGAGTCTGACTTATCAACAATTGTAAATATTCGAAATAAAATTCTCCATCAAGGTTTATTGGATATGCCATTTGATGATATGAGGCAACAATACGAAACTGTCATGAGCTTTATTAGAGTTTATTTTTTAGCATTGTTAAATTATAAAGGCGAGTATCGTTCATTTAATGCTCCAAGAAAAGTCAGCTTAATTGAGTGATTTAGGTTAAAGGTAAATACTTTCTTGCTTAGTGTTTCATCCTATTTATATTGTCGCGGTGGCTACGGCACCCAAGGGGACGCTAACGCCGCTGTCCCCTTGGAACCCCATGGCGCTGCTAACAAACGCTGACCTTGCATGATAAATTCGATTTCGACGTACCAGCTGGAAGGCACATCCATGTGCCACCAGCTTTTGCCATCATCCCTGATGGCAATACGTGAATCGAGTTTTTCATTTCAGGCGTTTGTTCAAGCAGGATCATGCTTCGTTTTAGTTTGGTGTTGTTGCTGGTGTATTTCGCTGTATCTGGTTTGAAAATTTAAATAATAAATTTCCATAAAAAGAATCGAGCCTTGAATTCAACACCAGTCCCATTGAAGCGGGTTAATTTTTATTGAGTGTAAATTTTGCTTATGTGAGACAGGAAGTCGAGCACTGATGTTGGCACAGGGAAGTGCCATCATCAGGTATAAGGAAAATTACGAAATTAAAATTAATGTATTCCGCTGAGTTGGGCACCGAGGGGGATACAAGGGGGAAATGGGTGTTCTTTCCCCCTTGTGTGGAGCGGCCACCGCCGCAATTGATTTAATAGTATCGTCAGACTGGAAAGTATTTTTCCTGAAAAATACTTTCAAACCTAAATAATTATTCTTGATTATATTGTCGATGGTGCTCGACGACACCCAAAGGGACGCTAGCGCCGCTATCCCCTTGGAACCCCATCGCGCTGCTAACAAACGCTAGTCTTGCATTTAAAATTCGATTTTCGACGTACCAGTTGGAAGGCACATCCATGTGCCACCAGTTTTGCCATCATCAGATATAACAAATAAGCGCTAGAACATAATCAAAGTTTCCCGCTGAGTTGGGCACCCATGCCGTCGACCCAAAGCGCCCCTCCGGACTCCCATGGCGTTTGTTCAAACAGATATTATGCTCCGTTTTAGGTGTGTGATGACTTTTGCTATTCTTGATATTTATTTTTAACGTTATAATGCGTTTTTAGTTTTATTCGAATTCTTATATGTATATCAACCCCGCTTGGCGAATTTTAACCATTGGAGATGGTGATTTATCATTTTCAGCTTCATTGTTTAAACATCATCAACCCGAAAAAGTGGTTGCTACGGTATTTGACAATGAGCAAACCCTAGTGGCTAAGTATGGCTCGACGTATCTTGATGTATTAAATAAAACTAAGTGTCAGGTCATCACGGGCTTTGATGTGACTAAACCTGAAACTTGGAGAGAACTGAGCCACCATAGTTTTGATGTTGTTATTTTTCAATTCCCTTTAATTCCTGCGTTTAGCTCGTTTGAGCAATATCAGCAACAGTGCGATAAACGCAGCGTTAATGTGTTGAATCGTCAGTTATTAAGGCAGTACTTAATTCATTGCTTTGAATACTTTTTAGATAACAAGGGAGAAAACCTTGCCTTTATTACTTCAAAAGATGTTAAACCCTATAGTCATTGGAACATTGAAAAGGGCATTATTCGCAAAACTGACGTGAATTACCTAGGTAAAATACCTTTCGAAATTGCCATGTTTCCTGATTATCAAGTACGTAATGTTGATCGCGATAAACATGTAAAACCAACGACAAGTTATACTTATATCTACAGCAAGAATGTTAATCAAAAACTACCGATAAATGATTTGGTTATTAAAAAACAGCAATATGGCGATAATTATTGCGAGCTTTGTAAAGTAGGGCCATTTAATCATGCCTTTGATCAGCAAAACCATGAGCAAACAAAAAAACACCAGAAAATGCAGCGTTTTGAGCATGAATGGTCTCAATGGTTAGCTGAGATATCTTAAAAGCGAATGAATAGGTGATACCTTCCAAAGAACAACATTCTCCAAAGTTAGTTTTATTTACGTCAGCGACTTCGATAAAATACAGCTCTTAATAAATATTGGTAGGTTAATGATGAAACGAATTGTTTTATATATTTCAGATAAATGTTCTCACTGCCGTGAAGCGAAAAAATACTTAGATGATAATGGCATTCAATACCGATTAACCAATGCAAAAATGCAACGTGGTAGAAAAGAGCTGGACGCGATCGGTGCTCGTTCTTTACCTGTGCTTAAAATTGGCAATGATGTCATGATTGGTTGGAATCTAAAAAACTTTCAAAAGATCTATGGTGAAAAGTAGCTATCATTAAGCGATTTGAGCATGTTTTCCCACAGTATTTTTATACAAATCAGCAAGCTAAGTACTTTTGATACATGCAACTAATATTCAGGGTGCATGAATAAACGCTAGGGTATAGTCATGTTGGGGGACAAAGCGACTCTATGGCTGAGGGAGCTATAACAGCGCAGGAGCAGCTGTTGATGGGGGGAAATAGAGTTTTTTCCTATTTTCTTACTGTGTCTTCGTCATAATAGGATCAGTTCACAGGAGGATCAGAACGTATCATCAGGCTAAAAAGTATGCAGTTACAGATTTAGCTAATAGGTAACTGATGGATAAAATCGCTCAAAAACCTAAGCTTCAAGCGCTTCCATTTTCTTGCCAAGTAAACCAATTAACGTCGCATTTAATGAAACCAATTGTCCTTCAAGTGCTTTACGCTCTGCTTGAACATCTTCTGATTTATCACCTTTTAATGCGCGAATTTTTTCCTGAACCTCTTTAATTTTTTCTTGGATATTTTCTATCATCTTATCAAAGCGTTCGGCTTCGCTGACACTTACATCATCGGCTTGCTCGGTATCTTTTGCTTGAGCTTGCTGAGTTAGTTCGCTGCCAATCGCGCTTTGCTCTTGCGCTAATTTATCTCGTGCTTCGCTTGAAATGGTCACTAAGGTACTTGAATTTTCTGCGAGAGCAGGCGCTGTCGACGAAGAAGGACGTACAGTTGATGATAGGCTGTCATTTACAGGAGAGCTTTGCACTATAGCTGATTGGTTAAAATAGTTACTGATACTGTTCATAGTTTAGGTGTTTATGGTCAATACTGTTGAAAGAAAATACTGATTACCTGTCATAATAAATATATCGGCAGGTGATGGATTATCTTTAGCTTTTCTTTGATGTGGACTTTAGCGTTATATGGGGGAAATACTACGGCAAGTTTGCCAACAAGCGGCTTGAAAGCGATAAGGTTAATAACAAGGTTTTTGCTCTCTCGTTAGCAGGCTTGATAATTTAAAATCGTTTAATAATTATCAAAGAATTAGCTGAGTCTTATCAAAGTATTAGCCGCGAATGATGAAAGTATTGTTAAGGCTGGTTCGCGCTACGTTGCTTTATCCGATAAATTGACATGCTTATTTATTCTCAGGCTTATTTTCAGCATCTAACATGCTATCGGTATAGCTCGCTAATAATTGGGTTTTAAAGTCAGTTAAACCTTGCTGAACAAATTCGTAAGTAAAACCGATGTTACTTGCGATATCTCCCTTTAGTACCGACAAGCTATCTAATATGTCTTTAGCTTCTTCAAAACCTTTATCGATACCTGCGCCGATAACCGTTAAAAATTCAGTTAAAGCAGCCTCATCAGCCAGATCACTATTTTTCTCTTTAAAAGCATCATAAAAGGCTGTTGCACCTTGTACTATACGATTTGCTGTCGCTTGTGGCGAGACATCTAAATTTTCTTCGTATGCCGCTTGCGCTGCGTTTTCACCAAATATTGGCAGCAACTGTTTATTTATTTCGGCCAGCGCTGTTTTATAAAGTAACGACATTGGGTTGTCGGCGGCGCTGTTAGTGGCTTTATTATTTACATTGATACTGGCGTCTATTACGGCCAAGTTTTGCAGTTTTTTAGACTTTTGCACTGCGCTTAAATTTGGCTCTGGAATATTAGCGGTTTTACTTTCAGGAGTTTTGGCTTTAAGCTCATACGCAGCAGCTTTGCTGAATTCGCTCGTTGATTTAATTTCCATGTTAACTCCTGCGTTATCAGTGACGCATTAAACGCTAGTGGCTTGGTTAGCTCTAATTATAGTTAAAATAATCAAACTGTAACTGCCACCGGCGCAATAATTTAAGATAAGTTAAGCGGGACGTTGTTTCTTAAATGCTGCTGAAATCCCTGAATATTCATTTGCGCCTAAACGCGCTAAAGGTTTCACGCCCCCAGCCAATACTTTAATACGATTATCATCATTGATATTGATCACGTCCGGATTCAAATAGAGCTGTTTAATTTCAACAAAGATCAAGGTTTGTGCCGTGTTACCCACCACTTGTGTTTCATAAAGGTCACAGCCATAGGCAATGTCGCAGTGGGCTAAACGCGGTAGTTCAAAACCTTCAAAGGCTACGGTTGCAAGCTGACCATTGACGCCAGATAATTCTGATTCACCATGTTCAAGCGTTGCCGCGGTATGTGTTACCAAGTCTGCTTGATTTTCATTGGCAATATGAATAACCATTTTTTTGTTCTTTAACACATTGACCAAAGTGTCTTTAAAATCACCATTAGGTTTTTTACCCGCTGATAACATTAACAACGCTGGCTCGCTTGAGATGGCAGTAAAGTATGAATACGGCGCGAGGTTAAGGCTGCTTTGTTCAATATTATCAAGCTGACCTTCCTTGTTTGATGTTGTTAATGCCCAAGCGATAGGTCGTGGAATAATCGTTTGAGTCATTAAATGGTAGCGCTGGCTGGCGGCATATTCTGAGAAGTTGATGATCATCTTGTTACTTATGTCCTTATTCGTTTTATCTTGTAAACTTTGCGCGCTTATTATGGGGGCTTTCACGCTCAGTGTTAACTGGTTTTTGTGCTTTTAAATCATCTGATAAATTTAATTTTGGCAAAGGTAAAAATAAATTACAGTGTAATAAACTTGTCATAAAAATGTGTTAGGTAGTTTTTGGCCGCGTTTGCTAGTATTAAAAGCGTAAGTATTGTTAATAACCCCTAAGTTGTTATTAAAGGTACGTAGTCGAAGTCTTACTAAAGTCTCAGTGGAGTAACTATGTATAAACGTATATTCGCAGTAATTAGCTTGTTAACTTTTAGTCAGGCGACAATGGCAGAGCGGGCAGAAATTTGGCAGTGTGTTGATAAAACAACACTGGCAGTTAATACCAAGTGCATGACCAAAAAGATTGTAGCAGACACCGCTGACAGTGATTTTTTTAATGAACTTGCGCTGAAAAAAATAACCCAAGATCAAGATGCGTTTGCTATTGTGACGCATTTCCCGAAGAAAAACTTAACGGTAGTAAAATCGTTAGAAGAAAAACCGAAAGTGTTATTAGCTGCAAACCACTAGTGGATTGAGCAATTAATTACCGGATGATCATCAAGTGTTCATGCTATTTAATTTATTTCATTAACTTCGAGTAGTTTCGCTTTTTCTTGGCTTGCATATGGTTATAATAAGGCTAATTTCAATTAGCTTTAAATTCATTATGAACCCAATTATTCAATTATTAAAAGACGCTAATATCAGTGATGAGAAGATCAAAGAGATCTTTCAAGCGTTAACTGAAAACCCGTTAATGGCAATGGCAACTATCGGTCAATTAGGCATTGAAGCTGAAAAATTACAACCCGTGATGATGCAAGTGATGATGAATCCGGCGTTAATAACTGAAGCTGTGGCCGAATTGGGATTAGATCTTTCTGCGGTCGATAAAGCGAAAGAGGTGTTAGCAAAAGCTAAATCTTAAGGTTTTGTTGGCTTACTATCGGCAAAGCTATTTAGCTTAAGCGCACAGGATATTCCGTTATTTTTAAAAGGTTAGATCGCAAGGTCTAACCTTTTTTATTGGGTAAAATTTAATAGTGTCGATTCAACTGCTTTTTATGTCGATTGAGCTTTGTTGTGCCGACAAGTGCTGAGCCGCGCGCTACATTAAGCACATAGCATTGAGCATGCAGCTAACAACAATCAATCAACAACAGGTGAAGACAATGAATAATGATACTGTTAAAAAATTAATCGACTTATCAGAAACTAAACAGGTAAAAATCAGCTTCGAGCAAAGGATTTGCCAGGTCGCGGCAATTATTGTATTTATGATGACGGTCGCTTTTTATGTTTTAGGCTTTTATAACTTACCTATTATGGCAAGCTACGTTGCCTTACTGGCGATTAACTTGGTGATGTTAATAAGTCATTTAATACGAAATGGCGTGAAGAATTTTTTTCTTCTAAAGGGGAAAGAGCAGGCTTAACTTTTTTATACGGTAGGGTATTTAGTAACAAACCGAGATGGTCAGGGAAAACTAAACGACTATCTCGGTTTTATTTGTACAAGATTAATCTCTAGTGCTTTTTTAACTCTGCTAATAATTTATTATTCCATTTAAACACAACAAATTTTAATGGTGTTTTTCCGGTATTTTTTAAACCATGGTTATCCCAAGGTTTAGCAAATAAAATATCGCCGGTTTTGGCTTCAAAACTTTTATCGTGCAGGATCCAAGTGCCTGATCCTGCCAGTATCATCAAGTACTCTTCTTCTGAATGCTCATGCGGTGGGTGAATTTCCATGCCTGGGTTAATAATTGCCACAGCTGAAAATGCATCTTTAGTACCGGCGGTTTCGCCATTGTAATAGGTAATTAACGTGCCCCATTCGTGCTGAGTGGTCTTTGCTGTTTCGGAGGTAATAACTGTTGAGTCTAGTTCATTAGTGTTCGACAGTGCAGTATTTGACGTTGTTAAGAATAACAAAGGTAGTAGGGCTTGATATAATTTCATGGTCAGTAAATCACTCGTGTTATTATTTTAATTGATTAACTTAAGATAATACCGAAAACCTCAACGAATGCGAAAGCTTTAATACAAATACTGAAGGTAACAGTTAACGCCTTAACGCCAAAAGGGGGAGTGAAAATTTAGAGCTGGGAGCTGGAGTGTTTTTTTAGGATATTTGTTAACTGTGTATATGTTAATTGAGTATCTATTAACTGGCTAGCTAGTAATTAAAGTTGTGCTTTTTGAATATGAATGAACTGAATAGTTAAAAGCGAGTTGGCATTAGCAAATAGCAGCGAATGCCTTCTCAGGTAAGCCTAACGTGAGTTTAGCTTTAATCTTCTTCGTCTTCAGGTAACTTTGACGTTCTCACACCAGCTTTTGCTAATATTTCTAAATAGAAGCTAGGTAATTCAAGCGCAACTGCTTCATCAATACTTTTATTGATGGCAGATAAATGCACTTCTTTTGCTTCTTCTTTGGTGGCGCCGTACATACAATCAAAATCCAAAAAATCTGCATCTTCAGGTAATTTTTTGTTTCTTTCTCTTTTTATGTATTTCTTAACTTCGTGCTTGATAGCATCAACGAGTCTTGGGGTTTTAATTTTTTCATGTGTTAATGAAAAGGTTTTTCTCATGAGAGCAGCCTTGTATGATTTTTAAGGGGGAGGTTAAACTAACCTCTATTGCCGTTAGTTTAACATTAATTGTGTGTTTTTCTTCTGCTATTATTTGCTTTATTATTTGCGCTAGCGTTAGTTAAGTTAAATTAATACTTAAGTTGATAAATTTAGCTCCAGCTTTAGTTAATATTAACCCGTTAAAGCGCTATCTATTAGTTACCCCAAGGGTTTGCTTTAGTTGCTGCTCTGGCCCTGGTTTTTATCGCTTTCTTTTCTCTTAACTTTTCAGCATCTTCAAAGCTTAATTCAGCCGGCTCTTTCGGTGTGTGGTGCGCAGGTACAATACGTTCACGTGGCGGTAATAAAAACTGAGTATCGTCAGCCTTAGGCAAACCTTTATATTGATATAAATAAAAGGCTTCTACTTTTTCGCGTGCCCATTGGGTTTTCTTTAAAAATTTAATGCTTGATGCAATACTTGGGTTTTTACGAAAACAATTAATATTGAGATAAGCATCTAATAGTTCAAAACCATATTGGTTTTCTATTTCGGTTAATAAGTTAGCGAGGCTAAGGCCATGAAGCGGATTATTATGATAAGGGTTTTCTGTGGTCATGGTATTGCCTAATGTTAGATGCTTTATTTACGGATAGTGATGGCTATTATAAATTTTGTCCCTTGTTTTAGGTAGCTTTATTATCAATATAATCGCTATCGGGCCAAGATCTCATGTCATCAAGGTTAATTCTGATAGAGATCATGCCAAAATCTATTAGTTTTTGGCAAATAAAAGTTTTGATAATCAAGCGAGAATGCCACTTTATTGGCTTTGCCGATCAGTTCGCTGCGAGGCACTAAACCATAATATCGAGAATCTGCGCTATTACGGCGATTATCACCGAGTACTAAATAATAGTCTGTTGGGATTGTTATTGCGGTAAATGCGGTGTGTTCTTGATTGCCGTTAGCTAGATACTGTACCGCGTGTGATAAATTTCCTAAATTTTCTTGTGCGACTAATTGATGCTGTTGCTTGCTGGTTGTTAGGTAATCAAGTGCTTTACCATTAATTGATACTTGCTCGTTGTTCATGGCAATGGAGTCACCGGGTAAGCCAATAACGCGTTTTATTAGTCTGACCTTTGCTGCTTTTGAATCAAAGACAACAATGTCGCCGCGCTCGGGTTCATTGGTACGGATTAAGCTAATATCAGAAAAAGGCAGATTAATATTATACGCGGTTTTATCGACTAAAATTCTATCGCCGATGGTAATTGTTGGCTCCATTGAGCTTGAGGGAATGTGATACCAATCAGCGTATGCGCCTCGAAAAACCCCCATTAAGAGTATAAATAAAATAAAACCTTTATTGTTATTAAGCCAGTGCCTTACTGCTAGTGCTTTCATACGTCATCCTTTACTTAATCTGTTAGTGATAAAAGTTATACGATATTTTCAATCAAATACCATATCAGGGCTGTTTTTACAGCCTAGCAATGCAGTATAGGCATTAGTTTATTGGCTGTGGTGAAAACAATGTAAAGAAATGTTATCTGCGATCCGACAATTTGCGTTTGTTGCTGTAATACATGTCTTACAGGTGTGTAAGCTTAAGTGGATAATACTTGCGGTTTTGACGACGTCAACTATGTAACTATTTGTAAATAATGGCTTTATTATTACTTGTGTGATTTCGTTAATTTTTTCTTTAAATATATTTTTATTTAGTTGCTTGGTTAATAATCTCAATACTCTAATATTAAACATGTCAGGACGACACAGGATTTAAGAAAGGGCAGGAGCTCTTAGCTAGGATGGCATTAGGGATTACGTCAGGATGATGTGAGTAATATGGATTTTACTTGGGATGAACACTAGGATCAAGGACATAGTCGCGGGACGCGGCAGCTTTAGGAAGAAGCAAAACTATGGAGTTGTAGGAGTCACCAAAGGATGGTGTAACCAACGGAAGGCTTAAGTAAGGATGCTTGATTGCAGGATGCAAATATTAAAAAAAATACAGCTATTGCTGTATTTTTTTTGTCTAAAATTTAGTAAAAAGCCAGTGACACTAAAGTAGCTGGCAATTAGGTTAGTTAGTGATTCAATAGCAATTTGTTATTAAAGCTCGATTGAGATCAACTCGGCATCTTTCATCGCTTGCCAAAATTCTGATGGAATGGTTGCTTGTGCTAACGAGATATTACTTTTTACCCGTTTAGGAGAGCTTGAGCTTAAAGCGATTGCTACAATTTCAGGAAATAAGAATGAAAACTGAACACACACTTCGGCCGGCGAAACCGCAAACTTTTCACATAAGGTATTAAACTTATCACGCCATGCAAATTCTGTTGGGTGAGTATCGCGAGCGATTTTTTTGTAATCAAAATTATCACTGCCTAATAAAAAACCGGCATTAAAAACTGCCGAGTTAATAACGTCAACACCTTGTTTACCCAGTTTTTTTAATAAATCTAAAGTCGATTTTTTGTGAGTATAAGGCGTTACTGAACAGGCGAACATGGCCCAATCAAGCTGAATGTGGTCACTAATAAAGTTAATAACACTAACATCTTTAGCGCCAACGCCAATTGACTCAACTTTACCAGCGTCACGTAATTCAATTAATGCTTTATAAGCGTCTAAAATATCTTGTTTACGTTTTTCCAAATCGGCATTGTCAGTGGCAGCGGCTAAATATTCATCAGGATCATGAATCGAAACAATCGTTGACTCGTAATCACCTAATAACTCATTACCTTGGTGGTAACAGTCTAAAATGCCTTGGTAAGAAATATCTTGCACAGCATCATGTTGTAAATTAATCCAAGCACCGGGTTCAAAAGTAGGCTCAGGCGTTGTTAATGGCACGCGTTTCCAGCCCAATTTATTACTGATTTTTACGTCTGAGGGCGCTATTTTTAACGCTTTTAAACCAGCAGCTAAAGACTCTAATGCTAAGCCCGCGCCATATTTACCAGCACTGTCGAATAACGGAGTGCCAACGCTGTTCTCAACGGCGGCTTGTACCAGCTGAGTTTTAGTTTCGTTATCTAGCTCAACAAACAAGTTACCTAAGCTACTTGTGCCAAACACTATTTTTGGAATTGAAGCGGATTTAGTCATAAAGTTATCTTAAATTAAATTAAATTAAATAAAAGCAAAGTTTTTATTATTAAAATCTGAGGTTTTATTTTTGATTTTCGAAGTTTACAGATGAATTTATGATAGAGTGAATATGGCCAATAATCAATGAATTTATTATTTAACATCAGTTCTGGTTAATCGGTTTTACAAGTGTTTGATTTTAAGGATAGGAAATTAAATCAAACGATATTATTGGAGCGCCAAGCCTGGTTGGGGGAAAAAGCTTAACCCGACCTAGTCAATAAAATATGGTAATACAAAAATAAGCAAAAGAAGTGTTAGTAGGCCTTTAAGCAAGGCTTCCGGTTGAATCTCTAACGACTAGCTCTGGGGTAAATAGTTTGCTGATTTCACGGTCGTCGCCATTGCGAATTTGAGCAATAAGCAAGCTGGCAGCATCTTCAGCAATTTTCTCATTGGGCTGATCTGCGGTGGTCAATTTTGGCCAGGTTTGGCGTGAGAACGGGCTATTCTCAAATCCTGTGATTGATAATTGCCCAGGAATTTCAATATTCATCAAGCGTGCCGCAAAAAGCGCACCGGCGGCAATTTCATCATTACAAGAAACAATTGCAGTCGGTTTATTTTTATTTGCTAACAGCTCTTTAGCCCCCTCAACACCCGACTCAAATGAGTATTCGCCGTCAATAATAAGGGACTCGTCAAGCGTAATAGCATTATTTGCTAACGCGGTTTTATAGCCCTGTAAACGTTCAATAGTTGAATTATGCTCGGCGCCACCGGCAATAAAACCAATATGTTGGTGACCAAGGTCAATTAAATGCTGGGTGATTTTTATGGTCGCGTCTCGGTCATTTACCATAATACATGGCGTTAAACTATCGGGCGCGGTATCACCAGACATAATTCGCACCACTTTAACGTCAAGCTCTGTTAATTTTTGCACAAAATCTGGCATTTCAGAAAATGGTGGTGTCAGCACAATACCCGCAACCCGCGAGTGTTTTACCATGTTAGTAATTTCTTCAATGGTATGACTAGCTTTGGCATCACAAGGGTGAATCAGTAGTTCAAAACCTTGTTTTTTACAGGCACTTAAAATCCCGTTTTGCATATCAATAATATAATAGGCATTGGGGTTGTCGTAGATATAAGCAATGCTAAATGACTTGGTACCCGCTAAATTACGGGCGGCTAAATTAGGTCGGTAATTTAAAGCGTCAACCGATAACATCACTTTCTCACGCGTATTATCACGTACCGATGTTTCGTTGTTCATTACGCGCGATACGGTTTTGATTGAAACACCAGCATGTTTGGCTACATCATTGATCGTGCTTTTCATTCACTAATTACCTTGGGTTGTCTAATTATTAGCATTTGTCGCATAGGGTATTGTTAAAAAAGCTTAGCGGCAAGTGTTACTAATGAATTTATTTAGCAGAGTTTACTTTTAAGCTGTTTTTGTTTGTTATTTAAGCATTAGTCTTTTGATTATTACTTGTTATTTAATTGTAATAAATGGCGTGTAGTTGTTAAAAAATCTATTTTTTTGATCTTGAAATCAATTTTATTGGATTATTTAGTAATAAAATTTGCAACTAAATTTTACGATAAAACAAGGGTTTATTTCTTTTTACTAAAAAAATAGTCACTGATGTGTAGTAAAATTAATCTAATGGGTGTATCGTTTATTTAGCTTCATGACAGCGTTGTCATGAAAAAAGACAGCGTTGTCATTAACGGTTAATCAAATTAACACTATATTTATAAAAACGTATATAAGGGAAAAGCCATGTCAACTACAACATTTAAAAAAAGGGTACTAGCTAGCACTATCGCAGTAATCCTTACTGGTGGTGCATCTACATCTGTTTTAGCAGAAGAAGCACAAGCTGAAGTTACTGAAGTTATTGAAGTGAAAGGCCTTCGCGGCTCTTTAAGAGAAAACATTAATGCTAAACGTTTTGCCGCTAATGTTTCAGATGTAATTACTTCTGAAGATATTGGTAAATTCCCTGATAAAAACGTGGCTGAAACTTTATCGCGTATTACCGGTGTTGCCGTTAGTCGTGAATTTGGTGAAGGTGAAAAAATCAGTATTCGCGGCGCAGGTCCAAAATACAACCGTACTTTATTAAATGGTCAATCAGTGGGTACTGCCGATTGGTTTATTTTAGATGAAGCTAACCGTAGCTTTAACTACACCATGTTACCGTCTGTGATTGTTAAAGGGTTAGAAGTTAACAAGTCACCATCAGCTAATATTGACGAAGGTTCAATTGGCGGCACCGTTGTCTTACGTACTCGTCGTCCATTAGATATGGATGCTAATACAGTGAGCCTTTCATTAGAAGGTCAATATTCTGAAACCTCAGGTGAAACTGATCCGCAGCTTGCTGGTATGTATTCTTGGAAAAATGAAGACGAAACTTTTGGTGTTATGGTCTCAGCTGTTAGCCAAGAGCGTAATTTAGAGCGTCAAGGTTTTGAAGTATTAGGTTGGATTGAAAGCGAAGATGACGATTATATCGTACCGCGTAATATTGGTGTACCGAAATTCATTCAAAGCCGTGAGCGTGAAACACTTTTCGCTACAGTACAATATGCACCAACAGATAGCTTATTAATGACATTGAATGTTTTAAGCTCTGAAATGGATGTTGATAACCAAAATGCTAACTTAATAAACTTTGCTTTTGCTGACCGTGAAGAAGTTATTGCTAATGCGACTAAAGTGGTAAATGGCGCGGTTTTAGCCTCAAGCGCTGGCGGTAATTTTGCTTATAACTACATTAACCGCGTTTCAAGTACTGAAACTGAGCAAATTCATTTAGATGTTGATTATGAAGGTGAAGATTACGAGCTTAACTTTGAAATTGGTACTACCGAAGCCAGTGGTGGAACTTACCGTGAAACATCATGGGAATATGTTGCCGTAGGTGCAGGTTATGATTATGACCTAACCGGTACGCCAGATGTCAACGTAGGTGTTGATCCTTCAGACGGCAGTAACTTTGCTGCTGGTTGGATTTGGGGGGGTGCTAAACCAACTACCGATGAAGAAACATTTTTACAAACTGATTTAACTATCGCTTTAGACTTTGGTCCATTTACCGCCTTTAAAACAGGTTTTAAATATCGTCAAGCTGAGCGTACTCAAGGTCGTCATGCTTATAGTTGGCATGCAAGTGAAGATCTTGATCCTAATGCAGGTTGGAATAACACCTTAGGTAATATTTTTGATGCTTGCCCGACATTAGCTGATTGTGGTTTAAACGGTTTAGGCGATACCACCATTGATGTTGCTGCAACAGGCAATATTACACATCAAGTTGCTCACAATCGCTCGGTGATGGAAGCAATGGCATTTGGTTCTGTTAATGGTGAGCCAGCGGCTTATGCTATTCATGACAACTTACCAGAAATTTGGGAAGTAGAAGAAGATATCTTAGCATTATATGTGCAAGGTGATTTTGAAGGTGACGGTTTCAGAGGTAACTTAGGTTTACGTTATGTGACCACTGAGCAAACATCTTATGGTTATGAGTATTCAGGTGACTCTTGGGGTTTAAATACCATTAATGGCGAATGGTTAACACCTGAAACATTAAACTGGGTAAGCCAAGATAATGATTATTCTGAGTTTTTACCAAGCTTTAACATTGCTTTCGATCTAACTAGCGAGCAAGTGTTACGTGTTGGTGCGGCGCGTGTATTAGCCCGTCAAAACTGGGCAGATATTTCGTCTTCAGAAACTTTTGGTTCACTCACTGGTGGTCAAGGTACGGGTACTCGCGGTAACCCTAACTTAACACCAACTATTGCTAACCAGTTCGATATTTCTTGGGAATGGTATTACGACGATGCATCTTTGTTATCAGTTGCTTACTTTACGAAAGAATTAGATTCTTTAAGAACGACTACGATAGTAACGGAAGATCGTTATGACGAAGAGAACGAAATTTGGGTACCAGTTGATTTCTCTCAGCCAGGAAACGGCTTAGGCGGAACTATTTCAGGGCTTGAATTTGGTATTCAACATGACTTTGGTGGTTACGGTGTTACAGCTAACTACACTTATACCGATTCAAGTGCAAAAGAAGCGCGTGATACAACTAAAGCTGGCTCAGGTTTAGTTGAAGGTACGTCTGAAAATATGATGAACCTTTCGGCTTATTATGAAAATGACGATTTCCAAGCACGTGTGATGTATAACTACCGTAGCGAATGGTACAAAGGTTTACATTTCAATGGTGACGAGCTGTTCAATGAAGAGTTTGGTCAATGGGATGCAAGTGCTTCTTATAACTTCAATGAATATTTAACTTTTACTTTAGAAGCGGTCAATATCGCAGACGAAGAAATTGTTGAATACAACACTGAAAAAGAACGCATTATGTCAATCTACTCAAATGGTCGTCGTTTTGTCGCAGGTGTACGCGTAAACTTCTAATCATTATTTGGAAAGCCGGGCAGTGCTCGGCTTTTCACTTCTTTCTGGTTAATCGTTATTCTTGATTATTTTCGTTAACTTTTTACCCTAACTTATTAACTGAAATAGCGATAATTAATCATAAGCTTTTAAAGTTTTTAGAAATTTATTATTAATTATTGAACAATATGATTATGCTAAATCTA
Organism: Thalassotalea sp.; assembly: GCA_051251725.1. Classification (GTDB taxonomy): domain Bacteria; phylum Pseudomonadota; class Gammaproteobacteria; order Enterobacterales; family Alteromonadaceae; genus JALZUE01. The sequence continues at coordinate 74,772 of JBPOFN010000002.1, read as the reverse complement.
GTTGTTATTCTAACTAGCTTTTATTTATCAATTCATAAGGTTATTGGCTATGCGCGCACTAAAACAAGTTGCTATTTGGCATGATGTTACGCCAACCATGTTTCAAACCGAAATAGCGCCGTTAAGCGAACCGGCTATTTTAAAAGATCTGGTGGGTGATTGGCCAATAATAAAAAATTGTGCTGACAGCGATAGCTTATTAACTTATTTGGCAAAGTCTTATGTTGGTGGCAATGTGCCAATGGCTGAATTAGCGCCAGAGGGCGATGGCCGATTTTTTTATAACCAAGACATGTCTGGTTTTAGCTTCACCCGTAAGGTTGTCAGTTATGAGCACTTTATAAGTAAATTAACTCAGTATCGTGCTGAGCCATCAGCGCCGATATCGTCTTCGAACAGCGCAACAATATCAGCTGAATTTAACCCTGCCGTGGCGATTCAAAGCGCGCCCATTGGTGATTATTTCCCGCCTTTTGAGTCTGAACAGGCAATGGCTTTATTTGCCGGCGAGGTCACACCTCCAAGATTTTGGTTAGGCAATAAATCAACCGTGGTAGCGCATTATGATGATGCGGAAAATATCGCTTGTGTTGTGGCGGGTAAACGCCGAGTTACTTTGTTTCCACCAGAGCAAATTCAAAACCTTTATGTTGGGCCGCTACAATTTACGCCAGCTGGCGCTCCGGTTTCTATGGTCAATTTACATCAGCCTGATTTTGAAAAGTTTCCCCACTTTAAACAAGCGCTTAATTTCGCATTAGTGGCCGATCTTGAGCCCGGTGATGCCCTCTATATTCCGACACTTTGGTGGCATCATGTTGAAGCCTTAAGTGAAATTAATATGTTGGTCAATTATTGGTCGGGCGGCTCTATTAGCCAGCAAAATAACCCCGTACCCATGGACGCCTTGTTATTAGCGATGTTAACCATTCGGGATTTACCACCAGCGCAAAATAAAGCGTGGCAATCATTTTTTCAACATTATGTTTTTCAACAAGATGGCGATAAATTTGCTCATATTCCAGCTCAGATCAAAGGTATATTGCAGCCTTTGTCACTAGCGCAGCAACAAGCAATTAAAAAGTGGCTAGTTAGTCAATTATCTTAAAATTTTAAATGGGACAGTTTATGGTTATTTTACGTGTAGTGAGTTTATTGATGATGTTGTTAACCTTAATGAATTGTTCACAAGAGCAAGGGTTAACTGCCGGTGCAAGTACTGAACTCAATACCGGTTCAGCAGATATGCAAGCGGCTATTTTACACTCAGCCAGCCAGCAAGATATAGATCAATTAGCGCAAAATCTTGTGGTTAAATATCACCATATCGACAATACGCCTTCGGCGCACTGTGATCAAAATACCGAAAACGGTAATTGCTTTCTGGTCGCTTTGGAATTAACTGCGCCGCAAGCAATTGCAGCTAAAGACTGGCAAATCTTTTTCAGCCAAATTACGCCAATTCAAAAATCTATCAGTGATGAGTTTACTATTACTCATATTAATGGCGATTTACATAAAATTTCATTAACTGAGCATTATCGCGGTTTTGCTGATAATGAAACTAAAGTAATTGAGTTTTACGCTAACTTTTGGTCGTTGTCAGAAACAGATGCCTTACCTAATTATATTGTCGCGAGTGTTAATGCCAGTGTTAATACAAGTATTAGCTCAGCAATAACGCCAAAAGTTATCGCCAGTACCCAAGTGATTATTGATGCTGAAACCGGACTTGAAACACTGCCTTATGTTGTTCCATATACTGATGAAGTTAAGCAATTTAAACGAACAAAAACAGATAATACTCAGTGGTTAACGGCTGAGCGACTTTATGAAAGAAATGCTCAACAAACGTTTACTGAACTTGATGACTTACTGCAACAAGTAGCGCATGCGATTATTCCAACCCCAAGCGAAGCCAGTTTTAATGTCGATGGCAAAACGTTAGATCTTAGCCAAGGTATTAATATTGCTTTTAATAACGTGTTGCCAGGCGATGTTAATGCAGGCATAGATCGTTTGATAAAACTTGGCATAAAGTTAAGCAAAAATTCTGCTGTAACGCTTGATTTACAGCTAATAGCAGCAGCAAAACCTAACAGCCAAGTAAGCGGCGCTTACCAGTTAACGATTGACGAAAATTCAATAGCGATTAAAGCCGAAGAAACTGCGGGGATATTTTACGGTTTACAATCTATTGCCAGTTTATATCAAGTGGGCAGCAATACCTTACCGCTGGCGATGATCAAGGATCAGCCTCATTTTGAATTTCGCGGTTTATTACTTGATGTCGCAAGAAACTTTCGCGATAAAGCTTTTGTTCTGAGTTTATTAGAGCAAATGTCTGCTTATAAATTAAATAAATTACACCTACATTTAGGTGATGATGAAGGCTGGCGTTTAGCGATTCCGTCTTTGCCTGAGCTCACTGATATTGGCGGTCAACGCTGCTTTGATTTACAAGAAAAATCATGTTTAATGCCGCAACTAGGCGCGGGTTTAGATCCGACTAGCGCAGTCAATGGCTATTATACCGTCGCGGATTACCAAGAAATTTTACAAGCGGCGAGTGCGCGTCATATTCAAGTGATCCCATCACTTGATATGCCTGGGCATTCACGTGCTGCGGTTAAAGCGATGAACGCGAGATATCATAAATATTTAGTGCAAGAAAACCTTGAAAAAGCGCAGCAGTTTTTACTTGAAGACTTTCAAGATACCACTCAATATTCTTCCGTTCAATACTATAACGACAATACCATCAACGTCTGTTTAGAGTCGTCTTTTGCTTTTGTTGCTGAAGTGATGCAGCAAGTAAAAGCTATTCATCAGCAAGCAGGGCAGCCGTTAACTCGTTACCATATTGGCGCCGATGAAACCGCTGGTGCTTGGGTTGAATCTCCGGCCTGTAAAGACTTTTTTGCCAATAATCCTTATGGCGTCAGTAAAGCCTCAGAATTAGGAGGTTACTTTGTTGAGCGTGTTTCAAGATTATTAGCTGAAATGGATATCGAAACGGCAGCTTGGAGCGATGGTTTATCACATACGCGTCGCGATAAAATGCCCGCCGTAGTACAAGCGAATGCTTGGAGTTTATTAATGTGGAATGGTCATACGGCTGCGCATGAACTTGCTAACCGAAATTGGCATGTCGTGGTATCAACTCCCGATGTTTTATATTTTGATTTTCCTTATGAAGCTGATCCCAAAGAGCATGGTTATTATTGGGCATCACGTCATATTAATAGTGAAAAAATCTTTCAATTTATGCCCGATAATTTACCCGTACATGCTGAGTTTTGGTTAGACCGAGAAGAAAACCCTTATGTTGCTGACGATACTTTAAAAGTTGATGAGAGTGGAAAAATCATTTCACAGCCGTTAGAAAAAGGGCGATTATTTGCTGGGGTACAAGGGCAGTTATGGAGTGAAAATACCCGTACTGACAATACTGCACAATATAAATTATTCCCACGGTTATTAGCCTTAGCTGAACGGAGTTGGTACAAACCTAACTGGGCGGTTGATTACGATCATCAAGGATTTGTTTATAGCCAAAAAACGCAACGTTTTAGCGCGGATAAAAAAGTGGCGAGAGATAATCAGTGGCAGCTGTTTTCAGCTACGGTCGGCTTAAAAGAATTCGACAAGTTGGCGCTTGATAATATTCATTTTAGGCTGCCGACGGTTGGCGCAAAAATTAAAGCCGGACAATTACAGGCTAATGTTGCTTACCCAGGCTTAGCGATTTATTACCGTGAATTGAGTAAAAATCCCGCCGGTAAATCTGCCGCAAAATGGCAATTGTATCGTCAACCTGTGGCTGTGCAGGGTGACATTGAAGTTCGATCGCAACATCTAGCTAGTGGTAGAGTTGGTAGAAGCTTAATAGTTACTAATATAAGTCAATAGAAATCAATTAAAACCACTTAATTTCAGTTGTTTAAGTGTTTTATTTAGATAAAGGTTAAAATAAATAAAATTAATAGCGAAAAATAAATGACAACGCTGTCATTTGTGGTAAGATAATCCCATATCAAGATGAAATTTTACGTTTATTACTGACTTACTTAATAAACAACCAAGAGATTTCTCGATGCGAAAGCAAGACACGAGGTCGGTATGCTAACAAGTAGTATAAATACAAAAGAGTTATATTTAGGCATTGATGGCGGTGGCACTAAGTGCAAAGCCGTTTTGGTTAATAGCGATAACAAAATATTGGGTACCGGAATTTCTGGTCCAGGTAACCCGTTGCATGGTTTTGAACAAGCCATACACTCTATTGAAGAATCAGCAAAACTTGCCTTAGTAGATGCCGGTCTTGGCCATTTATCATTAAGTAAGCTAGTTGCTGGAGTTGGTTTAGCCGGGGTTAATTTGCCAGTGTTATATAAACAAATGAGCGAATGGCATCACCCGTTTAAACAAATGCATTTAGCCACTGATTTATTAATTGCTTGTTTAGGTGCTCACCAAGGTGAATATGGCGCAGTAATGATCACTGGCACCGGCTCTTGTGGTTTTTCACATGTTGATGATGAAGTGTTTATGATTGGCGGCCATGGTTTTCCTCATGGTGATAAAGGTAGTGGTGCATGGACCGGCTTTCAGGCAGCGAAACAAGTGTTATTGTCTTTAGATCAGTTAATTCCCGAAACATCATTAACTCCAAAACTATTAAAACATTTACAGGCCAATGATGCGGTTGAAATGGTGGAAGTGATTGCCGGAAAACCCGCCGCATTTTTTGCTGAGTTTGCTCGCGAAGTATTTCTAGAGGCTTGTGCTGGCGATGATATTGCCCGCGCTATCGTGCAAGAAGGTGCTGGTTATATCAGTAATGTCGCAAGAAAATTATTAACAAAAAATCCACCTAGAATTTCGTTGATTGGCGGTTTAACCCCGGTCATTACTCCTTGGTTAGATGCTGATGTGCAAGGGCAGCTCTCTGCTCCTTTATCACCACCTGAAATAGGTTCGGTTATTTATGCCCGACAGCAACAAGCTAAATATTGCAAAATCTCATAAGAGTTAAGGTTTATCATGACAACTATAATGGAAAAAGAGGCAGCGCAAGCGCCAAGTGTTATTAAAAATCAGATCATTGCTAATCAGCCTTTAGCGGAAATAATTGGCGCTAAATTACGTGAAATAGCACCTAAGTCGGTGATGATTATTGGCCGTGGTTCTTCAGATCATGCTGGTGTATTTGGTAAATACTTAATTGAAATTGAAGCGGGTGTGCCAGTTAGCTCTGCTGCTCCGTCAGTGGCTAGTGTTTATGGTAAAAAGTTAAAATTACAAGACGCATTAGTGATTGTTATTTCTCAGTCAGGTCGTAGCCCAGACATTATCGCTCAAGCCCAAATGGCGAAAGATGCAGGCGCATATTGTGTTGCTTTAGTGAATGATGAAACCTCGCCGTTAGGTGAAATTGTCGATGAAGTTTTACCGTTAAGAGCTGGCACTGAAGTGTCAGTAGCGGCGACCAAAAGTTATTTAGCAACTTTATCGGCATTAGCGCAGCTAGTGGCTAATTGGACACAAAATAACGAATTGATTGCGGCCTTGGCTGATTTACCAGCGGCAATGGAAAAAATTATTGCTTCGCCAGCACAATTAACACCAGAGTCTATTGCCAATGTTAAAAACATGGTGGTACTTGGCCGCGGACTAGGTTTTTCGATTGCGAAAGAGATGGCATTAAAACTGAAAGAAGTTAGCAGTATTCACGCTGAAGCTTTTTCAAGTGCCGAATTTCTTCATGGACCAGTGACCCTTGTTGAACAAGGTTTAGCGATTTTAAATTGTGCCGTTAACGACGAAAGTGCAATCTCTCACCAAGAGCAAATTGATGAAGTAACAGAGCGCGGTGCAGATCTTGTGCATTTAACGCAAAATAATATTGTTATACATCCGCGTTTAGCGCCATTAGTAGTATTACAGCGTTTCTATTTAGATGTCGCGAAAGTTGCCGTCAGTCGAGGTTTTAATCCTGATGAGCCAAAAGGTCTTAAAAAGGTAACAAGGACTTTATAAATGTCAGTATTACGTGTTCATGCTAAACGGTTATTTACCGGCGAATACTATCTTGATGATCAAGTGTTAACGTTGGAAAACGGTAACATTATTGCTATCGATAACAACATCAATAATTATGATGAAAAACTGCATGGGCTTGTTGTTCCTGGCTTTATTGACCTACAAGTTAATGGTGGTGGTGGGGTTTTACTGAATGCCACGCCAACCGTAGCAGGTATTCAACAAATGATGAATGCTCATGCGATGTTTGGTACAACCGCCATGTTGCCAACACTTATCACTGATAAAGTGGAAGTGATGCGAGCTGCCGCCGATGCCATTGCCAATGCCATTAAAGCGGGTGTTAAAGGTATTATCGGTGTTCACTTTGAAGGCCCTCATTTATCTGTCACGAAAAAAGGCGCTCATAGTGAAGAATACATCAGAGAAATTTCTGCTGATGAATGGCAAGTATTAGCGCGTAAAGACCTTGGCCAAATTTTGGTTACTTTAGCACCTGAAAATGTTTTAGCCGCTGATGTTAAAAAAATGACGGCGTTAGGGATCAAAGTTTGTTTAGGACATAGCAATGCTACTTTTCAAACTGCGCAACAAGCAATTGATGCTGGCGCTGATGGTTTTACTCATTTGTTCAATGCTATGTCACCTTTACAAGGGCGTGAACCAGGACTTGTGGGTAGTGCACTATTAAATGATCACACCAGTTGTGGTTTGATTGTTGATGGTCACCATGTTGATTATTTAACTTGTCAATTAGCGTTAAAAACTAAACCTAAAGGGAAAGTTTTTTTAGTCACTGATGCGATGCCGCCAACTGGCACTGACGAGCAAGAGTTTGCCTTTTTTGATCGTAAAGTGGTCTTAGCAGACGGAAAATTAACTTCAACTACAGGTGAGTTAGCGGGCTCGGTCTTAGACATGGCGACAGCTGTGCGCAATACCGAAAAATATTTATCAGTAGATTTAGACGAAGCGCTGCGTATGGCAAGTCTGTATCCAGCAAATTATATTAATAATACCAATTTAGGGTTATTAATGGTGGGTAAACAAGCTGATTTTGTTGAACTAGACGATGATGTTCAAGTACTGAGTACCTGGATTTCAGGTGAAAAGGTTTATTCAAAAAGTTAAGTTGAAAATAAAGTACTAAAGCCAGCCAAGATCAAACAGGCAATGTAAGAAAATAATGTATTTGAATTTTATTCGAGTATTAACGCCATTAAGCATGGGGAAAGATAATGACCACAGAAGTGATAACGACACCAACTAAGTCAGCTAAAGTAACAAAACCCAATAAAAGCAGCATTGTGCCTATGGCCATTGTTGCAGTGTTATTTTTTATTTTAGGTTTTGCTACTTGGTTAAATGGCTCCTTAATGCCTTATTTAAGTCAAATTCTTGATTTAAGTCCATTTCAAGGTTCACTGATTTTATTTTCTTTTTATATCGCGGTTACTTTCACTGCTTTACCGTCAGCAACCCTGATCCGTAAAGTCGGTTATAAAAACGGCATGGCGATTGGTATGGGCGTAATGATGTTAGCTGGTCTGCTGTTTATTCCGGCGGCTAAATTACAACTGTTTCCGTTATTTTTGTTTGCTCAGTTAGTGATGGGAACCGGTCAAACGTTATTGCAAACTGCGGTCAACCCTTATGTGGTAAGACTTGGGCCAGAAGAGTCTGCGGCTGCCCGTATCAGTGTTATGGGCATCTTAAATAAAGGCGCAGGTGTTATTGCTCCAATGGTTTTTACCGCTTTGATTTTAAGTAATTTTACCGATACCGTTGGCACCGAACTGAGTCAAATTCAAATTGACGATATGGCTAATAGCTTAGTTTTACCTTATTTAGGTATGGCATTATTTATTGGTCTGTTAGGTTTTGCAGTAAAGAAATCAGCGTTACCTGAACTTGAAAAAGAAGATGAAGCAGAAACTAATTCAAATGATGATATTAAATCAGCCTTAGCTCGTCCTAACTTAGCACTGGGAATTATCGCGATATTTGTTTATGTTGCGGTTGAAGTTATTGCCGGTGATACTATTGGTACTTATGCGTTGTCGTTAGGTGTAGAAAACTATAGCATTATGACTTCGTATACTATGGTGTGTATGGTGGTGGGTTATATCTTAGGGATTTTATTAATTCCCCGTTTTATATCTCAGCAAAAAGCACTGATGGTTTCGGCAATCTTAGGTTTAGTGTTAGTAGTTGCTGTGATCACTGGTGATGCCAACTCAACAGTGATAGCGCAAACGTTATTAGTGCCATTTGGCGGTGTTGCCTTACCAGATCCGTTAATGCTAATTGCTTTATTAGGTTTAGCGAATGCCATTGTTTGGCCAGCTGTTTTTCCGTTAGCATTGTCAGGGCTTGGCAAACTAACCAGTACTGGTTCAGCATTATTAGTGATGGGAATCGCCGGCGGCGCTGTTGGCCCATTGATTTGGGGCGGTGTTAGTCAGCTTTCAAGCTTTCAAATGGGCTATGCTGTCATGTTACCTTGTTATCTCTTTATTTTGTTTTATGCCGTTAAAGGGCACAAATTAACAAGCTGGAAATAAATCATTAACGGCTAGGGCTTGTTGTTCTTTCATTGAAAAAATCAATCTGAAAAGAACAACAGACCCTAGTTAGTCGATATTTTATTAGCGTAATCGATCGTTTTGATCAGCCTCGGGTGCAAACTCGAGGTTTTTTTATCATAGTCACTTTTTCTTCGTCCCTCTGTTTTTAATTGTTATTGGCGCCGCGCTGATAAAATATTACACATCAGTTAATAAATTATTATCTTCAGGTTAGTCATTCTTTGTAAAGCCATTTGCTTAATGCATGCCGTTAATAGATTTAGCTAATAATTTCTATTAATAAATCACTAACGAAAAATATCCGGCAAGCCAAAAAACGTTGATAATCGCCAAGGTTTCCTCGTCAATAATTAATCATATTTCAGGCAGTTAACTTATCTTTTAGTCATTTAATTAGCTGGTAGACCAATCGTTATTTTGGTTTTGTCTTGGTTTTTGTTTGGTAATAACTCTTGGTATACCACTTGATTTGTGTTATTAATTCACTACGAATTTAAAATAAATTATTGGTTAACAATTTTTTAGGTGTTTACGTATGCCGAATTTACTTAGAAATTGTGACTTAAATTAATAAGTTGGTGTGATGAAAGCTGTAAATATTATTCCTTTAACTTTTTTGCTCTTGACGGGGTGTGGTGGCAGTAGCTCTTCGGGGACTACGCCGCCAAGAACAAATAATGTTCCTGATACGCCTATCGTTGAAGAATGTACTGATCTGACTAATATAACTATCACTGCGACAGATGATGGCTCGAACGATGGTCATCTGCCGGCTAGCACATTAGACAAATCAACTGATAATGACTCGCGCTGGTCAAGTATGGGCGAAAGTAAATATTTAACCTTTGATTTTGGCCAAACAGTGAATATTAAAAATCTCGCTATTTTATGGTATCAAAGTGAAGAGCGGATAAGTTATTTTGAAGTGGAAACTAGTACCGACTTAACGACTTGGCAAGCGGTATTAACCAATGGCCAAAGTACCCTTTCAGCGAAAGCATTTGAAAGCTATGAGCTTGCTTTAAGCTCAGGGCGCTATCTACGGATTCATGGCCAAGGAAACTCAGTTAATAGTTGGAACAGTATTATTGAAGTGGTCGTGAACCACTGCGATGATAATACGAGTATTTTACCTGAAATCACCGAAGAGCCAGGCGATAGCAATCCAAGCGAGCCTGAAGATCCGATTGTTAGTACCCATACTATTGAACTGAACGATTGGTATTTAAGCATTCCAACCGATGTAGATGGTAATGGTAAATCCGACAGTATTAGTGAAAATGATCTAGTCGCAGGTTATCAAAATTCAGATTATTTTTATCCATCAAACGATGGTGGTTTAGTTTTCAAAGTGCCGGTGGCCGGTTATAAAACGTCAACCAATACAAGCTATACTCGTACCGAGTTAAGAGAAATGTTACGCCGTGGTAATTCGAGTCATAAAACTCAAGGCATCAATAAAAATAACTGGGTGTTTTCAACCGCTAGTCAAGCAGAGCAAGACGCCGCGGGTGGTGTTGATGGTACATTAACTGCGGAGTTAGCCGTTAATTATGTTACGACTACTGGCGATATAAGCCAGGTAGGGCGAGTGATCATTGGTCAGATCCATGCTAATGATGATGAACCAATCCGCTTGTATTATCGCAAGCTACCTAATAACGCTAAGGGGGCTATTTATTTTGCCCATGAAGTTTTAGGTGGCGACGATAAGTATGTCGAAATGATTGGCAGTAAAGCGCAAAGTGCAGCTAATCCTAGTGACGGTATTGCTTTAGGTGAACGCTTTTCATATCAAATTGAGGTGGTGGGTAATTCACTTAAGGTGACAATCAGTCGCTCAGGAAAAGCTGATGTGATCGGCACTTATGATATGACAGCCAGTAACTATCAAAGTGGTGGTCAATACATGTATTTTAAAGCGGGTGTCTATAATCAAAACAACACCGGCGATGCGGCAGATTATGTGCAAGCAACGTTTTATAAAATTGAAAATAAGCACACCGGTTATAATTATTAGTTAGAACAGATAAGGAATTAACAATGAGAATTATACTATTAACCCTATTATTAAGTTTAACAACATTTGCTAATGGCGCTGATTGGGTCACTAATCAGCTACTCGAGGGTAAAATATTTATCGATTTTCCGAGCACAGTTAAAATTAAAGAAGAAACGCAAGGTAAAGTTGTTTTGGATAACAAATCTGGTTTGGCAAAGTTTACTTTTCAACAGACCAATATTGATGCTGATGTCAAAACGATAAAACAAATTCATAAGGCGATTTCAGCTAAATACCATAAGGGATTTCCTGATGCTAATTGGTCAAAAGATAAAGTAATCAATAAATTCGAAACAAAAGTTTTCATTCTTGAATTTGAAAATAAATCAGTAAGATCAGATAGCTATAATATTATTTACGGTATTCCGTTAAATGGAAAACTATTATTAGTGTCATACAATTCATTAGAAAATGAAGCAAAAAAGAAGTGGCGAAATATTGCGAGAGAGGCTTTCGACACCCTTGAGTTAGAGTAGCTCTGTGCTGATAAAATAAGCGACCTAGTGTCGCTTTTTTTACGTATGTAATTTATTGGTTTTGTTGTGGTAATTTATTTGGTAATAACAATTTATGTGTTTTGGTTTATTTTTGGCTTGACATTTGAGTGTCTATTTATCATATTGTTGTTATATAGTTTAATTTTAAATGCAAAGTTTTGATTTGTGCTTAAACTTAAATGTATTGACCAATTGATACTGTTTTATATTTATTTTTATAGTTATATAGCAGTTTTTATCGATGACATTATAAAAAATATAAAGGAAACGAGAGATATGAGTAATAAACTATTAGCTATTTCAGCGCTAGTACTTACATTAAGTGCTTGTGATGAACATGAGTATAAAGGTGCTACCGGCGATTCTGCCGGCCTAGTTACCATTGGTTTCGAAGATGAAGTAGAAATAGGGGCAACATTATCGGCTTCGTTATCAGACGCTAATGGCCATTCAGGTTCTGCCGTTACTTACGCTTGGTTGGCTGATGATGCCTATATTTCTGGAGCTACGGCATCTAGCTACACATTGACAACCAATGAACTAGGTTCAGAGATTAGAGTACGTGTTGCTTATACTGATAATGATGGATATTTTTCACAAATTAGATCAGAAGCAACTGATGCGGTATTAAGTGATGTAGACACATTAGGTGAAATTACTGTTGCTGGTACTGCAACCGTAGGTGAAACATTATCTGCTTTTATTTCTGATAGTGATGGTTACCTTACTTCGACACCCGTTTATACTTGGACTGGTGCAGGTGTAGCAACAGGTAATAAATACGTTATTGATGCTGCTGACATTGGCAATGCCGTGTCAGTATCTGTTGCCTACAAAGATGACCGTGGTTTTACCGCGACAATTACCGGTGATTCTGATGTTGTAATTGCAGGTGGTTATGTAGACCCTAATGCCATTACCGATGATTTTGAAAGTTATGCTGATGGTGTTCAAATAGCAACAAATTCGGCTTACACTGTGAGTAATGTTGATGGCACTTTAACGCTCGCTGAAATAAGTGATGTTGAAGCTAAAGATGGTTTTTCTTTGTACTTAGAAGATAGTGCAGGTACAGATAATGGCAACACTAAACCGGTAGTAAGTCGCGCATTTACTGATGGCGCAGCTGATAGCGGCTCAGTTTCTGTTTCTGTTTTTATTCCAACAGCGGGTTATGTTAAATCGACTTATATCTACCTAGGTACTTCAGAAGGCGGTTCTTCAAGCTCTCGCTACACTGAGCTTGTGTTTGGCTCTAAAATTAAGTTCAGAGATCAAGACGGCAATCAAAAAGATTTAGCTTCGTATGACAAAGATACTTGGATTGATGTCACCATTTCTTGGGATGCTTCACATGCGATTACTATTAACATTGATGGCACTGATTACACCTCTTATGACGATGGCGGCACAGCGGTTCCATTAGAAGCTGAAAATGATACTGGCGCGCCAACGCTAATGGCACTTTATGTTGGTGATAATGGCTCTAGCGGTACTTATAGTTACTTTGATGATTTAGATTCAGATTTGTTTGATGTGCCACTTCCTGAAACCATTACTGATGACTTTGAAGGTTATGCTGATGGAGTTCAAATAGCAACGAATTTGGCTTACACAGTGAGTAATGTTGATGGCACTTTAACGCTTGCTGAAATAAGCGATGATCAAGCGAAAGATAGTTTTTCTTTGTACTTAGAAGATAGTGCGGGTACAGATAATGGCAACACTAAACCGGTAGTAAGTCGTGCATTTACTAATGGCGCTGCTGATAGCGGCTCAGTTTCTATCTCAGTCTATATTCCAACTGATGGTTATGTTAAATCGACTTATGTCTACTTAGGTACGTCAGAAGGTGGTTCTTCAAGCTCGCGCTACACTGAGCTTGTGTTTGGCTCTAAAATTAAGTTTAGAGATCAAGACGGCAATCAAAAAGATTTAGCTTCGTATGACAAAGATACTTGGATTGATGTAATCATTTCTTGGGACGCTTCACATGCGATTACTATTAACATTGATGGCACTGATTACACCTCTTATGACGATGGCGGCACAGCGGTTCCATTAGTAGCCGAAAATGATACCGGCGCGCCAACTTTAGTCGCACTTTATGTTGGTGATAATGGCTCTAGCGGTACTTATAGTTACTTTGATGATTTAGATTCTGATTTGTTTGATGTAGCTGCAGCGCCAACCATTACTGATGATTTTGAAGGTTATGCTGATGGTGTTCAAATAGCAACGAATTCGGCTTACACAGCGAGTAATGTTGATGGGACTTTGACGCTTGCTGAAATAAGCGATGATGAAGCGAAAGATAGTTTTTCTTTGTACTTAGAAGATAGTGCAGGTACAGATAATGGCAACACTAAACCTGTGGTAAGTCGTGAATTTTCGGGTGGCGCAGCAGATAGTGGTTCAGTTTCTATCTCAGTCTTTATTCCGACAGCAGGCTACGTAAAATCGACTTATATCTACTTAGGTACATCAGAAGGCGGTTCTTCAAGCTCGCGTTACACTGAGCTTGTGTTTGGCTCTAAAATTAAGTTCAGAGATCAAGATGGTAATCAAAAAGATCTTGCTTCGTATGACAAAGATACTTGGATTGACGTGACTATTTCTTGGGATGCTTCACATGCAATTACCATTAATATTGATGGCACTGATTACACAACGTATGACGATGGTGGTACAGCGGTTCCTTTAGTGGCTGAAAATGATACTGGCGCGCCAACGCTAATGGCACTTTATGTTGGTGATAATGGCTCTAGCGGTACTTATAGTTACTTTGATAACTTAGATTCAACTTTATTCTAAGCAGCAGTTTAATGAAGTTGTTATAATTAAACTGAATTAGTTTGATTGATAAGCCAGTTAGATTTCTAACTGGCTTTTTTTATATCAGGACAAAATATACATGACCATACTTGTCACTTTAAATGGTGATGAGCAGGTTAGTGTTGAGATTAAACCAATATCACTTAGAGATTAATTCAAACGCTTAAGTGCTGAATTTGGCTGTTTTATCTAACAATGCCTGTTTGCTAGTTTTGGCCCGTTTATCTTCCGCTTGCATTTTGGTCAAAGAGATAATTGGTCAGTAAGCTTAGTTTTGAAGTTACGACTATACTGGTGGCTAAAGTTAAAAAATTGAATAGAATGAATGTTTGTATGGTTATTGCGCTATTGATCTTTAGCCAATAGCGACTATAACTATTACAGATTATTTTATAAATATTTTCAACTTACCTTGTGGTTGTTTGTTTTTGTATATTGGTATTACAAAAAAGGTAGTTATTGGTTGACATAAGTGGCAAAGTTAGTTACTTTTACAACTGAAGCTAACTAAACGTTTTTTAAGTAATAGGTTGTGCGGAACTTGTGATACTTCCTAGTTAGCTAACTTATTTGAATTTTATATTATTGGAGAATTTTATGTCGATGAAAGGCAAAGTAGCAATCGTTGCTGGTGGCGGTAGAGATATAGGTAGAGCTAGTGCGATTGAATTGGCAAGTAAAGGTGCCAACGTTGTACTTACATACCATTCAAGTGCAGAAACAGCACAAAGTGCTGTAAAAGAAATTGAAGCATTAGGCGTTAAAGCTATTGCGATTCAAGCTGACTTAACTTCTGCTGCTGACGTGAAAAAAACCGTTGATGCAACACTTGAAGCATTCGGTAAAATTGATATTTTAGTCCATGTATCTGGTGGTTTATTAGCACGAGTTACTATTGATGAAATGTCTGCTGAACATTGGGATAACGTAATGGACGTTAACCTTAAGTCATTATTTATGATGTGTAATGCTGTTATTCCTCATTTATCTGAAGGTAGTGCAATTGTTACTTTCTCATCACAAGCAGCTCGTGATGGTGGTGGCCCAGGTTCTGTTGCTTATGCAGCATCAAAAGGCGCAGTAACTAGCTTTACACGTGGTTTAGCGAAAGAATTAGGTCCTAAAGGTATTCGTGTTAACTCTTTATGCCCAGGCATGATCAGTACTGGTTTCCATGATACTTTCACTAAAGATGCCGTACGTACAGCTGTTGCTGGTATGACTGCACTTAAACGTGAAGGTACTTCACAAGAAGTAGCTAAATTAGTTGGCTTTTTAGCTAGCGATGATGCTTCTTACATGACTGGTAATAACGTTGACATTAATGCTGGTTTAGTATTTTCTTAATACTACCCATGCATTAACGCTTGTTGATGACATAAAAAACCGCTTGCGAGCGGTTTTTTTATGTCTGAAATTTATGTCTGAAAGATAGTCACTGAGAAAAATCACATCTATGTTTAACCCTAATTATCTTATATCGTTGAATTACTAACAAAGTGTTACTAATTCAAACATTGCTGACAGAACGTATTACAAAATGGTTTACAGCAAAGGTAAATAAGCTTTAGGCATAAGCTTTAAGCAATAAGCTTTAGGCGATAAGCTTTAGGCGATAAGCTTTAAGCAATAAGCTTTAAGCAATAAGCTTTAAGCATTAAGCATTAAGCATTAAGCATTAAGCTTTAAGCAATAAGCAATAAGCAATAAGCAATAAGCATTAAGCTTTAGGCTTTAGGCATTAAGTGATGGCTAAGAAGTGAGGGTAGTTTATGTTGACCTTTATTTATAACAATGAGCAGTAACCACTAATTGTTATAAATAAAAAGTCAGTATAAGTTTGGAATTAACTTAGTGGTGTTTTAACTACATGATGAAGTGAATATAAACCTCTAGTTTCATTGGTTTGACGCTTTATTTCTTCAAGTGCTTTTGCTTCACTAGCATCAAACAAAGCATTAATCAGACGGTTGAAATGAAAATG
Source organism: Thalassotalea sp. (assembly GCA_051251725.1). Lineage (GTDB taxonomy): Bacteria > Pseudomonadota > Gammaproteobacteria > Enterobacterales > Alteromonadaceae > JALZUE01. Next base: position 58,761 of record JBPOFN010000002.1, on the reverse strand, counting down.
CATGGCAGCACGAGCACTAACTGAGTCTTTATTTTTTAACGCATTGTAGATATCTCTGTGCTCTTGTGTTCGATCAGCGTCACTTTGATTACAGACGCCTTGATAAGCATCTTTAATACCGCTATCAGACTGTCTAAGCTCCCATAAGCGACTTATTGCCCCTTGCACAGCTTTATTTCTTGTAGCAGCAGAGATAATCATATGGAAGGTTTTATCAGCTTGCTCAGCGTCAATACCGTTTTCCATTGCTATTAAGGTATTATCAAGCGCTGCTAATTCTTCTTCGGTAATTGACGAGGCGGCTAATGCCGCCGCTTCGCCTTCAATTAATGCCCGTGCTTGGGTTAATTCAAAAGCACTAATGTTTGAATTATCGGCATTGCTTTTGCCGTTATCTAAAACATAAACACCTGAACTTGTTTTAACTTCAACGCGTCCTCTTACTTCTAAAGCAATAATCGCTTCTCTGATGGTTGGACGGCTAACTTCAAATGTTTCGGCTAAAACTCTTTCTGCTGGTAGACGACTACCAGGAGGATATGTGCCAGCGTCAATTGATGCTTCTATTTTATCGACAATATGCCAAAACAAACGACGGTTTTTCATATGACTTCCTAACTCTTTTGGTAAGTCCAATAGCGTATTTGCTATTTAACAACGTTAATTATTTTTATGGGGTTTATGGAAAAACTATGTAATTAGTCTATTAATTAAACATCATATAGTAATGTTTTATCCTATGTCAAATTGGTAAGCTTAGCAAACCAATGATTGTAATCTTGCAAAACCAATTGGTAGGTTAATTGGTTTGTTGTTGGTTATAAATTGGTTGACAGATTGGTAGGTGGGTAGTAAATTGAGTTGTCAGTACAAAAAAATAAATAATAGCAAGAGAGATTATAACCATGTTAACCAAAGCCAAACTTAATAAAATAAGTTCTGCTATTCTAGAACAGAAAAGTGGAAAATTTAGTAAAAGTGCTTTAGCTGCAACCGCTTTCGCTTCTTTAATGGCAATGCCTACGTATGCTGCAGAAGCACAGAAAACAGATCAAGTAGCTGAAGAAGTCGAAGTTATTGAAGTAAAAGGAATGCGTGGCACTATGTCACGTTCACTTAATATTAAGAAAAATACTGCCGCGATCACTGATGGTATTTCAGCCGCTGACTTTGGTGAGTTACCAGGGTTGTCTGTTTCGGATGTTATTGAAAATATTACCTCGGTATCTGGTCACCGTGGTAAAGGTAGTAGTTCTGAAACCTCTATTCGTGGTATGGGCCCATTTCTTGGTTATGCTACTTTTAATGGCCGTACAGTAACCAGTGCTGGTTATTCTCGCGCCGTTAACTTTAAAAAATTCCCATCTGAATTAGTTAACGACATAATTGTTTATAAGTCACAACAAGCAGACATCGTTGAAGGCGGTGTAGCCGGTACGATTAATATCGACTCACTACGAGCGCTTACTTATGGCGAAAACGTTACCTCAATTGAATTAGGTGGCATTTATAATTCTCATTCATCACACCTTGATGGTGATAGTGGTATCGGTAATAAAGTAACTGCATCATTAGTTAGGCAATTTGAAACGGATAACTTAGGGGATATAGGTTTTACCTTAGGTTACCAACGTACAGATTCTTCTAACCCTGAAGAAAGTATGTTAACAAGTTCTACTATGTATGCTTGTGCAACTCATTTAGCCGATGGTACGCCAGTTAATGACGTTGACGATTGTGAAGATAATTATCCTGGTACTAATCAGGGGATTACGGCGAATAATCTTGGTGATTACCAAGCAGGCAAAGTGTTTTTAACGCCTTCAAGCTGGACTTACCGAAACATGGAAGAAGAAGACTTCCGTGAAGCGCTGGTTACTACACTTCAATGGCAACCAAATGATGCTTGGGATATTAACTTAGATGTTGAATATTCAGATAATCATTATTCTGAAAATCGTCATGATTTCATTGTTACTTCTGCTCGTCGTAATTTACAAAATCACGTCATTGATGAGAATATGAACTTACTTTACCGTGAAGGTAGCGCTAAATTCGAAACTCAAGGTTATTACCGTGAAGAAGACGAAAGTTATAACGGTTTTGGTTTAGAAGTTAAGCATTATATTACTGATGATTTAGTGATTAAAGGTGACTTGTCATATTCAAAATCTCATCGTGATCGTACCAGTTTTAAATCACGTATTAACAGCGGTGTTTATGGTAACTACAGTTTAGATACACGTGAACATCGTATGGCGGAATTAAAATTCTTAGATGCCGATTATAATGGCGTAGGTGATGCCGGTTATGATTCTTCTACTGCTTTTGATCCAACTAACCCAGAAGCATGGGTTGGCGGTGAAGGTAAATACGAACGTGAAGTAGAAGAACGTATTAACCGTGTTAACTCTGCCAAGATTGATCTTGAATACGCTATGGATGGTGATTTTTTTACTAATCTAAAAGCAGGTGTTCGCTATTCAGAAGCATCTTTATGGTCTGATTTAGATGATGATGTTGCTATTGATCCTAATGATGGTAGCGAACTTGATGAATATAAAACTAAAGACGCCACTGAAGTTGGTTTATTAATTGAAAATTGTTTTGTGGGTTGGAATAACCCTGAATGGTTATCAAGTGAAAGCGGTGATGGTTTGCAAGGCGGTCAATTTGCCCAATTTGATGGTAAGTGTGGTTATGGTTCTCTTTCGCAAGCAAACGAAGATAGAAGCTTTACCGATTTAGGCCCGAAAAAAGATCGTCGCTCTACTGGTGATGTAAACGTTCAAGAAGATACCTTCGCAATTTATGCTATGGCCAACTTTGAAAGTGAACTTTTTGGTTTACCGGTAACTGGTAATTTTGGTGTTCGGGTTATTCGCACTGAGGTGGAATCATTAGGTTATTTAAATGAATATACCATCGAGGAAACTGTTGACCCTACTGATTCTGATCTAAATACTTATGCATTAGAAGAAGTTAAAGATGCTGCGGGTGAAAATGTTTTAACAACTAATATCCAAAAGCATGATGTGACCACTGTTTTACCGAGTGCTAATATTACTTTTCATTATAGTGAAGAGTTCTTAATTAGAACCGCGGCTTATCGCGCTATGTCTCGTCCACAATTATTGGATATGAGTGCAGGTAGAGTTCTTAAAGAAAGTGATGGTGATGAACCTGTTACTGATCCTAATGAGTTAATCTCTGAAGTATACGGTGGTAACCCTTACTTAGAACCATTAATGTCTAATAACCTTGATGTTTCATTTGAGTGGTATCCATCACTTGATACTGCTGTGTCATTAGCCTTTTATGGTAAGCAATTTGAAGCTAACTTTAGAAGTATTACTATACAAGAAGATATGGTGATTGATGGCGAATCTATTGCTGTTGATCTTCAAACGAATACTTATACTGATGATGCTGCTTATTTACGTGGTATTGAAATATCAGCGCAACATCATTTTACTGAGTTACCGGCGCCATTTAATGGTTTAGGTATGAAGGGCTCTTATAACTATGCCAATTCATCATTTAAAAATGAAGATGGTAAGTTTGGTAACACGTATGATTTAGATGGTAACTTAGAACAAGCCGGTTTTGAAAATGTTGCCGCGGCAAACTTATTCGGTTTTTCTAAAAATGTATTTTCTGGTTCAGTCTATTGGGAAGGGGATGACGTATCATTTCGTGTTTTATATAAAACACGGTCTAAGTACTATCAACCTAACTCAGGTGCAGCAGCAAATCGTTATGTTGAACCGTTTGAGTACTTAGACTTTAACGCTAAGTATAAATTTAGCAAAAATACTTCAGTTTCATTTAAAGCGTTAAACGTATTAGATGAAGCTCAGTATATGACCCGTTCTATCGATAACACGCCAACGCTTATCTCAAGTACAGGTCCTAAATACTTCTTAAGTGTTAAACATAAATTTTAATCAATTATTAATGATTTAAATTAGTAAAAAACACATGGAGCTCAATAAAACCGCACCTTTATTGAGCTCTATTTATTTTAACAAAGTGAGTTAATAATAATGTTAAAACGTTGTCAAAAAATATCGATTGTTGCTGTTTGTTTATTCTTTGTTGGTAATATTTTATCAGCGCAAGTATTAGCAAAATCCTACAAGGTAACAACACAACAAGAATATCGAAATGCGGCTAAACAGTTGTCTGCCGGCGATACTATCGTCTTAGCAAATGGTGTGTGGAATAATTTTGAAATTTTATTTTCAGCTACAGGTACTCAAGACTCGCCTGTTACTTTAACGGCTGAAACCAAAGGAAAGGTGATCCTTTCTGGACTATCAGATTTGCGCTTAAGCGGAGAACATTTAGTTGTTTCCGGTTTAGTATTTAAAAATGGCTATGCGCCGCGCGGTGAAGTTATCTCTTTTCGCCGTAATGCCAAAGATTTAGCAAACCATACCCGCGTTACTGAAGTAGTGATTGACCATTACAATAACCCAAGTAAATTTGAACAAGACAAATGGGTAGTAATGTACGGTAAACATAACCGTTTTGATCATAATCATTTAGTGGGTAAAAGTAATGTTGGCGTAACCATGACGGTACGCTTAAACAGTAAAGAAAGTATTGAAAATCATCACCGTATTGATCATAACTATTTTGGCCCGCGTCCTATCTTAGGTTCAAATGGCGGTGAAACATTACGTATTGGTACCAGCCATTTTTCATTAAGTGATTCATTTACTATTATTGAAAATAACTACTTTGATCGTTGTAATGGTGAAGTTGAAATTATTTCTAATAAATCAGGTAAAAATGTTATTCGCAACAATACCTTTTTTGAGTCGCGCGGCACATTAACGTTACGCCACGGCAATGGTAACTTAGTTGAAAACAACGTGTTTTTTGGTAATGGTGTTGACCATACTGGTGGTATTCGCGTGATTAATGCTGATCAAACCATTAGAAATAATTATTTAGAAGGTTTAACCGGTTATCGCTTTGGTAGTGGTTTAACCGTCATGAATGGTGTGCCTAATTCAACGATTAACCGTTATCACCAAGTTAAAAACGCTTTGATTGAAAATAATACCTTGATCAATGTTGATAACATTCAATTAGCGGCCGGTAGTGATACTGAACGCAGTGCTACGCCGCAAGACTCGACCATCAGTAATAACTTTATTAGCCATGCTGCGGGGCGTGATTCGTTTACCGCTTTTGACGATATCAGTGGCATTACTTTTACTAATAACGTACTCAATAATATTGCTGACAGCCAAATGACTAAAGGCTTTAACAAAGCGAGTGTCGAATTAAAACGTCATAAAAACGGGTTATTGTACCCGGTTGATAACACAGTTTCGCAAGGAGTCAGTAAAGACCTTAAAGTAACGCAAAAAGACGATGTTGGTGTTGTTTGGTATCCTAAAGTTGGGCCTGAAACGCAGTTTGCCTCGGGCAATACAATAGCGCTACAAGCAACGGAAAATGCTATTTATAACGCTATTTTAACCGCCAATGATGGTGATGTTTTAGAGCTTGCTGCAGGTCAATATGAATTACATAAAATTGCTAAAGTAAATAAAGTTATTACTATTCGCGCAGCTAAAGATGCAGATGTATCATTAAATCTGATGCGTTCAACCAGTTTTGAAATATTAGATCATGGCGCGCTACAAATTGATGGCGTTACTATCAATGGTAAAAAAGCGGCTGACTCTGCCGGTAATGTTTTTGTCCGTACCTCACGTTTACCTATGTTAGCTAATTATCGCTTCGAACTGCTTAATTCAAAAGTAATTAACTTAGATATTAACCACTCATTTCACTTTTTAGATGCGGGCTTTCGCAGCTTTGCAAACAGCATAGTGATAGATAATTCACAGTTCGATAATATTACGGGTGATATTTTAAGGCTACACAAAGAAAATGATGATCTGGGTATTTATAACGCTGAGTACGTCACTATTATCAATAGTTCATTTAAAGATGTTGAAGGCGCTTTAGTAAAACTTTATCGCGGAGGTACAGATGAAAGTACTTTTGGTCCACATTTATTAATTCAAAATAACCAAATAAATCATCTTGGTTATGGTAAACGCAACAAAGAAAAAGCTGCTATCTTGATTCATGGCGTACAAGTATCTACAGTTAACAATAACTTAGTGTCTGACAGCGCACCATTAGTGATTAACCATACTGTGGGGGAACCCATCACAAAAGTGATCAACAATACTTTTGTTAATACGCCTGATATTGCGATTGTTGAATTGAACTTCCCTGGCAAACATACAGCAACTATTAATAATAATACGTTCGATAAGCAGTAAAGTAAAAGTAGGGCATAGTGTTATGAAACAAACAGCAGCATTTTTATTTGCTGATAAAGTTGAAATTGAGGATCTTGGTGATGGTATTTCACGTCAGATTTTAGGTTTTAACCAACAAGTAATGATGGTTAAAGTTATGTTTGCAACGGGCGCTGTTGGTTATATGCATGATCATTTTCATTCGCAAGTCACTTATGTTGAAAGCGGCTTATTTGAAATTACCATTGGGGATGAAACCCAACAATTAAAAGCAGGAGATTGTTACTACATGAAACCTAATATTAAACATGGTGCCAAGTGCCTTGAAGCGGGGGTACTTATTGATTCTTTTAGTCCCTGTCGAGAAGATTTTTTAGCAGAAACTTAATAAAAAAGCAGTAGCGCAATAGGTTGTTATCAAACGCAAGAATGATAGTGGTTTATTGTCAATAAAAACAAGTTATAAAAGAGATATATTATGGAAATTAAAGGCTTACGTTGGTGGGTGATTGCTCTAATCGCTCTAGCCACAGTGATAAATTATATTGACCGTCAAGCGCTTAGCGTACTCTGGCCTGATATCGTCGAAGATCTTTTTCCAGACGAATCAGCATTTGAGCGTAAACAAATCTATGCCAATATTTCAGTCGTTTTCGTATTTTCGTATGCCTTTGGTCAAGCGATCTTCGGGAAAATATTTGACTGGGTCGGCACGCGTTTAGGTTTCGTGCTTTCTATCGGTGTTTGGTCACTGGCAACAGCGGCTCATGCATTTGCGCAAGGTGTACTTAGTTTTAGTATTTTCCGCGCTATTTTAGGTGTGGCAGAAGCCGGTAACTGGCCTGGTGCAACTAAAAGTAATGCTGACTGGTTTCCAACCAAAGAGCGTGCTTTAGCACAAGGGATTTTTAATTCAGGGGCGGCAATTGGCGGTATTATTTCAATACCTTTAATTGCTTATTTAACGGTTTATTTTAGCTGGCAAATGGTATTTGTGGTTATTGGTGTTGTTGGTTTGTTATGGCTTATTCCTTGGCTTATCTTAGTTAAAGCGCCGCCTAAAGCTCACCCTTGGATCACTGACGCGGAACGCGAATATATTTTAACGGGTCAAAGAACGAGTGTTCAAGACGATGGTTCTGAAGCTGAAGAATACAATCCATCAACAGGAGAATTGCTTTCTCGTAAACAAAGCTGGGGCGTTATTATCGCTTCTGCCGCTATTGACCCAATTTGGTGGTTATTTGTTTTCTGGATCCCAATTTACTTAAATGAAGTATATGGCATGGATGTTAAATCTATTGGTATCTACGGTTGGGTACCATATGTAGGCGCTATGTTTGGTGCTTGGTTTGGCGGTTTGCTTGCGCAAAATCGTTTAAGTGCAGGTTGGAATACCGATAAAACACGTAAATTTACTATTACTTTAGGTTGCTTAATTATGTTGCCAGCCTTGCTAGCAATGGCAAGCCCAGGTGGACCAACGACTGCGGTAATTATTATGGCCGTTATTTTATTTGGTTTCCAAACAGCTATTGGTAACGTGCAAACATTACCGAGTGATTTATTAGGTAAAAAGACAGTTGGTACACTGGCCGGTTTCTCGGGCATGGCTGCTAAATTAGCGGTTGTTGGTTTAACTTCGCTTGTACCGTTCTTAACGGCTGATGGTAACTACACGCCAGTATTTGTAATCGGTGCGTCTTTAGCGGTTACTGCGATGCTAGCGGTTTGGATTCTTATTCCAAAAGTTGAACCATTAAAAAAACTGTAATGTAGAAGACCATAGGCTTAATGGGTGAGTGCATGATTGAACTCATCCAATCAGGAAATTGTCACAATAAACAAAGTTTGTGAGATGTTTATTACACCGCTGTTTATTGAAAAAGACTATTTCTGAGGTTTCAAGCCAACTGCTGACGGCAGTTGGCTTGATTGAATCAGCGACGCAATGCTTTGGGTATTTAGTATCAACTGGCGAGTAAGGTAAATGGTCATTTCTTTATTGGCGTGGAAGTGCCTTTGATGAACTTATCTTAAATAATGGCGAGCAAAGTGTTTTGTGTCTCACCCAAGATAGTTAATGTGACGTTGGGATCACACCAGTAAAAAATATTGTTGATACTACCTCTGCAGGGGGCATTTAATGGCGCTTATTTAGGTGCCACAATGGCAAATATGCCAGTAGCACAAGCCGTAGCATTAGCAGCACAAGTTGCCGTTTTTGTTATTCAACATCCAGGTGCCATCGTGCCTGAAACTGAGTTTAATAAACACTTCTACTTAGCTTAGTCATATGCATTCCAAGGATGGGGGCATTCTGTTAGCAAGGGGATTTCTAGTTTGTAAGCACAGCACAGAGTAAAAAATATAATTATAATATAAAGGATAGTTCAATAGCCCAAGCTTATTGAAACTGTGTTTGTATCCTTTTTTGTCAGCAGCGGCTAAATCAGCAAGTTAATAAAGTGTTATACATGTCAGTATTTAATTTATAAATGCTGTTTTTAACTGAGATTTAAATATATTTGATTTGTTGTTTGTAAGTAAACATATCAACTTATGTTTTTTGTTTAGAAGTTACTCATGTTAAAACAGTTTTTTAATTTGTTAACCGTTTTATTTACTTGGTAAATTACAACAACAATATTAGTTTCGTTTTTTTTATTTTATTTTCAGTTGTATTTGTTAAATGTTTTTACAAAAAAATAGTCTGTAAAATTATATAACAACCAATTTTTTATTTCTTCCTGTTGATTTTTATCGTTTTATTTTGTTTTTTGTGGGTTTTTATTAAAATGTGTTTTTATAAAATATATTTACATATATCTAAATGATATTAAAATAACCTTTTATATTACTAGTTCTTAAAATAAGATACGGGTTATTACAACGCAGGTTAATTAAGTTGATTGAAAGTTTCGATTTTTTATTACGTTTTTTATGTGAAAGTAGATCATTTAACTGTTCAAAAGATTTATTCGTTTTTATAAATGAAGTTATTGCAGGGTTATAAGCATGAAAACATTTTCATCAATGATGGGTAAGCAAACGTTATTACCGATCATTCAAGCAGATACAGTAGAGCAGGGCGTTAGTATTGCAACAGCAATGGCAGAAGCCGGCTTAGGCTTAGTTGAAGTTGTTCTACGCACCGAGGCATCGTTAGACGCACTTAAGGCGATTAAAGCAGCGTTACCTGATTTATTAGTGGGTGCCGGTACTATTACGAACGAAGTTATTTTACAGCAAGCTATTGATGCAGGTGCTGATTTTATTATTACACCGGCAGTGTCAGAGCGATTATTAGGTTATTTATCCGATTGTCATATTCCTGTTGTACCAGGTGTGTCTAATACGGGGGAAATATTACTTGCCCGTGAATTTGGTTTTACTGAAATGAAATTATTTCCAGCATCGCTTGCTGGTGGTGCTAAATTTTTAGCCGCAGTTTCTTCTGTTTTTCAAGATGTAAAATTTTGTCCAACAGGCGGCGTTACCTTAGAAAACAGACATGAGTTTTTATCACTCAATAATGTCTTCGCTGTTGGCGGTACTTGGATAGCGAAAAAAGAATGGGTTAACAATCAAGATTGGCAAGCTATTACTGAAGCTTGTCGATTAGCGAACTAATTGACATAAATTAACGTACTGGGGAGTATCACTATGTCTAATTCAATTTTATCTATCAAGCCAGGGGTTGTAACTGGTGATGACGTTCAAGCCTTGTTCAATTATGCACGGGCAGGACAATTTGCTTATCCGGCTGTTAATGTTATCGGCACATCTTCTGCCAATGCAACATTAGAAGCTGCGGCTGCGGTTAATTCACCAATTATTGTGCAGCTATCAAATGGTGGCGCTGCCTTTTTTCTTGGTAAAGCGGCAAAAGTTTCAGGTATTGAAGCATCAGTTCAAGGTGGTATTGCCGCCGCACATTATATTAATCATGTTGCTCAGTTTTATGGCGTGCCAGTAATTTTGCATACTGATCATGCGGCGAAAAACTTATTACCGTGGATTGATGGTTTGTTAGATGCTGGTGAAGCTTATTATGAACAAACCGGCCGACCATTGTTTAGCTCGCACATGATTGATTTATCGGAAGAGTCTTTAGAAGAAAATATTGAGATTTGCGGTAAGTATTTAGCGCGCATGAGCAAAATGGGCATGACCTTAGAAATTGAATTAGGCTGCACCGGTGGTGAAGAAGACGGTGTTGATAATACCGATATCGATAGTTCATCACTTTATACTCAACCTGAAGATGTTGCTTACGCTTATGAACAGTTAATTAAAATCAGTGATAAATTCACAATTGCGGCATCGTTTGGTAATGTGCACGGAGTATATAAACCTGGTAATGTTGAATTAACACCACTTATTTTGAAAAACTCGCAAGCGTTTGTTTCAGAAAAGTTTAATTTACCACATCAGCCATTGAATTTTGTTTTTCATGGCGGCTCAGGCTCTGCTGTTGCCGATATCAGAGAAGCGATCAGTTACGGCGCGATTAAAATGAACATTGATACTGATACGCAATGGGCAACGTGGAAAGGTGTGAAAGAGTATTACTTAGCAAAAAGTGATTTCTTAGCGAACCAAATTGGTAATCCAGACGGTTATGATGTACCGAATAAAAAGTACTATGACCCACGTGTTTGGTTACGTGAAGCGGAAAAATCAATGGCAAGACGCTTAGAAACTTCATTTTCAGATTTAAATTGTATTAACCGTTATAGTTAATATTGGAGGCGAGATGAAAAGACTTATTCCTGTTTTACAAAAAGATAATACGCCAACAGAATTAATTCTGTTAATTCGTACGGTCTTAGAAGCGTGTAAAGAAATCTCTTTTCGCGTTAGCCAAGGTCAATTAGCCGATGTTTTAGGTTCAACCACGGATGAGAACATTCAAGGTGAAACCCAGAAAAAACTCGATGTGATCTCTAATCAATTATTGAAAGATATTTTGTTAGAAGAGGGATCGGTTAAAGCAATTGCCTCGGAAGAAGAAGATGATATTGTCGCGGGTCATGAGAATGGTCAATACATAGTTGCCTTTGATCCTTTAGATGGTTCGTCTAATATCGATATTAACGGCCAAATAGGGACTATTTTTACTATTTACCCAGCGCGTAATGATATTGCTGCTAGTGACGAACGTCAGTTTGCTCAGCAAGGTAGTCAACAAGTTTGTGCTGGTTATGTACTTTATGGTCCATCAACCTTATTAGTGATGACAACGGGTGGCCCTACACGTGGTTACACGCTTGATTCAACGCAGGGTAGCTTTGTTTTAACGCACCCTGAGTTAACGGTTGTACCAGAATGTGCTGAGTTTGCCATTAACATGTCGAATGAAAATTTTTGGCATTCGCCAAGCAAACAATATATTCGCGATGTTGTTGCCGGTAAATCAGGACCGATGGCAAAGCAATACAATATGCGTTGGAATGCAGCGATGGTGGGTGATGTGCATCGTGTGTTATCACGAGGTGGTATTTTCTTATACCCATCAGATACGCGTGAAGGCACTAAAAATGGTAAGCTACGTTTATTATATGAAGCCAATCCTATGGCGCTGTTAATTGAGCAAGCCGGTGGTAAAGCCTTTGCTGATCAAGAGCGTATTTTAGATATTCAACCGCAAAGCTTGCATCAGCGTGTGCCTGTTGCATTAGGCTCAAGTGTTGAAGTAGATACTTATCTTTCATACTTATCATAACGACTGCTAGCAAACTTTTATCGTGCTAATACGTTAGCTATTTACCTCAGCGATAAAGTCTCTACCGTGTTAATTGTTACTCAGCAAAGCGCTTGAGCATACAATTAACACGGCTTATATTTTCAATCTAACATTCAATCTTTTTCCCCCTTGTGGTAGTCTTCTGGCTAATTATTCTTAGCATTGTTTTTTCATGAAATTTAGCCCATTAGTTCAAGAACTCATTGAGTCATTTCGTTGTTTACCTGGTGTTGGTGCAAAGTCAGCGCAGCGTATGGCCTTTCACTTATTAGAGCGTAACCGCATTGGTGGCGACAAACTCTCAGGGGTATTATCAAAGGCGATGAGTGAAGTTGGACATTGTAAAAGCTGTCGTAATTTTACCGAGCAAGAAAGCTGTGAAATCTGCTTAAGTGTTAAAAGGCAAATCACCGGCTTATTATGCATTGTTGAAAGTCCTGCCGATGTCTTAGCGATTGAGCAAACCGGTGAGTTTGTTGGCCGCTATTTTGTTTTAATGGGGCATTTATCTCCTATTGATGGTATTGGCCCTGACGACTTAGGTCTTGATGTACTTGAGCAGCAATTACAAAAGGGTGATATTAACGAAGTGATCCTAGCAACTAACCCTACCGTTGAAGGTGAAGCGACGGCACATTTTATTGCCCAGTTAAGTGAAAAGTACCAAGTGACTATTTCACGTATTGCGCATGGCGTGCCAATGGGCGGTGAGCTTGAGTATGTTGACGGAAATACCTTATCACACGCATTATCAGGGCGTAGAAGTTATCAGGTTTAGGTTTTTAAAGGGGGTTATGACAGTAACACACATAAAAAAGGCCTAGTTAATAGGCCTTTTTTGATAGTAATGACTTGTACGGTTTCTTCGATGCTTTTGCATGATCACTATGTATAAAAACGAAATAATAACTCGCATTAATAAACCGGCAACAAGCTAACACTAAGCCCGTAGTAATAAGCGCTTATTCGTAGCTTAGTAAGTCACTGTAATAAGGATGTTTACCTAATACCGCTTGGCTACCTTTTAATGAAAACTGATAACCGCATAAAGTAAAGTTGCCTCTTAATGCAATAGCTTTAACAATTGCTGCGCTGTCTAACGGTGAAAAATTAGCAAAATAAGATTTGTTATTTTCTACTAAAACATTCAAGGTGCGGTAGCTGTCGCCATTATTAAATTTAATGGCTTGGCACTTGGCATCACCTTCGGTGGTGTGAATATCCCAAATTTTATTTTCACTATTTGACTCAGCTTGCCAGTTGATCACTATGCCGTTGTAATCGGTCGCTAACAAAGAAAAATTATCAGGTAAGGTAATTTGATGACTACGGTTACTTAAATTAATAGTGGCTGTAATATCAGCTTCATTGAGCTCGGGCTCAATAATTTCTTCATTTTTACCATCACCAGAAAAAATACTAAGCAATAATGTAATGATAATAATGGCGATGAAAAGCCCAGCGAGCGAAAGTGTTAATTTTCTGTTTGGCAGAATTTTTTCACGGACAAAGGTTATCGCAATATCGGCAACTTCTTTAAGTTTATTGAATACTTGCGTGAAAGTGTCTCGTTGTGACGTTTTTTGTCTTGTTGCTTGGCGATGAGTTTGCTGTGTATGAGCAGCCTGTGCAATCAAAGGCTCATCAGCATGGTTGTTAGTGCCGGACAAAGTTGGTTCTATTCGAGTAGTTTTACGAGTCATGTTTATCTTTTATGTTGTGTATAACTAATAGTCAGTTAACAGATGAATTGGCTATGTTGTCTAACAATCATAACGTATCTAAATTCCCAATGAAAAGTTAAATACTCTTATCCTTCACTAAAATTGTTAGTTAAAATTAATTAATGGACACGATAAGGAGGCACATCAATATTCTCCAGTTTTAAACCGCGCATAATTATTTCAGCTTTATATTTTGACTCACCATCACCACTAAATTCAAAATCAAAATCACTGAGCCAGTGAATGCCAAATTGCTTGTTAAATCTTAGTTTACTTGAACGTCTGGCCACATCAATAAATTGTAAGTTTTCTTGTTTACAATATTGTTGCGCGTGATATTTACCCATTTCTGCGACTTTTCGTAAATAAATAAAATACCAAAATATTACTAAGACGAAGAGTAAGATATAAATGTTGCCCATAAATCTGCCTTATTAAGCTTGTAACTGATTAAAAAGTTGCCCAATTGCTTTTGCGAGTGCAGCGCTGCGGTTTGGTTCTCGCATACATTGAAATACGACAGGGCGCAGTTCTGGCATAGTCACTAAATCTTTAAATAAAGCAGGAAATAGTGCGGGCTCAGTGTGTGTTACTAGGTGTTCAAAATATTGTAAGAGCCTTTGGCTGTCATTTAAGCTTTGCCAACAACGCCCGGCGAGTGTGATCAAGGTTTCATCATCAAGCGCCGGTTGCGCCAGCAATTGCTCAATAAAATCGAGAGTATAAGGATGCTGACAACTTGAGGCTAATGCCCGAAGGTACAAGCAGTTATTATCACTATGGTAAGCCTTTATTAGTGCGGTAATTAATGCTGGGCTTAATGTTTGGTTTTCTAGTGAAAAACAAAGCGGTTGCAGTACTGCCGGTGGTAAATGCGGTAGGGCAGTAATGACGGACTGACTATGGCCATCATCATTAATCCTTTCGGCAAAATCGGCTATGCCTTGTAAGCCAATACTTTGCCATTCTTGCCAATTTAATTGACCTGAAAAATACGCTTGGCACTGCTCAAAATAAATGCTGGCTGGCTGTTTTAATTCACGTTTTAAACGACTGTTGATCGCGGCCAGCTTATACTCTGCGGGTGTAAAGTGATAAGGGTTCGCTTTTAATATCTCTTCTTGCTGCTCTGTTGGATCAACCGATAAATCTGAGCCTAACGCTTCAATAATAATTTCGATAAAATGATTTATCGCTCCTTGATTAAGTAAACCGCGCTCGTCTAACGGCAGCTTTACAAACCATAAATAAGGCTCTGTCGATTTTTTTTGCCAAAAAGCGATAGCAATAAACGCATGCCCTTGCGATGGGAAAGGGTAAGGCTGCATATTATTTTCAATTTTATCAAACTGTTCTTTTGATAATTTATCAAGTTTTCTGCCCAAATCATAAATGCGATATTGGCAATGGGACAAATTTAATAATTCAGAAATGGTAGCAATGTGAGACATGAAATAAAGCTAATTAATTTATCAGTAGAGTTAGCAGGGCATTATAGAGATAATAGCGCTTTAACACTAGTTGCAATATAAGTTCTTTTGGCTTTAGGAGAAGTTTTGTCGTCTGAAATTGAAGTGTCAATGGCTAATGAAAATACCGTTTGCGAGCCAATGGAGAAACCGGTTTTAACAATTTTGTATCAAGATGAGTATTTGGTTGCGGTTGATAAACCAGCGGGCTTATTTGTCCATCGAAGTTTTCTTGACCGTCATGAAATTTATTTTGCTTTGCAGTTAGTGCGCGATCAAATCGGTCAATACGTATATCCGGTTCATCGGTTAGATAAACCTACATCTGGGGTGTTGTTGTTTGCTTTAGACGAGCATGTTGCCAAGTTAATGAATGAGATATTTAGTCAGCGAGCCGTTGAAAAAACCTATTATGCTTTTACGCGCGGACATTTAATTGGCGAAGATTTAGTTGATTATCCGTTAAAAGAAAAACTCGATAAAATTGGTGACAAATACGCCAAAACAGATAAACCTGCGCAGTCGGCGCAAACCTATTATCAATCATTGGCAACCGCAACTTTACCTGTGGCTGTGGGAAAATATCCCAGTGTCAGGTATTCGTTAATTAAATTAACCCCTAAAACCGGACGTCGTCATCAAATACGTCGCCATTTAGCTCATTTACGTCACCCTATTATTGGCGACATTAACTATGGTGATAACAAACAAAATCCATTTTTTCATCAGCATTTTGGTTTTAAACGTTTGATGTTATTTGCCCAGTCATTAGCCTT
The DNA here is from genome assembly GCA_051251725.1 of Thalassotalea sp. Lineage (GTDB taxonomy): Bacteria > Pseudomonadota > Gammaproteobacteria > Enterobacterales > Alteromonadaceae > JALZUE01. The sequence goes on along the minus strand of JBPOFN010000002.1, from coordinate 42,750 downwards.
TATTCATCCGATCAGCCAACAATCTTTGTTAATTGAAGCGCCTTTTGATCAGCAGTGGCTCGACTTATTAGGGGCTTGCGATATGTTAGCTGCGATTCAGCCCGTAATTAACCAATAATTATTTTATCTGCTTAATGTAAAAGTATCGCTCAGCACATTGTTATTTTGACATTAGCTGCTGTAGTGGCGTTTAAATGAGTCATGATATTCAACTGCTAAATTTATTCGAGATTGGAATTACCTTGAAATGTAACCGATACTGCTAAGAGCAGCTTAATTTTTGGCTGTTTATTATCATTACTAAAGTGTTAGTGAATTGGTTTAAGGTGATATTTTGATTGTTCGTAACTTGTTTTTAACCCTGTTTATTACTTTATTAGCCTGTAGTGCAATGGCTAAAGATATTGTCCGCCTTAATAAAGGTCGCTCAGATAAAGATGTTAGAACGCAATATAAAATGGATGTACTGCAAAATATCTTAGAAATAACCCGTGAAGAATACGGCGATTTTGAAATTGTTGTCGCTGGCCCCTACACCACACTAAAACGCGCTATTATAGAAGTTAACTCTGGCGAAACTATCAATGTTTTTATGGCGATCACCACGCCAGTTTGGGAGCAGAATACCATTCCTATTCGGATCCCTGTACGCCGAGGTATTTTAAATTATCGCCTGTTAAGTATTCATAAAGATAAATTAAAAGACTTTGAAAAAGTCGATAACATTCATGATCTGAAACATTTATTAGGGGGCTTAAGAATTGGCTGGGCAACCAGTAAAATAATGAAAGATCAAAAGTTTAATATCTTTGAAGCCAATACGATCGATGGCCTTTATCATATGTTGCAAAATAAGCGTATTGACTATATTCCCAGAGGCTCAAATGAAATATACAGTGAAATATCAAGCCGCAAACCTACCAATCCCGATATTGTTATTGAACCGACATTAGCACTTTATTTACCAGCTCCTTATTATATTTTTGTCTCCCCGAAAGAGGTGACATTAGCAAAACGAATTACTGCCGGTCTTAAAATGATGGTGGATGACGGTTCATTAGAAAGGTTATTTTATCAATATCACCGCGAAAATATTATCACTTCAAAACTACATCAGCGAAAAATCATTCGAATTGGCAACCCGTCGCTGCCGGTAGAAACACCTTTAAAAGAAGAAAAGTATTGGTTTGAAAATGACCTACAATTTAAGCAGCTTAAAGCGAATAATTAGCTAGTTTGAACTGATAACTATTGTTTTAGGTGAAGAGGGCTTATTTTTTATAACTTGCTCCTCCATTTACCTGCTATTTATTTGCTACGAGTTTATTACGGCTATTTTTTTGCCGCAATAAATCCAGTCCGAAATAATACATAAAACTAGATATGAGTATCGACCTGAAATACCAAGTGTTATAGCCAAGTGATATAAGCAAGCAATTAACTGCGTAATTTGGCAAGGTAATTAGCTTTGAGCTAATTACCCGTTAGCTATTTATATTTGCTTGGTCTTTAATATTACTTTTCTGTTGTTTTATCTAACCTAGTATTAGGCTCAACATCAGCTGCCAGCGCGGCGAGTTTGTTAAGCTCATGCTCTCTTGCTAGCGGCGAACCGGTGTTTTTACATAACCAATAATAAGCGGCTGGCACAATAAACAAGGTTAATACCGAAGCTAAAGAAACCCCCGCGAAAATTACCATGCCAATTACCATACGGCTTTCAGAACCAGGGCCTGTTGACAAAATAAGTGGTACTGCGCTCATAACCGTTGTTAGTGACGTCATGACAATTGGGCGTAAGCGATGTTGTGAAGCTTCAATAATTGCGGCTTCAAAAGCGGTGCCTTTATCGCGAATTTGATTAGAAAATTCGACAATTAAAATACCATTCTTAGCGGCCAAGCCAATCAGCATTACTAAGCCAATTTGACTAAAAATGTTAATTGACATACCTGAAAAATAAAGTCCAATTAATGCACCTAATAAAGCGAGCGGCACCGTTAATAAAATCACAAAAGGATGAACAAAGTTTTCAAATTGCGCCGCCAATACTAAGTAGGTAATTAATAACGCTAAAGCAAAAATAAAGATCATTGAATCAGCAGACTCAGTTAACATTTGCGACTGGCCTTTGTAGTCAACATTGGCATGGGCGGGTAACTCAGTTTTGGCTAAGTCATTGAGAAAGTTTAATGCTTCCCCTAGGGTATAATTTTCAGCTAAGTTTGCTGAAATAGTAATGCTCCGTAAGCGATTATAACGACTAAGCTGCGATGAGGTTGCACGCTCAGAAAGACTCACTAGGTTTGCTAGTGGTATTAAAGCATTGCTGGTACTTGAACGAACATAAATATTGTCAATATCGCTTGGGCTGCGATAGTCATTAGTATTTCCCTCTAACAAGACATCGTATTCTTCACCGCGATTTAAGTACGTAGTGACATTACGTTGCCCTAACATGGTTTGCATGGTGCGGCCAATGTCGCCAATAGAAACACCTAACGTTGCCGCGCGTTGACGGTCGATATTAATTCTAAACTGGGGGGAGGTTTCTTGATAGTCACTGTCTAATTGCAATAAGTTAGGATTCTCTTGCGCTTTTTCTATAATTAAATCGCGCCATTGTGCTAATTCTTCATAGGTATTACCTTGTAATACAAATTGCACGGGACGACCTAATCCTCTACCACCTAAACCGCTGCGCATGATGGCAAACGCTTTTACGTCATGAATGTCATTGAGTTCTTTGCTGACTTGTTCCATCAAGCTAAAGGTATCTATTTTTCTTTCGTCCCAATCAGGCATACCGACTATTGCCATACCGCCAGAGCCACTAAAACCAGGGACACGAACTAAAACACGTTCTACTTCGCCGTTATCCAGTGATTTTTGTAATATGCTTTCTATTTGAGTGACATTACTGGCATTACTTTCAAAACTTGCGCCTTCAGCGCCGCGCATTGAAATATAAAAAATGCCACGGTCTTCTTTCGGTGCATATTCACTTGGTAATTTTTCAAATAGGGTATGAATGGCAAAAAATGATAACAGGAAAAGCACCACTAATAACAACGGCGCATGAATTGAGCGTGCTAAAATCCGGCTATAGGCGTGTTCGATACGGTTAAAGCCTTGGTTGAAATACCGCGCTAAACTGAATTTTTTAGTCGTTTTCTGTTTTTTTAATAACAATGAACACATCATGGGCGAGAGGGTTAGGGCAGTGAAACTACTGAAAATAACTGCCGCAGCAATGGCTAGGGCAAACTCAGTAAATAATCGGCCAATATCTCCTTCCATAAAAACTAATGGAACAAAAACGGCAACTAGCACTAATGTTGTGGCGATAACTGCAAAACCTACTTCTTTTGCGCCATTATAAGAAGCTAAAATTGGCGGTTCACCCGCTTCAATTCGTCGATAAATATTTTCTAATACTACGATAGCGTCATCCACGACTAAGCCTATAGCGAGTACTAAAGCAAGTAAGGTCAGCAAATTAATCGAAAATCCTAACCATTGCAGTACGACCATAGAGCCAATAAGTGCAACTGGCACCGTCACCGCAGGGATCAGTGTGGCGCGCAAGCTACCAAGGAATATAAAAATAATAAAAATCACTAGTGCGATGGCAATTTTTAAGGTGTTATAGACCTCATTAATTGAGCCCTTGATAAAAATTGAAGAATCATAAGACTCAGCAATGTAGGTACCTTGCGGTAACGATTTTTTAATTGACTCTAAAGCAATACGTGCTTGTTTTATTACTTCAATTGTATTGCCTTTTGATTGTTTGATAATACCTAAGCCGACCATGTTATTGCCATTACCACGGAATAGAGTTTCATCATCAGCAGCGCCAAATTCGACATCGGCTACTTCTCCAATGCGCACTAAGTGACCATCAAGTCCGCGGCCAACCACCATGGCTGCATAATCTTCTGGTGATAAATAAGCGCGATTGACGCGAATAGAAAAATCACGTTGATCAGATTCTATTTCACCGGCCGGTAGTTCGACATTTTCATTTCTTAAGGTGTTTTCAATATCACTGACCGTAATGTTTTTAGCGGCCATCGCAATACGATTAAGCGATAGTTTCAGGACATAGTTTTTTCCGCCGCCAATACGTACGCGGGCAACACCATCAACAATAGCAAAGCGATCTAAGATGTAGCGATCAGCGTAATCGGTCAACTCGGTAACCGACATGTTTTCACTACGTAGATTAAACCAGGCAATGACATCATCATCGTCATCGGATTTAAATACTTCCGGCGGATCCGCTTGCTCAGGCATCTCATTTAATGCTCTTGATATTCGCTCTCTAACATCATTTGCCGCGGAGTCTATATCGCGATTAAGCTCAAATTCAATACTGATACTAGAACGACCATCGCGGCTGCTTGAGGTAATGTTTTTTACGCCGCTGATACCGCTTATTCTATCTTCTAACGGTTGGGTTATTTTGGTTTCAACAATCGCAGCTGAAGCGCCAGCATAATTGGTACTGATTGAAACAACCGGCGGATCTATATCAGGGTATTCTCTCAGTGCCATCATGCTAAAAGCGACGACACCAAAAGTAATAACCAATAAATTAACAACAGTGGCAAACACAGGCCGTTTAACAGAGATATCGGAAAGAAACATATGTTATTCCTCTCGACTAATAGCGATAACAACTGCGCCATCACGTACTTTCAAGGCGCCTTCAATAATCACTTGTTGATTGATTTCCAGCCCAGCGAGTATTTCAACAATACCTGAACGACGACGGCCAATAGTCACCGCTATCGCTTTTACGACATTATTGTCGACAACATAAACCCATTGCTTATCTTCTTTAGGAATGAGCGCACGCTCGTCAATCAGAATGGTTTCATCAATACTACGTAGTAAATGAATGGTTAATAGCATACCCGGTTTAAGTTTGCTGTTATCGTTATTGATATGTGCTCGCACAGAAATAGAGCGAGTAACAGGATTTAAACGGGTGTCAATATTCATTACTTGGCCAATAAAAACCTTATTGCCATAAGCGATATTAGTCGCTTCAATTTTTTGTCCTAATTTGATTTTGGTCAGATCTTTTTCAGGTAAAGTGAAATCTACTTTTATAATGCTAATATCATCTATAGTGGTGATTGGTGTTTGCGAAGATAAATAGGTGCCGACACTGATATTTCTATTGCCTAAAATGCCATTAAATGGCGCGCTGATTTTATATTTAGCCAGTTTTGCTAGTGCTTGTTCTAATTGTGCTTTTATTGCATCTACTTGACCTGTTTGCTCGTCTACTTCAGATAAGGATGCAGACTTTGTTTTTTGTAAGTTTTTCAAACGCGTTAATTTTCGTTTTGCTTCGGCTAGGTTCACTTGTAATTCTTTTACTTCAGCTTCTTCTTCATCGCCATTTAACGACACTAATAATTGTCCGACTTTAACGGTATCCCCACCCTCAAAGTGTAAGTCTTTCACGCGCGCCGAATATTGCGAATATAAAGTTACTTCTTCATTGGCTTTGGTTGTACCTAAGGCTTCTATAAGATCTTTAAACTCTTGTTTTTGTACCGTTTGCACAACAACTTTTGTTGGCGAAGCTGATTTTTTTGCTGGTTTTTTAGCTGCTTGATAAAAATTGAGATAGAGCAATAAGCCGATTAAGCCAATAATAATAATCAAATAAGGTAAGCGAGTAGGTTTCATCAGTGAGTTCCTAAAAAGCGATCAGGTAGATAAAAGTGATAATAATCACTTAGGGTAAGACAAATAAATAATATTCATTCTAGTGCTAAAAACTTTATAAACCAACTACCTTACATATATTTATACTGAATAACCCTTCATGGATGGTGAGATAGGTTTTATTGTTTTAATGCCGATAATTACCGACGGGGATACTATTTGTAGCTCAGGTTAATTATAATTAACCTTTATTACTTTTAACTGCTCGCGGTATTATTATACTTATGTTGTCACCTTTAAAATATTTAACCGCTTACCCAGCAAACCTACAAAATCAAATTCAACAAATGCTTGAGCAAAAAACCTTAGCTAAGTTTTTATTGACTAAATATCCGACCACACATGATATTACTAGCGACAAAGCATTGCGTGATTATGTTATGGCGCTTAAAAATCAGTTTGTGAAAAAGTCCTCACCACTGAGCCAAATTAAATATGACGATAAATTACACGTTATAAAAAATGCCTTGGGCACACATACCTACGTGACACGAGTGCAAGGTAATAAATTAAAAAGTAAAAATGAAATTCGCATTGGTAGTTTATTCAAAAAAGCCCCTGAAGCCTTTCTCAATATGATCGTAGTACACGAACTCGCTCATATTAAAGAAAAAGATCATAACAAAGCTTTCTACCAGCTTTGCCAGCATATGTTACCTGACTATCATCAGCTCGAATTTGAATTACGGGTTTATTTAACCCAGTTAGATGTTTATGGTGATATTTATTAATTAATAGAAAACAAAATAACAGGCAAAAAAAAAGACGCTGAAAGCGTCTTTTTTAGAAGGTGGTGGAGCTGGCGGGATTTGAACCCGCGTCCGAAAAACCTACATCCTCGGTACTACATGCTTAGTCGATTATTTATTTAACCAATTGGACGCCAACCGACAGGCTTCGTCATGGTGAGCTTGATACTATTTTGCGGTTCGGCCTCAAGCGTGCGTCCCTCGCTATCCTATTTAGGGTGACCATCGATTCTCAAGACAATAGGAGAGTCTTTGAGGCGATGGCTAGCATTAAGCTGCTAGTGCGAACGTTTCGTCGTTTGCAATTATAGTTTTGCGGCTTTTTACCAGGCCAACCGCCCCTGGGCATGCACCTTGGGTTTCATGAATCTCGTCGAATCCTGAATCAGCCCCAAGTTGTAAAGCTGGTTAAGCTTTAAAGCCAATTGTACTCGGCTTTTAAGCAATACACAACGTGATAATTTTTAACCAGTTTTTGCTTAATCTTTGTTTAAGTTTTTGTTCTTCATGGCGCGTCCTTTTTCAACCTGCCATTCGCGGTCTTTAATATCAGATCGTTTGTCGTGATCTTTTTTACCTTTACCTAAATAGAACTCAAGTTTTACCCAACATTTTTTCCAGTACATGGCGGTAGCGATTAGTGAATAGCCATCACGCTCTACTGCACCTGAAAGTTTGTCGAGTTCTCGTTTATTTAAAAGTAATTTACGATCACGATTAGGATCACACACAACGTGGCTTGAAGCTTGGTTGAGCGGCATAATTTCCGCACCAACTAAATATGCTTGTCGGTCTTTAATAAAGACGTAACAATCAGAAATATTCGCTTTACCGCTACGAATACTTTTGATCTCCCAGCCTTGTAAACTCATACCTGCTTCGAACTTGTCAGTTAGGGTATAGTTGTGCCTTGCTTTTTTATTTAACGCAATAGTATTGCTGTTAGATTTATTTTTAGATTTTGTCTTTGCCATAATACGGCACATTATACGGAGAAAATTTTTCTTTTAAATCAATAATTCATATTTTAAAGATAGTTAATTAACTCTGGTGCGATTTCCTCAGTGCTTTGATATTATAATAGCGGTTGTAATAGGAGTATAAATGCCAACGATAAGCCGTAGTGCACTTGTAATGCATAGTGCCGAAGAAATGTACCAATTAATTAATGACGTGAATAATTACCCGTTATTTGTGCCTGATTGTGGCGATAGTAAAATAATAACAGCGTCAGAAAATTCAATGACGGCTGCTTTATTAGTGGCAAAAGGTGGCTTGAAAAAATGGTTTACAACAAAAAACACCCTAAAAGAAAATGAGTCGGTAACGCTATCCCTCGTTGATGGCCCGTTTAAATACCTTACCGGACAGTGGCGTTTAACGCCGTTATCGGACGAAGCTTGTAAAATTCACTTTGAATTAGACTACGAGTTTTCTAATAAATTATTGGCCTTGGCCTTTGGTAATGTTTTTACTCATTTAACTCATAATATTGTCCAGGCTTTTACATTAAGAGCAAAAGAGGTTTATGCCAATCATGTCTGATTTACAAACTGCTGATATCCAGTCTGCGGATGTTCAAGGGAGTGCAGAGCAAATTCATATTGAATTAGTTTATGGCACGCCAACAAAGCAAGAATTAATGTCACTTACTGTCGAGCAAGGTACAACTGTTGAACAAGCAATTAAAATCTCTGGTATTTTAGCTATGTTTGATGAAATTGATCTCGAGGTTAATAAAGTAGGGGTGTGGAATCATGCCGTTAAATTAACCGCAGAGTTAATTGATTTAGATCGTATTGAAATTTATCGGCCATTGATTGCGGATCCAAAAGAGGTACGTAAACGAAGAGCTGAAAAAGCTAAAGAAGAGGGGCGAGCTGATAAAGTTACTGGCGGGCGAGTCAACCCATTAAGAGGTAAAAAATAAGGCAGATAAAATTTAATCTATCTGCCTAGTATTTATTCGGGCTTAGTGGTTTGTTAATCACAGGCAAAAATATTTATAGTATTTCACCTCGATTAAGTTTGACCAATAGTCTGGTTTAATTTTCCATCGGGGTATTGAACGACTCAGGTAATTCAAAATCACCAGTGGCATCAAATAATTTACCTTGATTGAACTTAACAACAAATAGCTTTTCAATATTAAAGGATTCATCTCTACCTGATTTAAAACGGTAAACGTAATGCCAAACATCGTCATTAAAGCTATCAACAACAACAGGGCTACCTAAAACAAATTTAACTTGTTCTTTGGTCATACCTATTTGCAGTTGTTCAACACCTTTCTTATCAAGATAGTTTCCTTGCGGAACATCAATACGATAAACCCAGCTAGAACAGGCAGAAACCGAGAAAATAAAAACAATAATAAGTAATTTTTGTAACATGGAAATAACGTACCTTTTAATTTAAGCACTGCATAATAACCAAGCAAAGGTTGTTATTCAAAGTTATTTGTTCGAAATTTTCATTAACTTGCGAGTAATTCTTTGGCATTGGCTAAACTGTGCTCTGATATTTTGTTGCCGGCTAGCAGTCTTGCAATTTCTTGGACTCGTGCTTGTGAACTTAGTTCAGTTACTGTTGTTTCGGTATGTTCGCCGTCAGTTAATTTAGCAACAAACATTTGCTGATGCCCCTTACAAGCTACTTGCGGTAAATGGGTAACACAAATAATTTGGGTGTTTGCGGCTAGCTGTTGTAATTTTTCACCAACCATTGCAGCGGTAGGGCCACTTATGCCAACATCAACTTCATCAAAAATTAATGTTGGTGAAATAACTTTGCCGGCTAAAATAACCTGCATTGCTAAGCTAATTCTTGATAACTCACCACCGGATGCTACTTTGTGCATTGACTCTAGCTGCTGGCCTGGGTTGATACTCACTAAAAACTCAACGTCATCGAAACCATGAATGGTCAAGGTGTCTTGATTTTTTGCATTAACAGAAATTTGAAAAATGCCGTTTGGCATATTTAACTCATGCATGCTTTGGCTAATTTTCTCACTTAAAATATGAGCGGAAGCTACTCGAGATTCAGAAAGGACTTTAGCCGCTTTAAAATAACTCACTTTAGCGTGTTCTATTTCAATAATAATATTATTTAAGCGCGTTTCATCATTACCCATAGCCGCTAATTGCACGGTAAGTTCTTGATGATATTCGGTGAGGTTTTCAGGTCGCACTTGATGTTTTTTAGCCAGCTTGATTGCTAAGGAGTAGCGCTCTTCTAAAATACTAAAAGCTTCAGGGTCTAACTCTAATTTTTCATAATAGTGACTTAAATCATTATTCGCTTCTTCAATTTGCACTAAAGCTTCAGATAAAATTGCTGCGGTATTGTTTAATTCTGCATCTATTTCGCATAACAGATTAAGGTTTTCACTGCATTGGCGTAAGTTGTCAATAACGTTAAATTGTTCATTTTCACTAAGTTGATGCAGCGTTGCTAAGGTTTTATTTAAAATATCTTGTGCGTTGCTGTGGCGTTTATAATCTTTTTCTAATTGTTCAAATTCACCGGTTTGAATAGAAAACTCATCTAACTCTCGTACTTGGTACTGCAGTAACTCTTGTTTTGCCACTCGTTCAGACTTTGCTTGTTGTAATAGATCACATTCTTTGGAGAGTTTATGCCATTGCTGATAATAATATTTTACGTCGTCGCCTAGCTCTTTGTGATCAGCATAGGCATCAAGCATTCTGCGTTGCTCACTACTTTTTACAATCAGTTGGTGATCATGCTGGCCATGGATGCTAAGTAAAGTTGCCCCTAATTCTTTTAATTGCGTTAACGGGACTTGGCTGCCATTGATATAAGCACGAGAACGACCTTCGGCGGAAACTACGCGCCGCAATATGCATTCGTCATCTTCCATTAAGTCATGATTGATTAACCATTGTTTGGCGATTAAATTGTTATTAACGGCAAAGGTTGCTGACAATTCTGCTTTGGTAGTATTTGGTCTTACAACATTAGTCACAGCTCGGGCGCCTAAGCATAAACCTAACGCGTCAATTGCGATTGATTTACCGGCACCGGTTTCGCCGGTAATGGTGGTCATGCCATTTCGCCACTCTAATTCAAGCGAGCGGACAATAGCGAAGTTTTTAATGTTTAGTTGTAAAAGCATAATAATTACTCATGCACTGTTTGTATGTACAGTATATTATGTGTGCTTGTTATTTAATACAAGTAAAAAAGTGAAATAACTGAGTTTCTATATGTTGAGTTTAATCCTAGCCCTTGCTGTTATTAGGCTAAGTTGTTTTTAAATTATGATTTTCAAATGTACGATCAAATAACACTTAACTGACTTACCTTATGTATATAATAATCCTACCTTTGTTTTATTGATGAAAGTAATTCGTGGCCCTGTTTTTATCAATTAGTATTAAAAAAACAATGCCAGCATCGATTAAAAATAATAGTATTATTAATAAGTTAATGTAATTGAAGTACTATGCTTAATAATATTATTTAGGAACGCTATAAATATTACGATAAGCGACGAATTTATAATGCACTAGAGGCTAAAAGGAAAGAGCTTATTCATTAAGGACAATACATAATTAACCATTGATAAGGTAATGCCGTGACTGAAAAAAGTTGTATAAATCAGGATAGTGAAGTACCCGATATTGTTGATTACGCTGATTTGATTTTGGAGTATTTAAATCAATTAGGCGTTGAGTATGTTTTTGGTGTGCCCGGTGGCGCGATTGAGCCGTTATTTAACGCCTTAGCTCGCTCAGAGCGGCGCGGCGGGCCTAAAGTTATTATTGCTCGGCATGAATGTGCAGCCGCTTTTATGGCTGATGGCTATCATCGTGAAACCGGTAAGTTAGGCGTTGTTTGTTCTACAACTGGGCCTGGAGCCACTAATTTAATTACTGGTGTTGCATCGGCTTCGGTGGATAAAACGCCAATGTTGGTGATCACCGCACAAACAGCTTTACCTAAATTTGGAAAAAAATCGTTACAAGACTCAAGCGAAACGGCTATTGATACTGTCGGTATTTTTAAGCATTGCACTAAATTTAATGCCTTAGTCTCGCATGAGCAACAATTAGAAAGTAAATTGATCTCAGCCTTAATGAATGCTGTGCAATCCCCGAAAGGTCCAGTTCATCTTAGTATCCCGTCAGATGTACTGAGAATGCCATATGGCCCAACATCACCGAACCTGCATATCAATTATTTAATGAATAAACCGTCACTTGAAGATACACAAGCGGTTGAAAAATTAATTCAGCAAGTGTTAGCGGTCGATAAAATTGTTTTATTTATTGGTCACGGTTGTGGTCAAGCTTATAAAGAGCTCGAACAACTCGCGGAAACGCTAAATGCACCTTTTGTTTCAGGCCCAATGGGGAAACGCTGGGTTAATGAAAAACATCCGCTTTATCGCGGCGTTTATGGTTATGCCGGCCATCAATCTGCCACCAGTTTATTTAAAAATCCTGAAATTGAGTTAGTGTTAGCTTTTGGTACTTCGATTACTGAAACCGGTATTGGTGGCTTGCCGGATGATATTTTAAATGAAAAACTTATTCATATTGACTCTTCTGTTGAAAACTTTAGTCGTAGCCCTATGGCTAAATTACATGTTTGTGGCCATTTAAAAGGTATTGTCACACGGCTGTTAAATAAACTCTCGCAACAAAGCTGGAGCCGAACGTGGCAAGGGCTAGAATTAGACTGTCAAAAAAACGCAATTGGTGGTTTTACGACTTTAATCGATGAAGAAAAGTGTTTATCAAATGAAACGCCTATTAAGCCGCAGCGATTAATGGCATATTTAACTAATAAGATGCCGCTTGAAACCCGTTATTTTCTTGATGCAGGAAATATCTGGGCATGGGGTACGCATTATTTAACGACTTCATCAAACATAGGAACCTACCGAATTGCGATGGGCTTTGGCAGTATGGCTTGGTCGGTTGGCGCAGTTATCGGTTCGTCAATTAATGATCCTAATGTCCCGCATGTTTGTTTGGTTGGCGATGGGGCTTGGCAGATGAGTTCACATGAAATTGGTGTTGCGGTTCAGCATCAATTACCAATTTTATTTATTGTACTTAATGATGGTGCATACGGTATGGTGAAGTTTGGTCAACGTATGAGTGCGGCAGAGCCGATCGGTTGGCAGTTGAATGCGGTTGATTTTTCCGCCTTGGCTATTGCACAGGGGGCGAAGGGGAAAATTATAAATAGTCCAAGTGAATTAGATGATTTAGATTTAGTGGCTATTTTTTCAGGTGACGGCCCCACGTTATTAGATATTAGAATTGATGCGGAAGAAGTTCCGCCGATGATGGACAGGGTTAAAAATTTAAATCAAGGTGCCGTGTTTTTAACGGGATTAGCAGTAACAGATAAATAAACAGTGTTAGCTATTTTGTGATCATGACGATAAAAATAATAATAAAAACAGAGAATAGAAAGGTATTAATATGAATGTAAAAGTACTGACTTTATCCATTTTAACGGCGCTTTTTCCTTTAGCCCATGCTGAAATGTATGAAGATCCTGATATGGACACTGCTGAATTTTTTGATGATTTTTATGGTAGTGAAGGCATGGTAGAAATAGCAACCGGCGTTAAAACACAAATTTATAAAGCCCCTGCTGTTGCCTCAGTATTTACTGCAACCCAGATCAAAAATATGGGAGCGACCGACATTGATGATGTTTTAGAAACAGTGCCTGGCCTGCATATTTCTCGCAATGCGACTAATTATAATCCTATTTATAGCTTTCGTGGTGTGCATAGTATCTACAACCCACAAGTACTGATGTTAGTTAACGGCATTCCATTAACTAATAACTTTGTTGGCAACAGACATCAAAATTGGGGCGGTATGCCCGTTGAAGCGATCAGTCGTATTGAAGTGATCCGCGGTCCAGGCTCAGCCGTGTATGGGGCCGATGCATTTTCTGGGGTCATTAATATTATTACTAAAAATGCTGATGATATCTTAAATAATGAGTTGTCTATTCGCGCTGGCTCAAATAGCACCTCTGATGCTTGGCTTTCATTTGCAGGTATGCAAAATGAGTTAAAATATTCCGCAGTTGTTGAATATCATAAAACCGATGGTTCTGATAAACGTATCGCAGCTGATGGCCAAACATTTTTAGACTCTATTTTTGGTACGGATGTTAGTCAAGCGCCTGGTCAATTAAGTTTAGCTACTGAAAATATTGATTTTAGAGGGGAAGTTAATTATTTAGATTTTACCTTACGTTCAGGCTATCAATTGATTGATGGACTAGGTGCTGGTGCTGGTTTAGGCGAGGCCTTAGACCCAGAAGCTAGACAAAAAAGTGAGCGTTTTAATCTTGATGTAAATTATGAAAAACAGCTTAATGACGAGATTATGTTAACTGTTCAAACTGCTTACTTTCATACTACGGCAGAAATTAAAAATAATTATTCCATTTATCCCAAAGGCGCGGATTTGGGCCATGGTTTACCTTACACCCAGGGCTTTATTGGAAATCCAGAAGTTTGGGAAAAACATCGCCGATTAAATATGACACTGGCATATTCAGGTATCGATAAACATGCAATTCGTGTGGGAGCTGGTGTTTATAAAGGTGACTTATACCGAACGCAAGAAAGTAAAAATTTTGGTTTAGGAGCTGATGGTAATGTCATTATTCCAGGCGATCCTTTACAAGATGTATCTGATACGCCGTATATTTTTTTAGAAGAAACCGCTCGTATCAACCGTTACTTGTTTGCCCAAGATGTATGGAATTTAGCAAATGATTGGGAATTAACGGCAGGTGTTCGTTATGATGATTATTCTGATTTTGGCAGTACCACGAATCCAAGGTTAGCACTGGTTTGGTCGACCAGTTTAAACCTATCAACCAAGCTGCTTTATGGCCGGGCTTTTAGAGCGCCTTCTTTTGCTGACCGAGGCAATATTAACAATCCAACGGCGTTAGGAAATCCTAATATTCAGCCCGAAAGAATGGAAACCACTGAGTTAGTTTTTGATTATCACCCCAGCGGTGGTTTTGGCGCAATCGTGAATTTTTACCGTTATGAATGGGATGATATAATCCAATTTATTCCAAATGAAGGGGCATCGGCATCAACCGCGCAAAACTATGGTAAACAAATTGCTTACGGCACGGAATTAGAGCTAAATTGGCAGTTGCATGAACAAGTTAAATTGGCGGCTAATTATGCTTGGTCAAAAGCAGAAAACCAAACGCTTGATATTGATGTCGCCTTTGTACCCGAGCAGCAATGGTATTTACAATTAGACTGGAGAATATCAGATGATTTACGGGCCAATTTTAAAAATAATTTTGTCCAAAATCGAAAAAGAAATTCTGGCGATTTACGTGCGGATATTGATGATTATTGGTTGGCAGATTTTACCGTAAGATGGACGCCCGATGAGCAACCTTTTGAGCTTTCATTGATCGCTAAAAATATTTTTGATGAAGATGCCCGTGAGCCTTCAATTAATAATGGCGCGGTTGTTAATTTACCCAATGATCTACCATTACCAGGGCGGATTTTATTTGGTGAAGTTAGGTATATTTTTTAATGAAATCATCGTTTAGTGAGGTTAAATCCAGAGGCGATCAGTTTGCGACAAAACTAGAAACTAAAATCACCTTTGAGCAAGCGCCTCAACATAATCCGTACCATGTTGAGCAACAATTAATTCATGGTTATGACCATCTTGATTTAATAGACAACTGCCATTTTTTAGATGTCTTTTTTTTATTACTCAAAGGCAACCTGCCAACGGCAAAAGAAAGCTTACTATTTAACAAACTTGCGGTTACGCTTATTAATCCAGGGTTAAGGCATCCAGCTGCACAAGCTAGTGTTGTTGCTGGCGCAGGTAAGTCAGACACGGTTAATATCTTACCTATTACTTTAGGCGTATATGGCGGCAGTTTTGATGGCGCAGGTAATGTTGAAACGACAATCCGGTTTTTGCGAAAAGCAGCCAATCAACCGCCAGTAAACTTTGTAGCACAAGCTTTAAACAATGAACTACCTAGTATTACTCAACTTTATGGTGATGCTGACACCTACGCCAATATTTTGTTAGATAAGTTAAAAACGTATGCTGGTGGCGGTAAAGTTTTTGCTTGGATATACCAGTTACAATTTCAGATTTATCCTAAAAATTTTGGTATCACTAAAACAACGATCACCGCAGCTATCCTTGCAGACTTAGGCTTTCAACCTAGAGCTGCCGCATCGATCATGCAACTATTTGCTGCGCCAGGATTATTAGCGCATGGGCTTGAATACAGTAATAAACCATTAACCGCAATGTTATTTGAAACCGATCAGAACTACACAATTGAGCCAACAACTTATGAAAAATAGTCAGCCTTGGGAAAAATATCATGGCAAAGTGATCAGCAGTCGCGGTGGTTGGAAAATAGCTGAAGGGGTAAAATGCTGTGGTTATGACATGATGACTGAACTTGTTGGTAAGGCGAGTTATATGCAAGTTGTTATTCTAAATGCCACGGGTCGTTTACCTAGCCGAGCACTTGCTGATTGGGTAGAAGCGATTCATATTTGTTTAAGTTGGCCAGATCCTCGTATTTGGTGTAATCGCATTGGCGCTTTAGCCGGAAGTAGTCGCACCTCTTGTGTTGCCGCATCTACGCTAGGAGTATTGGCCGCTAATTCTTCTTCTTATGGGATAAAGCCGTTAATTAGTGGTGTTGAGTTTATTCAACATGCATTTCAGCAAATATCATCTGGGATGAATGTTACCAATTTTATTCTTGAAGAAGTTAAAAAATATGGCGGAAAACCTTTTCTAATGGGGTATGTAAGGCCTATTGCTAAGGGGGATGAACGTATTCCTGCGATGGAGTTGGTGTCAAAAAATTTAGGTTTTGAGGTCGGTCAGCATCTAACGTTAGCTTATGAAATAGAAAAAGAATTAAATGCTCGCTACGATGAGACCATGAATATTAACGGTTATATGTCAGCATTTTTATCTGATCAAGGTTATACGCCTCAAGAAGTGTATAGAATATTTTCTTTTATCGTTATTAGTGGTGTCACGGCTTGTTTTAGTGATGCTGAGCAGCGTTTAGAAGGTGGTTTTTCGCCATTAAAAACCAGTGATATTAATTATAACGGGCAGGCTTATCGTCAAGTTAATGTTTAATTAAGTGATGATTAGCACTTCAATTTTTTAGCTTGGTTAAACTTAACTTAATAGTTCAACCAAACTAATTTTGGCCAAACTAATTTTAACCAAGCCAAGTTTAAGCTAGCTTAATTTAATCAAGCTAGTTCAATTAAGGTTAGTTAATTAATAAAGGCGATTACCCCAGCTAAGTTTATTTCTCAGCACTTTAAAATAATTATGATCGGTTGGATGAACTAACTGGATCATATTTTTACTCTTTTTGATAATCACTTCATCACCTGGCATTACCGCTAAAATGACATGACCATCACAACTAACTTGTAGATTTTCATGATTGTCATTAGCCAGTACCAGTTTAATTTCACTGTTACCATCAACAACAATCGGACGACTGGTTAACGTATGAGGAAACATGGGAACTAAAGATAAAGCATTTAAATTCGGCGTTAAAATTGGTCCGCCAGCAGACATTGAATAAGCCGTAGAACCGGTCGGGGTTGAAATAATCAAACCATCAGAGCGTTGACTAAACATAAACTCGCCATCGATATAAACTTCAAACTCGATCATATTGGCGACGGTGCCCGCATGTAAAACTGCTTCGTTGACCGCACTGTTACTGCTCTTTATTTTACCGTGACGATATACTTCCGCTTCAATAATAAAGCGTTTTTCACTACGTGACTCACCTTTTAAAATTGCCGACAAAGGCTCAATTAAGTTATCTGGCGGCAAATCAGTTAAAAATCCTAGGTTACCTCGATTGACGCCAATAACGCCAATATCATAGCGCGCTAATACTCTGGCGGCGCCTAACATGTAACCATCACCGCCAATAACGATGGCTAAACTAGCTTTTTCACCTATTTCTGTTATTTTATTCACTTGCGGGTTTGGTAAATTAACTGAAGGCGCAACTGAGTTATCGATCAGAACTTGATAACCTTCTGAGATTAAATAGGCGTGTAAGCATTCAATGGTGGCACTGGCACCATCATGATCAGGTTTTCCTATCAATCCTATGATGGGGTATAGCTTTGACATGGATTATTTAACTTATTTTTAGGTGATATTTTTGAAGTTTCGCTGGTATCTTAACTATTGTAAAGCATACTTTTTACAAATGTTTTGTATTTCTTGCTTGAAACCTTAAATCTAAACCCCATAATTAAGCACAATTACGTTTCCTTTGGAGTTTTTTCATGACAACTGAGTCAGCACAAAATAAAGATGAACAGGGCTTAACGCCTGAAGAAATTGCCGCCCAAGAGATTATTGATGGTGCGGAAGAGCAAGTTGAAACACAATTCGACTTTGCTGCAGATACTATTAGTATCGAGCAAGAAAAAATTAATGAGCTTGAATTGAGTTTAGCCGCGTCACAACAAACAGTAGCTGATCAGAAAGATTCAGTTATTCGTGCGAAAGCTGAAGTTGATAATGTTCGCCGCCGTGCCGCACAAGATGTTGAGAAAGCGCGTAAATTTGCTTTAGAAAAATTTGTTGGTGAATTATTACCGGTAGCAGACAATCTTGAGCGTGCGATTGAAGCGTTTACCGAAGAAGAAAAAGCTGAAGACAAGCATCAAGGTGTTGAATTAACCCTACAAGGCTTTTTAGCAGGTTTAGCTAAGTTTGACGTGGAAGCGATTGAGCCACAAGATCAACCGTTTAATCCTGAATTACATCAAGCGATGTCAATGCAAGAAGTACCAGGTGTTGAGCCAAATACTGTTATTGCTGTTATGCAAAAAGGTTATTCGTTAAATGGCCGTTTAATTCGTCCAGCCATGGTAATGGTTTCGAAAGCAGCGAGTGTTGACACTTCAGCCTAGTTTATCATTGCACTTTTCAAGTGAAATAAAATAGCCAGACGATAATGTCTGGCTTTTTTTTGCCTTTTTTAATAGTTTTATCAAAAAAAATCACTTTTTTTTATTTTTTCTATTGAAACCATTATTCCCGACCCCATTAACTTCTCATCTAAAGAAAATAATTGTTTTAACGTATTTGGAGATCCTAAAGATGGGCAAAATTATTGGTATTGACCTAGGGACAACTAACTCATGTGTAGCTGTTCTTGATGGCGACAAAGTTCGTGTAATTGAAAATGCAGAAGGTGATCGTACAACTCCTTCAATCATCGCTTACACAGATGAAGGTGAAACGTTAGTTGGCCAACCGGCTAAACGTCAAGCGGTAACTAATCCGAAAAATACATTATTCGCTATTAAGCGTTTAATTGGTCGTCGTTTTGAAGATAAAGAAGTTCAACGTGACATCAGCATTATGCCGTTTGGTATTGTAAAAGCTGACAACGGTGACGCTTGGGTGACAGCACGTGACAAAAACGTTGCTCCGCCACAAGTGTCTGCTGAAGTTCTTAAGAAAATGAAGAAAACAGCTGAAGATTACTTAGGTGAAGAAGTGACAGAAGCAGTAATTACTGTTCCTGCTTACTTTAACGATTCACAACGTCAAGCAACTAAAGATGCTGGTCGTATTGCTGGTCTTGATGTTAAACGTATCATCAACGAGCCAACGGCTGCTGCATTAGCTTACGGTATGGACAAGCAAGAAGGCGACAAAGTTGTTGCTGTATACGATTTAGGTGGTGGTACTTTCGATATTTCAATTATTGAAATTGATGAAGTTGAAGGCGAGCACACGTTTGAAGTATTAGCGACAAACGGTGACACTCACTTAGGTGGTGAAGATTTTGATAACCGTTTAATCAACTATCTTGTAGAAGAATTCAAGAAAGATTCAGGTATGGATTTAACAAAAGATCCATTAGCCATGCAACGTTTAAAAGAAGGTGCTGAAAAAGCGAAATGTGAGCTTTCTTCTGCGCAATCTACTGATGTGAACTTACCTTACATCACTGCTGACGCTTCTGGTCCTAAGCACATGAACATCAAAATTAGTCGTGCTAAGTTAGAGTCTTTAGTTGAAGATATGGTTAAAGCGACATTAGAGCCTTTAAAACAAGCGCTTAAAGATGCTGACTTATCAGTAAGTGACATCAACGATGTTATTTTAGTGGGTGGTCAAACACGTATGCCGTTAGTACAAAAAACGGTTACAGACTTCTTTGGTAAAGAGCCGCGTAAAGATGTTAACCCTGATGAAGCCGTTGCCGCTGGTGCTGCAATTCAAGGTGGTGTGTTATCTGGTGATGTAACTGACGTTTTATTATTAGACGTTACGCCATTATCATTAGGTATTGAAACCATGGGTGGTGTGATGACTAAAGTTATCGACAAAAACACAACTATCCCAACGAAACAATCTCAAACGTTCTCGACAGCTGATGATAACCAAGCTGCGGTAACAGTTCATGTTGTTCAAGGTGAGCGTAAGCAAGCATCTGCTAACAAATCTCTTGGTCAATTTAACTTAGAAGGGATTGACCCAGCACCACGTGGTACGCCACAAATCGAAGTAACTTTCGATATTGATGCTGATGGTATTTTGCATGTAACAGCAAAAGACAAAAATACCGGTAAAGAGCAAAAAATTACTATCAAAGCATCTTCAGGTTTATCTGATGATGAAGTTGATCAAATGGTACGTGACGCAGAAGCAAATGCTGATGCCGATGCTAAATTTGAAGAGCTAGTGACAGCACGTAACCAAGCTGACGGTATGATCCACGCAACTCGTACGCAAATTACGGAAGCGGGTGATGACTTGCCAAGCGAAGATAAAGAAAAAATCGAAGCGGCAATTACTGAGCTAGAAACAGCGCGTAAAGGTGAAAGCAAAGAAGAAATCGATGCTAAGTCTCAAGCATTAATGGAAGCTTCTGCTAAGTTAATGGAAATTGCTCAAGCGAAAGCTCAAGCTCAAGGTGGCGCTGAAGGTGCTCCTGAAGCTGACGCTGCACCAGCTGGCGACGATGTAGTTGACGCTGAATTTGAAGAAGTAAAAGACGACAAATAATCGGGTGTAAAGCTTGTCGCTATTTGGCTGAATTTCTTTGTCGGATATGCTCACATACATTAGTATGCTGCGCATATCCTCCTCGAATTTCAACTAACTAGTTTAAAGCTTTAACAAACTTAAAGATTAGATTGTTGTTAAACAAAGCGTCGTTAATCGGCGCTTTGTTATATTCAATAATTCGTGGTTTACGTGAATTTTATTTATTTAGTAATTTGGTTTATTTGGTAAATTTTTAAACAAATTAAATTCCCATTTTTAAAGTATTTGAAGTAAGAAAAATATGTCAAAACGTGATTATTATGAAGTATTAGGTGTATCAAAAGATGCATCAGAGCGCGATGTTAAAAAAGCATATAAACGCTTAGCGATGAAGTTTCACCCTGATCGTACGCAAGGCGATAAAGGTAAAGAAGAGCAGTTTAAAGAAGTAAAAGAAGCTTACGAAATACTGAATGATGATCAAAAGCGTGCTGCTTATGATCAATACGGTCATGCTGCTTTTGAACAAGGTGGCCATGGCGGCGGTGGTTTTGGCGGCGGTCAAGACTTCGGAGATATCTTTGGTGACGTTTTTGGTGATATTTTTGGCGGTGGTCGAGGCGGCGGTGGTCGTGGTCAATCACGTGCTCGTCGAGGCAGCGATTTACGCTATAACTTAGAAATGAGTTTAGAAGATGCAGTAAAAGGTAAATCGGTAGAATTAAAAGTACCTACTTATGTTAGCTGTGATCCTTGTAGTGGTAGTGGCGCTAAAAAAGGCACCAGTGCTAAAGCTTGTTCAACGTGTAATGGTCATGGCCAAGTACAAATGCGTCAGGGCTTATTTGCGGTTCAGCAAACCTGTCCAACTTGTTCAGGCCAAGGTAAAGTTATTTCAGACCCATGTACCTCATGCCGCGGTCAAGGTCGCGTTGAAAAAACTAAAACACTTAACGCTAAAATTCCAGCGGGTGTTGATACCGGTGACAGAATTCGTTTAACGGGTGAAGGTGAAGCGGGTGAGCATGGTGCACCAGCAGGTGATTTATACGTACAAGTATCAGTAAAAGATCATAAAATATTTGTTCGCGATGAAAATAATTTATTTTGTGAAGTACCAATTAGTTTTACCACCGCAGCATTAGGTGGCGACATTGAAGTGCCAACACTTGAAGGTAAAGTGAAACTGAAAATACCAAAAGAAACGCAAACGGGTAAAATGTTCCGTTTACGTGGCAAAGGTGTTAAATCAGTGCGTAGTTCAGTTATTGGCGACTTAATGTGTAAAGTAGTTATTGAAACACCAGTGAATTTATCGGGTGCTCAAAAAGACTTACTTAAGCAATTAGAGACTGGTATTGAAGAAAAACGCTCTCACCATAGTCCGAAAGAAACTGGATTTTTTGATGGTGTGAAAAAATTCTTTGATGACCTAAAAAGCTAAATAAAGCCTATTGATGAAAGCCACCTCAAACGGTGGCTTTTTTTATCGTTAAATTTTAGCTGAGCAGACAGCTCAATAAATCGAATAATAGACAAATTATCCATACCCGCGTACTGAAACATAACGTATATTGTCGTATGCTAGCAGCTTCATATTATTACGCTTTTTCTTTTCTTCTACTTTCATTGGCAGCTTGATGTTTAAACTTTTTGAATCTTGGATTGATCCATTACCTGATAAACCCGCGGTTAAACCACCTAAAGGGATTTTTGCCTTTTGTCGTCATTACACTAAAGGCTTTGAAGTACCGCTTATTTTAATGTCGGTGTTAACGGCTATGTTAGCGGTTTTAGAAGTCTCGCTTTTTAGCTTTATGGGCGAATTGGTTGATCTGTTAAGTCAGCATTCTGGCGAGTCGTTATTTGAACAAGAAGGCATGAAATTGCTGATCATGTCGGGCCTTGTGTTAATTGTGATGCCTTGTTTGGTGTTATTGCATGGTTTGATTATTTATCAGGGACTATTGGGTAATTATCCAATGTCAATTCGCTGGTTGGCGCATCGTTATTTACTTAAGCAGAGTGTCTCATTTTATCAAAATGACTTTGCTGGCCGAGTCGCTAATAAAGTGATGCAAACCTCACTCGCCGTGCGTGAAACGGTCACTAAGCTCTTGGATGTCATTGTTTATATCTTAGTGTATTTCACCGCGATGGTGGTCACGATGGCGAATGCTGATTGGCGTTTAATGCTGCCGATGTTGGTGTGGTTATGTTTGTATATTGTTATTCAAATTAAGCTGTTACCGAAATTGAAAAAAGTCTCTACCGAACAAGCAGATGCCAGGTCATTAATGACGGGCCGTATTGTTGATAGTTATACTAATATTTCAACGGTAAAATTATTTGCGCATACCGACAGCGAAGCCAATTATGCCAAAGAAAGCATGACCGGATTTCTCGGCTCGGTTTATCGTCAAATGCGTTTAGTGACGCTAATTAACTTTAGTGTGCAGTTTATCAATTATTTATTATTCTTCGCGATTGTCGCGTTAGCTATTTGGCTTTGGCAAGACACCGCCATAACCATAGGCGCGATTGCAATTGCCATGAGTTTAGCACTAAGGTTAAACGGCTTATCGCAATGGATCATGTGGGAGATCAGCTCGTTATCAGAAAATATTGGTACTGTTGCTGACGGCATTAATACCTTGTCAGTGACAACGGATATTCAAGATATAGACGATGCTAAATTACTTGATGTTAACAAAGGTGAAATTCACTTTAATGAGATCAGCTTTCATTATGGCGAAAGCCTCTCTGTGATTGATGAGCTTAATTTAGCAATTAAATCAGGTGAAAAGGTCGGTTTAGTCGGGCGCTCTGGTGCGGGTAAATCAACCTTAGTGAATTTATTAATGCGCTTTTATGATTTAGAAAAAGGTCAAATCTTGATTGATGGCCAAGATATTAGCGCAGTGCAACAAGACTCGCTGCGTGAAAAAATTGGTATGGTGACACAAGATACATCACTTTTACATCGCTCAGTTAAAGAAAATATTTTATATGGTAAACCCGATGCGAGTGACGAAGAGCTATTGGCCGCAATTAAAAATGCTGAAGCGAAAGACTTTATTGCTGAGCTAACTGATCCGCATGGTAACAAAGGCCTTGATGCCCAAGTTGGTGAGCGCGGGGTTAAACTCTCTGGTGGTCAACGACAACGTATTGCGATTGCGCGGGTGTTATTAAAAAATGCGCCAATTTTATTATTAGATGAAGCTACTTCTGCGCTTGATTCAGAAGTAGAAGCAGCGATTCAAACCAGCTTGTATAAATTAATGGAAGGCAAAACGGTGATCGCTATTGCGCATCGCTTATCAACTATTGCTGCCATGGATCGTTTGATTGTATTAGATGAAGGCAAAATTGTCGAGCAAGGTACTCATCAAGAACTCATTGCTTCCAATGGCATTTATGCGCAACTTTGGCAGCATCAAACCGGCGGCTTCTTAGGCACTGATTGATTTTTTGAACTAGTCTTAAGACTCGGTTTTTAACCGTGTGATTTTTTGTTAATACTCGTGAGTATTCGGCGCGGTTATCAAGCCTTAATGGGTTAAGCTTGTTTAACCAACTAATTCATGCGAGCAGGTTTTTATTTTTTAGGTGATAGTATGACTTTTATCCGTAGTTTGTTATTAACTTGTTTATTTTATTCGTTTTTTGTCTTCGCCGAAGATGAGGCTGAAATTGAATTACCGCCAGTAGATCCTGCATATAATGCTATTCATCCTATGGTGTTAGTGAATAAAGGCTCAACAATTTTTGCTTATTATCTTTCGGGTTATGAAAAACCAAGCGATGTGCAATTACTTTATAAATTATCAGTGAAAAATGTCGCATTAGTACAATTGGTACGAGATGCAGATTTAGTGATTGTTAAGCCTGAAAAATTTAATTTACAACACTTAATGCGCGGTGAGAAATTGGCGGTATCGGCTGAAGTTTATATTGGTGATTATCGTACGGATGGCACCATAGTTTATGAAAATGTGGTGTTGGAATTTGATAAATTACTTTATGCGCGCGAGCTCAATGAGCTTGAGGAATCAAATAAAAAGCAGACCTACGAAGCGATAAGCTACAACAGTAAAAGTGATCGATTATATCTTCACCATATCCAGCAAGCGCCAAGCTATGCTCAGCTTTTACATGTTGATTTAACTGCAAGTTGTCGAAATAGTTTTAATGCCAGTTCAGCGGTGCCAAAAGAAAGTGAATTATTATATAAATTTATCAACTGCGGCACTTTAACGCCGCTGTATTTTGATGCTGGTGCGTATCAAAAAAATAGCGAGCGCTGATTTATTCATGCCGATTAGCGGTGATCTGACTGGCGTAAATAAGCGCTTAATGATTAGTGGGATTTACCGCTAATCATTAATAAAGTCTGGTAACACGCCGCTACGGCTATGCTCAAACACTAAAGAGGTTTCAACTCGTGAGACTTCATCTCGTGAGGTGATAGCTTCAAAGACAAACTGTCTTAAATGTTCACTGTTTTTCACTGACATGTGGATAAAATAGTCAAAGCTGCCGCCCATATGGTACAAGCTAATAATTTCAGGTAGTTGTAATAAGTCATCTCGTAACTGGTTAACAATATCTTCAGAGTATGGCTGTAGCCTAATTGCGGCAATGGCTTCAATATTACCGCCGATGGTTTTAAAGTTAATATCAACCACCGAATTTTTGATCACGCCGCTTTGTTTCATGCGTTTTACCCGCTCTAAACAAGTTGACGGGGCGATCCCAACTTCGCTCGCTAATTCTTTGTTGGTGATATCTGCGTCTTTATACAAAATCGTTAATAATTTTAAATCGATATCATCTAACTTTTTCATCAATCAAACCTTTTGAATATTCATGACTTGTCAGCAATTATTTTATAGGTTAATGATTTTTAAAGAAACCTTTAATGAAAGTTCAACAGCCTTAGTATTTTGTTTATACTAAGCGAGTTGTCATTAATCATAATGATAATTGAACAATTTAACTTAAAAGCAAAGGGAAACTCATGCCAGTAAAAGCAGTGCAGGACTTTTTAAAATTAGAAGCAGCAAGCGGTATTATTTTGATGATGGCTGCTATTTTAGCGATGATATTGGCTAACTCAGTATTCTCACCTTATTATGATTTGATCCTAGATGTACCGGTAACAGTTGCCATTGGCAGTTTTGAAATATCAAAACCGTTACTGTTATGGATTAATGATGGCTTGATGGCGATGTTCTTTTTCCTTGTCGGTTTAGAATTAAAACGTGAATTTCTTGAAGGTGATCTCTCCAAACCAGGTCAAATTACCTTGCCAGCCATTGGCGCGGTTGGCGGCATGTTGGTACCCGCATTATGTTATGTTGCGTTAAATTATGATGATCCGAAAGCGCTCAGTGGTTGGGCGATACCGACCGCTACGGATATTGCTTTTGCCCTTGGAATCTTAACCCTTATCGGCTCAAAAGTGCCATTACAATTAAAAGTCTTTTTAACTTCGCTGGCTATTTTTGATGATTTAGGTGCGATTATTGTTATCGCCATGTTCTATACTGAGCAGCTGTCGGTGACTTCTTTGGTGTTTTCATTGGTGATTTTAACTATTCTTTGGATCTTAAATCGTCAGCAAGTTACCAGCACGGCACCTTATATTTTTCTTGGTGTGGTACTTTGGGTCGCAGTGTTAAAGTCAGGTGTGCATGCAACGCTTGCCGGGGTAATACTCGCGTTGTTTATTCCAATAAAAGGTAAAGGCGGCGAACCTTCGCCGTTGAAGTCGTTAGAGCATAATTTACATGAGTTAGTGGCCTTTATTGTCTTACCTATTTTTGCTTTTGCTAATGCCGGAATTAATTTATCTGGTGTTGGCGTTAATGATATTTTATCGCCGGTGCCACTAGGGATTATTCTTGGCTTAGTGGTGGGCAAGCAAATTGGTGTTTTTGGCTTTTGTTTTATCGCCATCAAGTTAGGTTTTGCTAAATTACCTGAAGGGGTAAATTGGCGTTTATTATATGGTGCGGCCTTATTATGTGGGGTTGGTTTTACCATGAGTTTATTTATTGGTTCATTGGCATTTGAGCAAACGGGCGATAATTTAATGTTTCAAGATCGCTTAGGTATTGTTGTTGGTTCACTTATTTCAGGTATTGCCGGTTATATATTGATCAAACAATCATTAAAATCTTAATAATAATGTAAATCGTTCGATGCAAGTGCCGCTGTTTTTGTTTAAAATAGCGGCTCGTTTTTTTCGTTATCCTTAACTCGTTTATTAATAGCGCATTTATGTCATTACAATTAGCCATTAACAGTAACTCTAATAGCTTAAATTCAAATCTTGCTAGTGCCCAACCAGCAAGTTGTCATGACTATCGAGATTTGATTGATATTTTCAATGCAAGTTTTTTCGATGATTTTAATACCCGCTTAGTTAAAGGTGACGACGAGCCAATTTATTTGCCGGCCAACGAGTCAGTTAATTATCATCAAATTATTTTTGCACATGGTTTTTTTGCTAGTGCTTTACATGAAGTCGCACATTGGTGTCTGGCCGGTCCTGCGCGAAGATTAAAAGAAGATTTTGGTTACTGGTATTTACCTGATGGAAGAAATGCTGAACAGCAAGCCAAATTTGAAAATGTAGAAATTAAACCGCAAGCGGTTGAATGGGCATTATCGCTCGCTTGTAATAAAACCTTTGATGTTTCTGTTGATAATTTAAATGGTAGCGGAGAAAGTGACCGGTTTGCTTTTCGTGCCCGAGTTTTTAGCCAAGTTAACCATTACCTTGAACAGGGTTTTCCGCCCCAAGCACAGCAATTAATTCACTCACTCGCTCGTTTTTATGGCGTTACTTTGCCATTAACTTCTGCGATGTTCGAGCAGCAGCAAATTGCCTTTATGACCGAGCAGAGCGCTTTTGTTTAAGCTTGGGCTTATAATTAACCCTATTGCCGGTATTGGCGGCAGTGCTGCGTTAAAAGGCAGTGATGGCGACGGCATTGTTGATATGGCATTAGCACGCGGCGCTGAATTTAAAGCCAATGAACGTACAGCTATCGCTTTAAGATTGCTGTTGCCTTATCAAGCCGAGATAAAAATTTATACCGCCAATGCTGAAATGGGCGAGCTGTGCGCGAAAGCCTTAGGTTTTGATACTCAGGTTATTTATCACAGTAACAGCGCTAAAACGACTTTTCAAGATACCGAAAACGCCGTTGAACAGTTGCTTAACCAAGGTATCGATTTATTATTATTTGCCGGCGGAGATGGCACCGCACGTAATATTTGTCATAAAGTTGCCGATGCTTTTCCAGTTTTAGGTATACCCGCAGGTTGTAAAATACATTCTGGAGTTTATGCGGTCACGCCAAAGGCGGCTGGCCGAGTTATTGAGCTTATGGTCAGTAATCAGCTAGTGACATTAACCGAAGCCGATGTCATGGATATCGATGAAAGCTTGTTTCGCGAAGGTGTTGTCAAAGCCAAACGTTATGGCGAGATGACAGTGCCGTGCGAGTTGCAATATATTCAGGCGGTAAAATCTGGCGGCAAAGAGTCTGATGAGTTGGTTTTACAAGATATCGCCGCCGATGTTATCAGTAAAATGGATGATGAATTATTTATTATTGGCTCAGGCTCAACCACTGATTTTATTATGCAAGAGCTGTCGTTACCCAGTACTTTATTAGGTGTTGATGTGGTGCAGCATCAGGCGCTGGTGCAAAACGACATGACCGAAGCTCAGTTATGGCAGTTATTGCAAGCACAAGTTGCCGACGCCACTAATGCTACTACTGTTAGTGATGGCATAGGTAAACCGGCGGTGAAATTAGTGATCACCTTAATTGGCGGTCAAGGGCATATTTTTGGCCGAGGTAATCAACAATTAAGCCCGCGCATTATTCGTTTTATCGGCAAAGAAAATATTTTAGTGGTGGCCACTAAAAACAAATTATTAGCACTGAATGAAAGACCACTGATAGTTGATAGTGGTGACCCTGAACTTGATCAAGCGCTTTCAGGTTTTATTGCAGTGATCACCGGTTATAACGACCAAGTGTTATATCCTATTTCTTCGCCAAGTTAAGCTTGGTATGTTTCAAAGTTACCGAATGCAAAGGTAACCACGTTTAAAGGTTAGGTATGAGTTTTACAACAGTTTCACAGTTATACGCCCATTTCGATCAGTTAGTTGATCAAGATGCTGACGCAGATATTTTATTTGCTAGCAGTTATTTACGGGGCTTTATTGCAATTTCTGCCTGTGAATTTGGCGACGAATCACAAGGATTAACACAAGTGCTGGCGGATGATATTAGCGCTAAATTATATGATGCGCGCAGCGAATTAACGCCAAGCGATCGTCAGTTAGTGAATCAATATTGGCAAGATTTAACGGCCGAATTTACCGGTTAAGTTATTCAATTTATACAAGTAATTGATATTAAACGTCAACTTTTCGTTTAATAATGTCGCGAATAATAAAGCGATTAGGCGCGACATTAAATAACATTTGATTATCAACAGGATAAGGCTCACCCGTTAAATCGGCAGTTAAAATATCTGCTAATAATGGCGCTGAGCATAAACCTCTTGCGCCTAAGCCTGTTAAGACATAAAGATTTTTATAATGCGGTGCTGGGGTTTGATAACGCCAATTTTTATCTTTGGCTAAATGGCGGTAGCTGGTTTTATGCTCTGCTATTTTCGGCATAACCCCGACAACGGGTAAATGGTCAGGTGTCATGCACCTTAACCTTGCTTTACTGGCATAAATATCTTCAAGTTGCCATTGAGCACCCGCTGTTAATTCAGGTAAACATTCATTTAACATTTTTAAATTAAAACTGTCTTCTGCGGTCTTCGCTTGTGTATTAAAGGTGTTTTTTTCAAACGTTGCGCCAATACATTGCTGGTTTTTATAACTCGGAGTTAAGTAGCCTTTATGGCAAATAACAGTAGTTAAATTTGCTAAGTGATTATTAGCGCGCATGTTAGACACTTGTCCGCGAACAGGGGCAAGCGGGAGTTGGTTCACAATATTTATTTTAGCGGTTTCTGCGCCGCCGCAGACAATTAAGGTTTCTGTGGTGATGTCTCCATTATTAGTCATTAACTGCCACTGGTCATTTTCAAGTGCTTTTATTTCGCTGACTTTAGTGCCTGTGTGTATTCTTAAACGATTGCTGGCATTGGCTGCGGCTAATAATGCTTTTACTAACTCTGGCGGCGATATCCAGCCGGCATTTGGCATAAATAGCCCACCGTGTAGTAGCGCTATATTGGCGAGTGTTGATGCTTGTGCGGCATCAACACTGTGAATTAATTCAGCCGGCCAAGCGCCAATATCGTTAAATTGTTGTTGATGTTTTTTCAGACTTTGTTTGTAAGCAATATCTAAAACACCACACCAGTCGTGCGCAAATTTAAACCCCTTAGTCAGTACTTCATCATAAAGCGAGCGAGCGCGCCAAAATGCTTGCTGATAAAATAGACTTATGTCGTCTTTTTGCTGATGTAATAACGGATAGAGCGCGCCCATTAAATTACTTGACGCACCTTGTGCAACGGTATTTTCTTGGCAGTATAAATTAACTTTGATACCGGCTTTGGTGAGCGCATATGCGACACAAGCGGATGCAATGCCGCCGCCAATCAGTGAAACATGCATAGGTTTAGTGATTTTAGGCCTTAGCTGATAGCCTTTGCCAAACTTAGTACTTTGCTGAAAAACACCGACTAGACTTTCTTTTTTCTTACCCGAGGTCAGTTTTTTCCTAAGGCGAAAACCAACCGCGGTTAAACCGCGCCTAATTTTTCCGGCAATGGTGAAGGTGCCTAGGGTCGCTTGCTCTTTCGAGAGTAGGGCCACCTGCTCAAATAAAGCGTCCGTCCACATATCTGGATTTTGTGCTGGCGCAAAGCCATCAAGGTACCACGCATCCACTAAACCTGTTTTGGTTTTTTTTATTTGCTGAAATGCCACCGTGGCGTCATTTATATACAAAACGAATGAAACTTTACCATTGAAAAAAGTCATCTCAACGATATCATTGGTCACCAGTTTGTAAGGATATTGAGCGATAAAGGTCTCAACTAATGGTGCCAGGGCCGGCCAAATTTTTAATGATTGTGTTATTTGTGCTGCGGTCAGCGGATATTTTTCAACACTAATAAAAAGTAATGTAGCGGTACTTTGTGGATTTTCGCTTAAAACCTGTTGGTATAAAGCTAAAGTTAAAAAGAAATTTAAGCCACTGCCAAAGCCTGTTTCTGCAATGGTAAATTGGGCTTGTGTCGAAACTAGTCTACTTTTAATATTGTTACTATTTATGAACACCTGTTCACTTTGTCGACATCCATCTTGTGTATCGAAGTAGATATCGGCAAAAGTGCTGGAATAAGGGCTACCATCTTTCTGGAAAAGTACTTTATTTTGGGGATTCACAAGAATGTCATTAAAATTTAAACTATCATCTTTATGATATAATATATTACGCAATATTCGGGGTAACAGCTAGCCAAAAAAGTTATTCAGTGTACAAGTGTACACTGGTTAGACCAGACTGGCATTAAAAAGCCGTTATCATATGCTCGATTTATAAAATTATTAATGGTTAGTTAAATGAAACGTGTTGTTATCACTGGTTTAGGAATTGTTTCAAGTATCGGTAATGATGCTACTGAAGTGTTGGATTCATTAAAAGCAGGACGCTCTGGTATTAGTCGTTCTGAAAGTTTTGGCGAATATGGTTTACGTAGTCAAGTTTGGGGCAAACCAGACATCAACGTAAAAGATCATATCGACCGTAAAGCCATGCGCTTTATGGGCGAAGCGTCAGCTTACTCATACATTGCAATGCAGCAAGCAATTGATGATGCGAAATTAACACCTGAGCAAGTATCAAATATTCGTACAGGTATTGTTGCCGGCTCTGGCGGCGCATCTTCAGAAAATATTGTATTATCTGCAGATACATTACGTGAAAAAGGCGTAAAACGTGTTGGTCCTTATGCAGTACCAAAAACGATGTCTAGCACGGTCTCAGCTTGTTTAGCGACACCGTTTAAAATTTTAGGTGTTAATTATTCAATTAGTTCAGCTTGTGCTACTAGTGCTCACTGTATTGGCAATGCTGCGGAATTAATTCAATTAGGTAAACAAGATATTGTTTTTGCTGGCGGCGGTGAAGAAGTTCATTGGTCATTAGCAATGATGTTTGACGGCATGGGCGCGTTATCTTCTAAATATAACGACAACCCAGAAACGGCTTCGCGTACCTATGATGCTGACCGAGACGGTTTTGTTATCTCTGGCGGCGGCGGTATGGTTGTTGTTGAAGAGTTAGAACACGCATTAGCACGTGGCGCACATATTTATGCAGAAGTCGTTGGCTACGGCGCAACTTCGGATGGCTATGATATGGTAGCACCAAGCGGTGAAGGCGCAGTTCGTTGTATGAAAATGGCAATGGACGGTGTTGAAGGTAAAGTTGATTACTTAAATACGCATGGTACATCGACACCCGTTGGCGATGTTAAAGAGCTAGGCGCAATACAAGAAGTTTTCGGCGGTAATTCACCTGCAATCAGCGCAACTAAAGCAATGACAGGTCACGCTTTAGGTGCAGCTGGTGTTCATGAAGCGATTTATACGATGTTAATGATGGAACATAACTTTATTTGTCCATCAATTAATATCAATACCCTTGATGAACAAGCACAAGGTTTAGATATTGTTACTGAAACTCGTGACGCTGAAATTAACTTAGCTATGTCTAATAGCTTTGGTTTTGGTGGCACAAACGCGACTTTATTACTTAAAAAGTATAAATAAGCGATAAATTTCTAGCCGTTTGCTGTTAGTTGGCAGCGGCTAGAGTTTTCTACTTTCTACTTTCTACTTTCTATTATCTAAGTCTCTTAGTCCTTACTATTTTATTCCTGCATCCAAACTTCTATCATTCTATTTTTATTACTTAACCTGGACTCGGTTTAATGGGTTTTTTAACAGTTTGACTCATAAAGAATAATTTAAATAATTCACGTGTTTATTAAGTTATACCTAGTTTATCTTAGACTCAATGATGAAATCTAAGTGGATATCAAGGCGTTTTTATATTCCCGATAAAAACCAAGTACCTGCATATATGCAGGCAACGCAGATAGGCGCTAAAATAGCATTATTGTGTAAAATAGCTTAAGCCAAATCAGGTTACTTAATTAATAACTGATTAAAATCAAAATTATAATCTTTGAGATTTTTATTAAATACCTTTGAATAAATCTTAATATCGATATTCTGCCAATATTCGGCAACTAGAAACGGTTGTACAGCGGTAACATTATTTTTATCAACTTTAATATAAGGCGTGTTAATTAACTTATCCTTTACTGAGGTTGGTTTATGACCTTGTGCTAAGTCATGAAAAATAATTAACGCCCACAAACCATGCAAATGATTACTGCCAAGGCTAAATGCTAATTGATTATTATTAATCGCGGTAAAGGCTTCATTGGTCCAGTCTACTGTGCCGATAATAGGTAAATGACTACGACTACCGTTATTGACAATAGTATAAACAGCCTGAGCAATATCCCAATTAGCGGTCCAAATAACATCGATGTCTTTATGGCGATTGAGTAATTTTCGGGTTTTAGTTTTTGCTGTTTCGGTATTCCACTGAGTATGCACTAATTGCAAAAAATCTAATTTTGGGTGTTTGGCAATTTCTTGTTGTAGCCCGATATCTCTTAATCTTGACGCTTCAAATATTTTATTACCACCAATGGCTAATAACCTTACGGGCTGATCTGGCCTTATTTCTCTTGCTTGCTTAAATAACTCAGCTGCCATTACTTGACCACTATTAATATCATCGGCAACAATTTGGCTCAGCCAGTATTTAAAATTCTCCTGTGGTTTGCCAATTTTGTTTTGTTGAAATAAGGGCGCGCCAGCAGAAATTGAAATAAAGGGCGTTTTATATTTTTCAATAAGTGTTAATAGCTCAATAGCATTGGTACCGCGAAAAACTGAAATTAAATAATCGGGTTTATTGTCAGCGCTTAAAATGGTTTCAATAATTGGGGTTAAATTAAAGCGTTGTTCGTAAGTGGGGTGGTGAAAGGTTAAATGAATATTAAGTTGTTTGGCAACTGCTGGCATAGGGGCAATAACATTCTGCCAGTATGAACTGGTATTGGCCGCCGGGCCGACAAAAGCAACATGTATCGGTTTTGTTTTAGCTGCTGTATGAAAGGCCAAAATCGACAAAGCGATGGCAAAAATGACTTTATAGATAAGTTGGCTCCCAATGCTATTAACCCTAAATATTATTTTAGTTGATATAAGTGATAACGACTAAATTTTTACTGCGCGCGAGCGTTTATAATGAGAATAGTTTTTTTCAGGTTTGAAGTTATCATTTTGTTAATCATTGATTGTTATAAATTAGACAGATTTTTGGCCGATGTTATGTTTAAATATAGCTTTTATCGATAAGCTAACTGGATATCACTTTTGCGGACTCAATTCATTGGTGACAATTTTTTCATTGATTGCCAAGAACATTACATTGACTGTCAAGGCGTTCGGCATGAAGTTCGGCCAAAAACGTTTCAATTATTATTAATTTTAATTGAGCGACAAAATCGAGTTATTGATAAGCAAACGCTGTTGAATGAAGTTTGGGATGATGTGACCGTTGATGAGCAAGTCATCTTTCAATCTATTGGTGAGATTCGTAAAATTTTTATCGGAAAAAAAGTGATCCAAACACATCCTCGAAAAGGTTATAGCTGGATCGCTTCAATTGAAAAAAAGCTGATTGAGCCAGTTAGCCATACTGAGCGGGAAAATAAGCCGGATAACAAAACATCAGGTAATAAATATTCGCTTTTCTTGCCGGTGCTGACAGTGCTTTTGCTGCTAGCTTTGTTGGGTTATTTTATCGTCGATAAATTTTTGGCTAAAACTAGCACTTCAGATCAAACCCAAGCAGTTTTAACACAGGATGTCAGCAGCGAAGAACAGCTAAGCCCCAACTCAGAGGCGGAAAAGTTAGCCTCAGACCACAATACAATATTTATTTTACCCACTAAAAATAACATTATTGATCGCAATTTTGATTGGGTTGCTATCGGGATAATGGATACGTTAATTTCACAAGCTAAAGACCACTCACAAGTTATGCCACTTGATTATGTGCTGCAGTCGATGCGCAATGCAAAAATGCAACGCAACTATAACCAAGCACAAATAAAACGGCTTTTTAAAATTACCGGCGCCGCAACGATAGTTGAAACCGAAATAACACGAACGCTAGATGAATACCGGCTGATTTATAAATTACATTTTGTTAATAATACCAAAAGAGAAGTAATTTTTAGCAGTTCAATAGAAAACCTAATTACTGAATTGGGTAAGGTTATTGCAAACTTATCTCAGTCGGCACATGATAAAATAGATATTAATTACAGTGATTTTAATCATGAGCTTTTTGTTGAAGCTTTGACCTTAGCCCAACAAGGGAAGTTAGCTGCTGCGATACAATTAATGAAAGGCTTAATAAGTGTAGCGCCAGAAAATATTCAAGCTTATAAAGTATTAAATGATTGGTATCAATACCAAGAAGACTTTCAATCTGCACTTGAGGTGAGCCAAGCAGCTATTGATATTAGCGCTAAACTTAGCCTTGTTAAACCAAATATTGATAACAACAATGCTCATCAAAATACTCATAAACAAAATATTGCACTCGCCAGTATTTATTATCGCCATGCTTATAATTTATTTCGTTTAGGGAAAATAACATCCGCTTGGCATTATGCCAAATTAATGGAAGCACAATTACAAGTTGAAAATAATCCATTTTACCATGGTTTTAGTAGCCAGTTAGCTGGTGAGTTACAGCTGGCTCAAGATAATTATCAAGGGGCTAAAAACTCTTTGCAGCGAGCATTAAAACAATTTGAACGCATTTCATATTCTATTGGCATGACAAGTGTGCATTGTTTATTGGCTATTACCGAACAAGGTTTAGGTAACAGTCAGGCGAGCGAAAATCATCTTGCAGCGGCACGAAAAGTCGTAAAAGACTATGAAATTGAAGAGGTTATAACTAAATTTAAGATCGACTTAAAACTCTAATTATAGTTTTTTTAAGAAAGTTTTAAGACCTTTCTGCCATGATTTATTCTATTTTAACCTGACAAATTAAGTTACGAAGAGGTGCTAGCTGTTAAACGCAAGCGTGAGCCAACCAGCACTTCTCATTACCATTAATAAATAGTTAAAAATGGATTGTTATGAAAATAAAAATAGTAAAGCTGTTTGCCATTAGTTTAGCGTTAACTGCTTGTGGTTCCCATAGCGAAAAACAATTAAATGAAACAACATCGAAAAGTATGCCAAGCGATGTCGTTTTGTATGATTTTGAAAACGGTCAAAAAGCGGCTGAAATATTAGTTTCAAGCGGCGTGCAATCAGTTGTTAGTCAGGAGCAAGCGATCACTGGTCAGCATTCGTTATTGGTAAAACTCCATTCCCAGCAAAAAAATAATCCGGTTTTAATTATTCGCCCAAAACAGCCGTTTGACTGGAGCGAATTTGAAAACTTTAATCTCGCATTTGATTTAACTAATCACGGCACTGAATCGGTACAACTTGATTTAACGATGGCCGATAGCAGCGGCGGTTTTTATACTCGCGGTTTAGTAGTGCCGGTGGGAAAAGTGCAAACCCATTACGCTAAAATGGACGGTCATGATCAAAAAGATCCACAGTGGGCAACTAAAACAGAATTTAACTTTGCCTCAGGTTTTCGCTCTAATCCGGTGACATGGCAATCAGACGACAAACAAGCCTATTCATTTTGGGGTAAAAAAAGGCTCGATTTATCAGGTATTAGACAAATCTCTTTTACTGCAAAAGGTTTGTTAACTGACCGACAATTTACTATCGATAATATTCGTTTACGAGCAAATCCTAAAATGGATGAAAACTTCTTAACGGGTGTTATTGATCAGTATGGTCAAAACGCGAAGGTTGAGTACCCAGGCAAAGTAAAATCTGACGAGCATTTAAAGCAACTTGTTGAACAAGAACTCGCAACACTTAAAGGCGATGCTATGTCAGATCGCTCCAAATTCCACGGTTGGAAAAACGGCCCGCGCTTTGACGCAACAGGATTTTTCCGTACCCAAAAAGTCGAAGGTAAATGGGCGATCATTGATCCAGAAGGGTATTTATATTTCTCAACCGGTATCGATATTATTCGCTTATCTAACTCTTCAACGATTACCGGTTATGACTTCGACCAAAAATATATCACTAAACGCACCGCGGATATGATGATTGCTGAAGATGATCAGCCATTAAATGCGGTAAATAAAGAAGCGCTGCCAAGCCGTTATGTTGCCAACGATACTCGCAGCAAAGTATTTGAATGGTTACCAAGTTATGACGCGCCATTAGGTAATCACTTTGGTTACCGCCGAGAAACTCAAAGTGGTCCATTAAAACACGGCGAAACCTTTAGTTTTTACAGTGCCAACTTAGAGCGACGTTATGGTGAAACGTATAAAGAGTCTTACCTTGATACATGGCGCGAAGTAACCGTTCGCCGAATGTTAGATTGGGGTTATACCTCGCTAGGAAACTGGTCTGAAGAGGCTTATTACGGTAATAATAAAATTCCATTTGTTGCTTTTGCCGACATTATTGGCGAATTTGGCACGCTAAGTAGCGGCTATGATTTTTGGCATGGCGTGCCTGATGCTTATGATCCTAAATTTTACCAGCGCGCGGTTGCTGCCGCCGAACATGTTGCCAAACAAATCAATGCTACGCCTTGGTGTATGGGGATATTTATGGACAATGAGCAAAGCTTTGGCCGTGGCGGTAGCTTAGAATCAACCTATGGCATTGTTGTTAATACGTTAAAAAGCGATGGTGAAAAAGTGCATGCTAAAGCCGCTTTCACTAAAGTGTTACAAGCTAAATATAAAAGCATTGCGGCCTTGAATAAGGCATGGGATAAAAATATTGCTTCTTGGCAAGCGTTTAATCACGGTATTGATCCTAGTTTTAATACCAAAACACAAGAACAAGATTATTCTGAATTATTGTATCAATACGGCGTTCAGTATTTTGGCTCAGTCAATAAAGCGTTAAAGTCAGTATTACCTAATCATTTATATTTAGGTTCACGTATGCCGCTATGGGGTATGCCAAAAGAGATCGTGCGCGCTGCTGCTGAGCATAATGACATAGTGACTTATAATCTTTACAAAGAAGGTGTAGTGCCAAGTGAGTGGGAATTTTTAGCAGAAGTAGATGCGCCAAGTTTAATTGGTGAGTTTAGCTTTGGCTCTGACGATGCTGGCCATGTTCATCCTGGTATCGTTATCGCAGCCGATCAAAAAGATCGCGGCTTCAAAATGAAAAACTACATGAATTCGGTTATTGATAATCCTTATTTTGTTGGTGTTCATATGTTCCAGTATGCCGATGGCCCAATTGCTGGCCGTGCATATGATGGTGAAAACTATAATTCAGGTATTGTCAGAGTAACTGATGTACCGTACGAGCATATGGTGGAAGCTGCTAAAGATGTGCACCAAAACTTGTATCAACGTCGTTACGGTTACTTAAATAAAGAATTAAACAAAGGGTTAAATAAAGCGTTAGATAAAAAATAATTTTTCCGGTTCCTTTCTTTAATTTGAGTCTTAATCTTGCTCAACTGATGGCATTCAGTTGAGCATTTTTATTGAATAAGGCGCGAGTAATTATTGTTTGCTCAGTATATCGCCGCTACCCATTTAAAATATTCGCAGCCCTAATTACTCCTGTGACTATCTTCCATCGAATTAATATAAGAGATTGCTTTATTTCGTCACTTGGTTGGCTACAATAGCCGCACTTTATTTTGTGTGTGAATTTTGATGAATATTTTTTACGATGAAAACATGCCGTTCGCGAAAGAATTCTTTGGTGATTTTTTTGGTGAGGGCACTAAGCTTCAATCTTTTAATGGCCGAACCGTTACCACTGAAGACTTAATAGACGCTGACGTATTATTAGTACGCTCTATTACCAAGGTCAATGAAGCACTGCTTTCATCCAATAAGAACTTAGCTTTTGTTGGCACCGCGACCATTGGTGTTGATCATATTGATCAAGCATATTTAAACAGTCGTAATATTCCTTTTACTTCAGCTCCAGGTTGCAATGCTATTTCGGTTGCCGAATACGTGCTGAGCTCGCTGGTTATTTTATCTGAAAAATATGGCTTCTCATTACAAGATAAAACGATTGGTATTGTTGGCGGCGGTAATACAGGCACTCGCACCAGTGAAAAGTTTAAAGCATTAGGATTACGTTATAAAATGTGTGATCCGTTATTAGCCGCTCAAGGTGATACTCGCGACTTTGTTGAATTAGACGAAATACTCGCCTGCGATATTATTACCTTACACGTGCCACTAACGCGCACAGGTCCTCACCCAACGTTTCATTTAATTGATGAAAACAAGTTAGCAAAATTACAACCGGAGCAAATTTTAATTAATGCTTGTCGCGGCGAAATTATTGATAATCAAGCGCTACTTAAGTTAAAACAGCAAGGTTATGAAACCAAGCTAGTGTTAGATGTTTGGGAAAATGAGCCAAATATTTTAATGCCGCTGATACAATATGCGGAAATAGCCAGTGCTCATATCGCGGGATATAGTATTGAAGGGCGCTCTCGCGGCACCGAAATGCTTTATCAAGCGCTATGTAAAGTTAAAGGGATAGCAATCGAAAAACAGCTAGCTGAGTTCTTACCGGCACCTGAGATTGGTCAGACAAAAATAAATGACAGTTTTAGCGAGATTTTATTAAATCAGACTGTTAAAATGGTCTACGATGTCCGACGAGATGATGCAATCTTTCGTCAACAAATTACTAGCTTAGGTTTTGACCATATTCGTAAAACCTACCCTGCAAGAAGAGAGTTTTCTTCATTAAGCATTATAGAAGCTAATAAAACAGACAAAAAAAATAACCAAACTAAGTTACAACCATTATATGAACTTGGTTTTCAACAAACATCAATAGAAGAGGTATAAGCGGAAATGGCACAGAAATTTGACGTTTGCGTACTTGGCGCAACAGGTTTAGTTGGTAAAACAATCATGGAAATTTTAGAGCAACGTGATTTTCCAATTAATAAACTTTATCCATTAGCAAGTGCTCGTTCTGCAGGCGAATTTATTGAGTTCAATGGCGAAAGCGTTGAAGTACTTGATGCAGATAACTTTGATTTTAGCTTAGCGCAAATCGGTTTCTTTTCTGCCGGCGGTGACACGTCGAAAAAATTCGCACCTATTGCTGGTGATGCAGGTTGTATCGTTATCGATAACACTTCTGAATTTCGTTACGATGACGACATTCCATTAGTTATTCCAGAAGTAAACCCTGGCGCATTAGCGGATTACCGTAACCGTAATATCATTGCTAATCCGAACTGTTCAACTATTCAAATGTTAGTTGCGCTAAAACCAATACAAGATGCTGTTGGTATTTCACGCATTAACGTTTGTACTTATCAGTCAGTTTCAGGTGGCGGTAAAGCGGCAATGGATGAATTAGCAACACAAACAGCTGATTTATTACAAGGTAAGCCAGCAGAGCCGAAAAACTTTTCTCGTCAAATCGCGTTTAACGTGATCCCACAAATTGATGTTTTCTTAGAAAACGGCTACACCAAAGAAGAAATGAAAATGGTGTGGGAAACGAAGAAAATTTTCGGTGATGAGTCAATTTTAGTTAACCCAACAGCAGTACGTGTTCCGGTATTCTTTGGTCATGCAGAAGCATTACACATTGAAACTAAAACACCTATTTCAGCTGAAGAAGTGAAAGCATTATTAAAAGAAGCTGATGGCGTGATTTTATGTGAAAACGATGCTGACTTCCCGACACAAATCGGCGAAGCAAGCGGTCAAGATGCTACTTATGTTGGTCGTGTTCGTAACGATATTAGCCATGAAAATGGTGTTAACTTATGGGTTGTTGCTGACAATGTTCGTAAAGGCGCGGCAACTAACTCAGTACAAATCGGTGAGTTATTGATTAAAGAATACCTTTCATAAGGTATTTATTCATAAGGCATTAAGAAAATTAACTTTTTATTAAGTTAATTTTTAATTAAAGTAGATCAGAAACGAGTCGACATAAAGGAGACTGGTTTCTGATTTTTTTTATCCATTTAAAAAGTTTTCTTGGGTTAACGTTAATATTAATGCTTTGTTGGAATAAACTTTGCTTTAAATCTATTGCAATGAAATTGGCCAGATTATTGACAATCATGATAATAAATTAGGGAAACCTGAATGCAACGATTTTTCCGCCTGTGTGTTTTACAGGTAATTTTAATAAGTATTGTCTCATTTAGCTCGATTAGTTATTCGGCTGAGCAGGGAGGCATGCGCATTCGCGGCCCTAAAGCTTCGGACGCATTCCCATACGATCGTTATGGTCCACTTACCAACCAAGACACCCTTTGGAATATTGCGCTAAAAGTACGCCCTGATCCGAGCTTAACGGTTTATCAGGTTATGACCGCGTTATTTCAACAAAACCCGCAAGCCTTTAAAGACAAGAATCTAAATCATCTAGTTAATGGTCAGTATTTACAAATACCGAACATTAGTGTCATGCGGGCTATTAACCCTTATAGTGCCAAGCAAAAATCAGAAAGTGACGATACCGTTTGGGAACAGAAAGTTCAAACATCAACGGCTTCAAAGAAAAAAGCAGAAAGCCCAGAAGAAAAAACTGTTAAGCGTAAAGATTTAGACGCCGCAACCTCTGAAATTAATGAACAATTAAAATCCATCGATAAAACCCAAGAAAAACGCTTAACCACGATACAACAAGATGTCGCTGACTCTATTGATGGCTTACAGGCTTTATTGAAAGAAAACCAAGGCCTTAAGTCAAAATTAACTAATTTCAATGACCAGCTCAATGTGATGCAAGGCGAAGTGGCTAAAGGGCAAGAAATTAAAGTCCAAATGGATAACCTATTAGTTAATCAACAAGCCTTATTAGAAAAAGCCAATGCCCGAGAGCAAGAGCAGTTACTGGCGAAACAACAAGCGGATCTCGAGCGGCAAGGTTTTGCCAATAGCCCTTGGCTAACCGGCATTTTAGCGACGATTCCGGCGATATTATTAATTGGTATTTTTGCTTTATTGTTATCGCGCAAAAAAGCAGCGGCTAATTCTAATAATCAGGGTAAAGAGTCTAAAAAGGCGTTAGCAGCAGAAAATATTAGCGATGATGATTTAAGTTTTGATGCGCCAGCTAACCAAGAGCCAGCAAAAGATGGCGATGATGAATTAAGTTTAGATGATGAGTTATCACTAGACGATGAATTAAATTTAGATGACGAAATTGATTTAGATGATGAGTTAAACCTTGATGATGAACTGTCGATTGATTTGGTTGATGATCTCGATGATGAGTTAGGCGATTTAGATGATGATCTACTTGATAGTGACGTTATTCAATTAGATGACGATGAAGATGATAGCTTAGATGATCTAGAAGAAATTGCCCTTGACGATGATGACAGTGACTCAGAAGCTTTAGGATCGAATGAACTGGATCAAAGTGACCTTGATGCCTTGCTTTCAGGTTTTGGTGAAGATGATGACTCTGATGAAGCAGAAAGTAGCGAATTAGAACAGGCGGCTTTAGATAGCTTAATCTCTGAAGCCCCTGAAGAAGTGACCGCGCCAGCTGATGTTGAAGCTGAATCAACAGAATCTGTCGCTGATGAAGAAAAAGCAAATGAAAGCAGCGCCGCTTCACAAGATGATATTGATGCGATTATGGCTGGCGAAGATCCCTTGGTCGATGAATCTGAAGCCTTAGCTGACCCCGAAGTTGAAACTGCCGATGACAATGCTGAGCTAACCGACCCTGATGATATTGACGCTTTATTAGCGGGCATTGAAGCTGATAATGCTCCTGAGCAAGAATCTGAAGCTGCAGCAGAGCCAGAAGTTCAAGCAGAAGATGACAATGCTGAGCTAACCGACCCTGATGATATTGACGCTTTATTAGCGGGCATTGAAGCTGATAATGCTCCTGA
>JBPOFN010000019.1:0-79841 GCA_051251725.1 Thalassotalea sp. | reverse complement strand
GCTTCTAGCTTAAAACCCAAACCAAAATCAAAGTTAAAGGAGCTAAATTAATGGTGTTAATTGAGCAGTTATTATCGAAACAAGAAGTGAAAGAGTATCGTCAAATTCTTGCTCAAGTTCCTTGGACTGATGGTAAAGGTACCGCGATGGGCATGGCAGCTTCGGTTAAAGAAAACGGCCAAGCAGATGCGAATCATCAACAGGTTCAGCACTTGTCTAATCGTTTGTTAGCTAAGTTTGGTGCGACACCAGAGCTAATTTCAGCTGCGTTACCACATCGTATTTTTCCGCCTTGTTTTAATCGTTATTCGCAAGGGGAAACCTATGGTTTTCATGTTGATGCTGCAATTATGCGGATGCCAAATAGTAATGATGTGTTGCGATCTGATCTGTCAATGACGACATTTTTGTCGGAAGCTGATGAATACGAAGGCGGAGAGCTGATTATTCAAACCGCGTTTGGTGAGCAGAAAATTAAGCTCAACGCTGGCGACGCAATACTTTATCCATCAAGTAGTTTACATAAAGTAACGCCAGTAACCCAAGGTGAGAGGGTGGCCGCAATCACTTGGATGCAAAGCCTAGTGCCTGATGGCCATATGCGTGAAACCCTGCATAGCTTAGACCAAAGCATACAAGCGTTATTATTAAACCCTGCGATTGGCCGAGATGAGTTAGACCGCTTACACCATGTCTATCATAACTTGATCCGTCAACAGTCACAGGTTTAGCATTTGCATGCTTTTCTCTGTGCACTACAACTAGAAAGCGAGCTAACCAGCTCGCTTTTTTATTGGCTGAATATTAGTGTAAACAGTAGCCGAAACACTAGCGAAAATATATCTGCTGTTCAGCTTAATTTATTTTCATCAGTGATTAGGGCGTTTTTTTTAACATCAAATAAAACGG
This sequence comes from Thalassotalea sp., assembly GCA_051251725.1. Classification (GTDB taxonomy): domain Bacteria; phylum Pseudomonadota; class Gammaproteobacteria; order Enterobacterales; family Alteromonadaceae; genus JALZUE01. Next base: position 78,932 of record JBPOFN010000019.1, on the reverse strand, counting down.
CACCGCTTTTAATAACTCCTCTAATGGTAATAAGGCAAAGGCCCAAAATAGCGGTAATTTTAAATATAAGATAAATATCGCGCAGAGCGGTAAAACAATAAACCACTGGGTGATAAAGTGAATTTTTAACACATACATGCTTTTACCAATCGCACGTAAGCAGTTACCTGAAATGGTATTAAAAGTTCGAAGTAAAGGTAAGGCGACATATAGCGGCATAATGCTGGCTAAAGCAATCAACACATTTTCTTCTAGCTGCGGATAGATCAGCTGCACAGATAAACTAAAGGCATAAAGTGCTAAAGCCACAATAGCGGCGAGTATCATCCCTAATTTAAGTGAGTTAGCAATTATCAAGTTGATATAGGCATTATCTCCCTTACCAATTGCTTGGGTAATGCTAATAGCATTCGCTTGTGCCCAGGCGACAATAAACTGGGTAGCAATGCGCAGCCAAGGAAAAACTAAGGTCACTGCGACATAAGAAGATAAGGCTAGCTGAGAAAATAACAGCTGATAAATTGTGTTGCCAATAGATAGAATAAGAAAGTTAGTAGCAACCGGTAAAATTTCAATAAAATGTTTAATGCTGGCATCAGCGTTAAGCAGTTGGCTAAGGTTGAATGATATCCAAACGGGCTGCTTGCGGATATAAATAAAGAGCAACATAAAGCGTAATGTGATCGCGGCTAAACTACCATAGGCAGCACCAATAACACCTAATCCTTGAAATGAAAAGCTGGTAATTGTTATATTCGCAATATCAAAATGAGTCACGCCAAAGGTTAAAAAATAACTAATAACCGCGTTAACCGGGAGCTCAATTAAGTATATGAATAAGGGGGTTTTGGTATTGCCTTGACCGTTTAATAAGACGGTAATGATTTGTGTTATTGCATTAAAAAACAAGATGTACTGCGACACTGATAAGTAGCTATGGACTTGTTCAGCTAGTAGCTGATCCATCGTTAATAATGCCACTAGGTTATCGCTGTAAAGATTTAAGCTAATAAAAAACACCAAGGTGGCGAGTAAATTTATTAACAAACCGGAACCAACAGTTTGCTGTAAACCGGCAACATTATTGGCGCCAAACATGCGACCAATAATTAGCTGGGTGCCGTTGCCTAATGCGAACTGCAAGCCCATAAAAAAGGCAATAAGGGCTGTGGCTATGCCCATTGCCGCTAAAGATACTTCCCCAAGCGGCGAGACAATTAACATATCGATAATTAACATGGATTGCATCAATAATGCATTGAGTGCTAACGGCCAAGCCAATGATAAGTTTTTACGTAAGTAAAAAGCGTTAATTTTTTTTGTCTTTGTACTCATGAAGAAGTCTTTTTTATCTCAGGTGATACCTGAACCACTATATGCCTTAGCTAAGCTAAGGCAGAATTGCTGTTATCGTGTTTGCCACTTGCTGATATGTTGTTGACTCAACAAAGCCAAGCGAAAATTTTTGCGGCGTTGTTAAAAACTTATCTTTGTTACTGCGGCCAAAACCAAACACCGTCATATCGGGCCTACTGACGTAGTTATCTGGATGTTCATCATCTTCATGATGCAATAGATAAAGCATTCTAGGTGATTTCATATCACCAAAGGCTATCCATTCAGCTGCGGGTTGACTAACTGAAGATAAGTCACCTAAAAAAGGTTCATTAATCGTATGTTTTTTATTGTCGGCAGACGAAAACCAAAAATCAGTGTTATCCATTTCACCATAAGGTACACCTTCATATTGCACCCAGTATTTGTAGCCAGCACTGACTTTCTTCATGGTGAAATCTAACCGTTCGGGATAAAAATCCCATTGTCCTTGCCACTGACCATTACCCGAGGTAAAGGTAATACGCACATGCTGATCAGATTCAATATCAACCACAGAAGTGGATAAATCTGTGCCGGCATTTAAGGCATGAAAGTAGTTACCGTCTTGGTTATGGATGGCATTGGGGAAACCGCGATACTCGCCTTTATGACCCGAGCCTTTTTTATTATGAAAACCAAGCCAGTCCACACCGTCATTATCCAGCATGCTTGATAAGCCGCCACCCGCTTTCTCAAGAAAGTAGGTGGCATTCGTGGTTGAAATAATATAGCTAGCTAAGCCGCCGGCTGACTCATCAAGGCCATGAGTGAGTGATACTTTTTCACTTTCGCCAGTCGCCGTGCAACCAAGGATTAAGGCGATGGCGCTTATTATAAGCGCTATGGTTATATTTTTTGATAACATCATTACTCTCAAAATTAACAGCTTTGCGTTATTTTAGGTTTGGCGCTTTTTTTCAATAAAAAGCCGGTTGCCCAAATAATCAAGGCACAACTAACAAAAATTAAACGTCCCCACCATGGATTAGGAATTAGTGCCATAAAGACAATGCCAGAGCCCATGTAGATCACCATAGAACCCAGTTTATTACGTTGCTGGCGGTCATAATCGTCTTGCTCATTATCAGCAATCACTGGCGTAGCCAAATCTTTAAAGAAATCATCTGTTTGTGTTTTGTATGGATCTTTTTCGTCTTTATAAAATAACGACGTTAAACAGAAAAAACCGGCAGTGATAACTAAATGTGCGCCTATGGTTAATATTAAGTTCATGTCGGTGGCTTCTCTTGACGTAAATTCTGGAATGCCAATAAAGCGAGAAAATACATCAGGAGTAAGTACATTCATCACAAACCAAGAAACAAATAAACCAATAATAACGGTTACCCACGGCGCCCAAGACGGCGTTTTCTTAATAAATAAACCAAAGATTAATGGAATAAGAATAGGCACTTGGATCATGACCGAGAAAGACATCATCAAATCAAATAAGCTAAGCTCTTTTAATGATTTGAAAAATAACGCCATAACAATAACTAACAAGCCGCTGATAAAACTTAACAACTTGCCCATTTTCAGCAGGTGTTCATCATCAACCACTTTATTACGTTTAGCTAAAAACGGTTGATAAATACTGCGGATAAAAATGCCTGAGTTCTTATTTAATGCCGAATCCATTGACGACATTGAGGCGGCAAATAACGCCGCTAGTAGTAAGCCGACGGTACCAATAGGCATAGCGTTTCTGGCAAATACTAAATAAACTGCATCTGCCGCTTTATTGCCAAGTTCAGCATAAGCTAAGGCGGCATCAGGGTATAAAATGGCTGACGCCCAAGGCGGAATAAACCAAATAATACTACCAACCCCCATTAATACCATGGCAAGTAATGAGGCTTTGCGCGCGTTTTCAGAGTCTTTGGCATTTAAAAAACGAAATGAATCATTCAGGTTCATAATAGTTATCAACTGCTTCGCCAGAAAGAAGACAAAGGTGCCGACCAATAACAAACCATAATTCATCTCCGGGCCCATAATAAAATCGGATGGGAAGTTAGTGACTAACTCAACCGGACCGCCAACCATGACAAGGGCGACAATCGCACAAGCAATAGACACCACAGCAACCACTAAGGTTTGCACAAAATCTGACGCGACTACGCCCCAAGCACCTGACAATACCGAGATAAACAATACTGCTAAGCCAGTCACAATAATAGTGACATTAATATCGGCTTCAAACACAGCGCTGGTAAATACCCCTAAGGCGTTTAACCAAATACCGGCATTTAAAAAGCTAAAGACAATTAAGGCACAAGAGAAAAATAATTCATTTTGGCTACCAAAACGGCGTTTAATACCCTCTGTTGGGGTATCAACCCGCATTTGACGAAAGCGATAAGAAAAATATGCCCAGCCACAAAAATAAGCAAAGGTATTAGCAAAAAATACTAAGCTGACGGCAAAGCCATCAGTAAAGGCTTTACCTGCCGCCCCGGTGAAGGTCCAAGCTGAAAACTGTGACATAAAGGCGGTTGAACCTACCATCCACCACAGCATTCTGCCGCCGCCGCGAAAGTAATCACTTGTTGATTTAGCTGCCATTTTTTTGAAGGTAAAACCAATACCAACAACTAAAAGGAAATAACCAGCTATTACTGCGTAATCATAGATCATGTTATCGCCTTCTATTAAAGTTTACTTACGTCGACCCAGTAATCATTTTTACGAATTAAGTCAATCAGTTGCTGATATTGACTACCTTCTTTAAACGTTTGATAAGGGGCAACTTCTTCGCCTTTAATATCATTGACTAATTCACGAATAAGGTAGCGCCAGTTACGTTCGGTATCACCTTCTACATCTGGTACGTTGGCAGCAATATCGGCCGGCAATGTTTGCTCTAGCCATTCATTCGCTTCACCACCATTGCTGTGACCATATAAATAAAGTGGGCCCGCGCCGTAATGACCTTTAATGTAAATAGCGCCTTTGCTACCATAAAAAACAATATGATCTTCGTTAAAGCGAGGGTGTAATCCACCGTGCTTGAACATTACCGAAACTGGCTTTTTAGCAAACTCACTTTCTAGTTGAGCAAGTACGTTATAAGACCACTCCACGTTAGACTCGCCCCATTTTAAAGATGGGTCATTAATGTCTTTGGGAATAAAGTCACGGCGGGTTTTAAAGTTATGTACGCCTTCAACAATCGGTGCTCTACCTAAATCGTCACGTACTTCGCCCATTATTGCTAAGATTTTTTCACCAACAACGGAAGTAACAATCGACATCATGTGCGTGAAGTTATTGTTTAAACGACCACCGCCGTCTTCTTGACGATGCGACCAACCAAAGGGAATATCGCGCTCTAAATTAAAGTGAGAAATACACTCAACTTCTAATGGCTCACCAATTGCGCCATTAGCCACTAAACGTTTAGCGTGTAATATTTCAGGCATATATCTAAAGCTTGAGGCAAAAGCTGTTTTTACGCCTTTAGCTGTGGCCAATTGGTATAATTCTTTTGAGGTACTGCCATCAGCAGTGAGAGGTTTATCTGAAAAGACATGACAACCAAAAGCGATCGCTTGTTTTATTGGTTCAACATGTGCGCCACCTGGGGTCGCAATTGATACAACATCAGGTTTGCAAACTTCTAACGCTTGTTGCCAATCGGTGCCTGCGTAGGTAATACCCATATCTTTAGCGACTTGTTTAACCACACTTTCGGTTCTACCAACAATGCCGACTACTTCAGCGCCTGCGTATCTAAAGGCTTCCGCATGACCTTGGCCGGCAAAACCAGTACCGTGAACTAATACTTTCACTTTATTACTCATGATCTGTTCCTAATGCTTTAATATTATTAAATAGATGTTTTATGTTTGCTTTTTATGTCTTTCTTCGGCAGAAAAGCTGAACGTTTTACCAGTTCCAAAGCGTACCGTCTTCTAATCGACTGACCGGTAAATATGAACGCTTGTATGGATATTCAGCGGCAGCTGCTTCATCAAATTCGACCCCTAAACCGGGTGCTTCACTCATCATGCCCATACCGTTTTCAACGGTGAACTTATGTTTAAATATCCGATTTAACTCTTCATTACCAAAACCAACAAATTCTTGAATACCAAAATTAGGCGCCCAAATATTTAAATGCATGTGTGCTGCAAAACACACAGGTGATAAATCAGGCGCGCCATGGGGCGCTGTTTTAACATTATAAATACTGGCAAAATCGGTAATTCTTTTCAGTGCGGTAATACCACCAGCATGCGTTGCTGCAACGCGAATATAATCAATTAGTTGATTTTGAATGAGGTCTTTACAGTCCCAAATCGTATTGTAGGTTTCACCAATCGCTAAAGGGGTAGTGGTGTGATGACGCACAATTTTGTAGCTGTCTTGGTTTTCTGCAATTGCAGCGTCTTCAAGAAACAATAAATTATATGGTTCTAATAACTTACCTAACTTAGCTGCTTCTATTGGTGTTAATCGGCTGTGAACATCATGGGTAAAATGCACATCGTAGCCAAAGCGTTCACGCGCTTTTTCAAATAACTCCACAATGGAATTAAAGTATTTAGCCGTTGACCATTCTTCTTCTGGCGGTAATGGGCGGCTACCTTGTAATTCAAAATAATCTTTTTTATCGCCAAGCACACCATAAGTAACTTTTAAGCCGGGAATAGCGGACTGTAAACGAATCGCTTTAAAACCGTTTTCAATATGCTCTTGGGCTTTATCTAAGGTATCTTCAATGCTCTCGCCATTAGCGTGCGCGTAAAAGGTAACCCCTCTACGGCTTTTACCGCCTAGTAATTGATACACAGGTAAGTTAGCTACTTTGCCTTTAATATCCCAAAGCGCCATATCTATCGCGGCAATAGCAGCCATAGTTATTGGCCCTTTACGCCAATAAACACCTTTGTATAAATACTGCCAAATATCTTCAATTTCTTGTGGGTCACGGCCAATTAAACAAGGGGCAACGTGCTCTTCTAAATATGTAACTACCGCTAGTTCTCGGCCATTTACTGTTGCATCGCCTAAGCCATAAGTACCTTCATCCGTGATCACTTTCACGGTGACGAAGTTTCTTCCTGGGCTACACACGAATACCTTAATTTCTTTAATTTTCAATTTATGGCCTCACTTTTCGACAAAGATTACAATATTTACTAAATCGGTTTAGTTGACCAATTTAGCATAATATTGCAGTATGTCAATATCTTCATTTTTAATGATAGTCCAACAATAAAAGTATGGTAAAAATAAAACTCATTGATGTTGCACAACGGGCAGGAGTGTCAAAAAGTACTGTTTCTCAGTACCTTAATGGTCGTTTTGATTATATGTCGAAAGACACGAAAGCGCGGGTAGAACTGGCGATTAAAGAACTGGACTATGTGCCAAATCCGATAGCACGAAGCCTGAAAACAGATAAGACAAAAACGATTGGCGTTATTGTTAGAGATATCACGGGTTACTATACAAGCCGTACTCTTCGTGGGATTGATGATTATTGTAAAACCAGTGAATACAACGTTTTAATTTACAATACAGATTTTGATCCAGCGATTGAAGCGCGCTCTTTACAAGCTTTATATCAGTTGCGAGTAGACGGTATTATTATTGCGTCTTCAGGGCAAAATGCAGACTTGATTAATAAATTTAACGAAAAAGGTTTACCGATAGTTCAGTTTCAAATTGAATATGACGGTAATGAAAGAAATATTATTGTCTCTGATTATCGTCAAGCGGCTTTTGACGCGACTGAATATTTAATCAAGCTCGGCCATCAACGAATATGTTTTATGACTCAAGATTTTAAAAATGTAAAATCAAGAAATGAACGTTATTTAGGTTATGTTGCGGCGCTAGAAAAACATAATATAGCGTTAGATAAATCATTAATTCAATATTGGCATCGAGAAACTGGTTTCCAACAATCACCGAAAAGTATACTCAATAGTGATATAGCGCCGACTGTATTTTTTACTCAACATTTAGCGATTACTACTGAACTGCTCACAAACTTAAATCAAGAGGGGATATCAATTCCTGATGATGTTTCTTTATTAGGTTTTGATGATTTACCGATGGCCGATTTTTTTAAAGTGCCAATCACAGTGGTTAAGCAAGACCCATATAAAATCGGTTTTGAAGCGACTAAGTTATTGTTAAATAGTATTAATGCTAATGATAATGTAGCTCATAAATTGATGATCCCATGTACATTAGCAACTAGGGAATCTTGTAAAAAGTTATAAACATAATAAGATTCTTGTCATACATTTTATGATGGGTTTTGTTTTAACCTTTGTTATAACTTTGGAATTCCTTTGATTTAAACCGGTGAGGAGAATGAAAATACAACCCTTTGTTTTCAATCAACACACCGATTTACATTCCTAATAATCACCTCATGCTTCCTAAATAATCCCGCCATAATTGCTAGGATTTCCCGATAAAGTAGGGTTGATTTAACCGCGCTTAGCCGTGAAAATTTCAGCATAAACCGACATGTTTTAATTATCTTTTTGATTAACATTTACGTCATAAATATGGTTGTTAATTAGCAAGTAAATCGATTTAGTTGTGTTTTCGTTTATTATCACTTTTGCTGAATATAATACCTAACGTGAGCTTAACCTTATTAGCTCAGGTGAGCGCTAAAACACAAACACAGAGAGACACTTGTGTATGTAAGTGATATTAGGCAGGTAGCGCTGATTGTTAGACACTGATGGATAAGTTTAGATCTATGGTGTTGTTGGCGTTGGCGGGGTAGTGCGGGTTAAGGGGGTTGATGGAAAAAATTTGATTAATAGCTCAGCTTGGTAGAAAGGTTGATAACCCAGATTAATAACAAGCGTTAAGGTGTTGTTTTTAAAGCTGGTAGCTTCTAACGTTGAAAGCATCACTGAATAGCACTTATGCTTTTATCGCTTAACCGGTTTTAATATTCGCCAAACACTTCTAAAGATAAGTAAGTTAAGTAAGTTAAGTAAAATAAGTAAGCACTTCATCTGTCTACTCGCGTAAAAGAATGAAGTACTTATTTAGTTGAACCATGGCTTAGCTTATAAGGTAAATTTTGCCATTAAACTTTGAAGCGATTTAGACTCGTTATCAAGTTCATCACATAGCTGGGCAGATTCTCTCATGTTTTCTTTGGTTTGCTCTGCGGTATCTGAAATCATCACGATATTTTGACTAATTTCAGCGGTTGCTTGGGTTTGCTCTCTGGTTGCAGTTGCAACAAAAACGTTCATTTCAGTTAAATTAATAATTTCTTTTGTGATAGTGGTCAGTGTTACGCCCGCTTCATTAAGGCGCTCTGACGTTTCAGAGGTGGTTTCATTGCCGAGCTCGATCGCAGAAACGGTAATGCCGGCTTTGTTTTTCAACGACACTATCATGGCATTAATTTGCTCTGTTGACTCAGCAGTGCGCTGGGCTAAGGTGCGAACCTCATCAGCGACCACGGCAAAACCTCGACCTTGCTCACCCGCACGTGCCGCTTCAATCGCGGCATTTAACGCTAATAAATTGGTTTGTTCAGAAATGGCTTTGATAACTTCAAGCACGTGGGTGATTGATTGTATCTCGCTAGAAAGCTCGTTAACTGAGCTAACACTGGTGCCCATTGACGTTTTTAACGCCTGCATTTTTTCAATGGTTTGACTCACAAAATCACTACAAGATACCGACGTTGTTTGTGATATTTCAGCGCTTTGTGAAGCGTTACTGGCGCTGTTGGAAATATCTTTAACTGTCATCTCCATTTCGTTAACAGCAGCGGCCACCGTTTGTGTACTGGCTGATTGCTGTTCGGCTAAGTTAGCAGCATTATTAATTTTTTCATTTACATGCTGTGATATTTCTTTTACGCGAATGGCTGAGGCTGATACTTGTTCAAACATATTATGTAAATGGGCTAAAAATAAATTAAATTTATGAGCAAGCAAACCTATTTCATTGTCTTGGTTTTCAGGTAAACGGGCTGTTAGGTCGCCATCTTTTTCAGTTAATGCACTAACTGCTGTGGTGATCACTTCAATCGGCTTGAATATTTGCAAGGCCAGTAATCTGACTAAGAAAAAACCGACAATCGCAATGATCAAACCAATTATTAAGTTTAAGTTAATCGCTTTATTAATGGCGCCATATAGTTGTTCTTCAGGAATTTCGGCAACTAAATGCCAATCGAGCGAGGTGATAGGGGTGCTTGAAATAATCACATCAAGATTGTTTTTAGTGCTGGTTTCAAGTTTGCCATTTTGAATTGCGGCTAAGTTAATTTTATTGCCGATCAGGTTTTTATTCGGATGTAGTTTAATTTCTCCTGAGGAGTCTACTAAATAAACAATACCTGCATCGCCAACTTTGTGACTTTTGATCAACTCGGTCATTGATTCTAATGACCGCCCAACGCCGCCAATTGCAGTCCGTACACCATCAACTTCAATCGCATAATTTATAAAAACAGCCGCTTTACCAAGTGCTTTATCAATATCTAAGCTTAGTTCAAAGTCTTTGTTACTATTAAGGAATTTGTAAAACCACTGATCGTCTTGTTGCTCTATTTGACGGGAAATACCTTTATTGGTGTAGTAATTATTAGTGTTCTTCGACACAATAAATGAGGTAATTGCGTTATTGTCCTTCTTGATACGTGCTAAATATTCAATAAAGTCTTGGCGTTGGTTTTCAGGCTCACCATTTTTTAGCCAATTTTCAACAAAGGTATTATGAGCGATGGTTCTCGAGGTATTGATTGGTACCGATAACTCTAATTCTATGGCATTTCTCACTTCTCTTAATGCGGTTGGTAGTTCAGATGTTGCTAATTTTTCATCCGCGTTTGATTTTATGGTTTCAGAAAATAAGATAGTAGAAATACCGAGCGGTAATACTATTGCGAGTACCAAACTGGTATAAATCTTTTGTTTTAAAGTCATAATATGTGCTCGTGTTATTGTTTTTATTATTAAAAATGATATTTGATTAAGAGGTTTACATTGCGTTCATCAATATTTTTAATGCCAAATTTATTGTTCCAATAGACATATTCAACGCCGAGGAAAAGCGCTGAGGTGATATTAAAATGCGGGGCAATATCGTATTTTAATTGTGAGGTTAAATTTACACTGGTCGCTAAATTGTCGGTGCTGGTGGCATAATCTAAAAAGCCATCATAAATAAAACCAGCGATTGGTAGTGCCCAAACAAAGGTAGTTTGATAATTATTATCGTTTCGATCATTGTTGCGATGGTAGACGTTTACTTTAAAAAATTTAAAATGCGGGAGTTTCAGATCGGCGCCAATACCGACAAGATAATTCGTAAAACTAAAACCAGAGAAGTCAGCACCGGCAAAGGTCCCCATTTCAACCGTAGTACTTAGCGATAGATCTTTAACCAAGCGATTGTCTAATTCCATCAACTTGATACGAGGAGACCATTCACCATAAGTTTCAATATCACCATTATCTGAGCTTAAGCGATCAATAAATAGAAAACTATCTCCCCAGTTTGTGCCTGCTACGTGTTCAAAGGTATACACTTTTCTGTCATTATCACCAACGCGATAATTACTGCCTTGTAAGTAGCTAACACTAAAATCTGACCATAATGTTTTTCCGGAAACCGTGCTTACCATCGACATCAATAAAACTAAAATTATCTTGCGCATGACTTTCCATTATTGAGTTAAGAATTAACCGTTAACTAGATTATTATCTAAATATTTGAATAATCAATATTATTTTAATATTTTAAGTCTGATGGAAGGTAATGTTTGAGATATTACCGAGGTAAAAGTAGTGCCGTAATTGCTTAAAAGTATCAATAAAGCAGACTATGCTATTCATTTGCTTCAAACGCCAAGGGAATAAATTGCACAGGTGTTATCTCACCAGCGATATTTGAATGACGTTTTACTGAGGAAACTAATGTTGTTGTTGTTGTTGTTGTTGTTGTTGTTGTTGAGCTTATGCTGAATCAACATAAGCACAAATATACGGCCACTTTCAGTTAGCCTTTTTATCCTCGGCGTTAGTGACCGAGTTGTTTAGTATCAACTGTGAAGTGAGCGGTATTAGCCGGACGGCATAGCTAAAATTTCTTGAATATTCATGGTGCCGGTATATCGGGTAAAACCGATTTCTGCTTTCATTCGTGCTAATACAGCCATGCGATCAGAGAGCTCGTTACCTTCAATATTGGCGTGGCCTTTAACATGGTTGATGATCAAGTTCTTTTTTAGCGTTTGATATAAGGCAAAACTTTCTTGAATAATAGCGAGGTTTTTAATTTCTTCGTTTTTACCGCGAGTCCAGCCTTTTGCTTGCCAGCCTTTTGCCCACTTAGTGATACAGTCAATTGAGTATTTAGAATCAGACAGTACCTGTACTGTTTTTCCTTGTTCAATTAAAGGTTTAGCGAAACGAAAAGCTTCTAACATGCCATTAAGCTCGGCGGTGTTATTCGTGCCCATTTTTTGATGTAAACCATACCACAATTGAATTAAGGTGTTTTTTTCATAAACAGCCATACCCGTACCTGATTTCCCAGGGTTAGGCGAACATGCGCCGTCACAATAAATATTAAAATCAGCTTCTGTTGGTAAAGGTAATGGTGAGCTGTTACTAGCCGGTTTGTTTTTCGCTTGGTAGCTAGCAGATGAACCACCGCCAGACGATTTTTCCAATGAGCGTTTCATTAAGGCTTGGGTATAGGTTGCTTTAAAAGCCGCTTCCGCTTCAGCCTTGGAAGGAAAACCCATATATTGCGCATCTGAACGACCAGCAGTATGTGCTTGAACGGTTGACCAAGCGTCAAAAACGCCGGTTTGTGCACCTTTCCAGATAACGTAATGTTTTTTGCTCATTGATTGCTTTCCTAAACGTTGGCGAGATAAAACGAGAGCATATTACTGGTTATTTCAGCTAAGTGAAAGGGGCGATATTTTTGCAGCGGAAATTGTTAGCTTTTAATCGCTAGCGGCATAATTACCGGAGTGGCATTTACGTTAAATCAGCTATTAATTACTCAATCGGAGGGCTCCATTATTACTATAGTTACAGGGGACTTGATGACTACGGCCGGTATCTTCTATTGTTGTTATCTTAAATATCCAGTAATCAAATTACCGTTATAAATAGAAAACTAGACAATTTTATAATTAACGGCTAAATTAACTCAAGCTTTTGAATTTATAGAGATAATGAAATATAACTGTCATTATCAAGCTATATAATCAATTATATTAAGTGGTTGTTTAGCCGTTATTAATAGGATTGTTAGTTCATTAGACTATGGAGATATTAAGCTGTTATTAATTAACACAGAATGCAAGGGAGATGCGGTTGTTTTTTTCTTTATTAAATAAAATAAAAACTTTTTTGGGCGCGCTACTTACACTACCACTTTCTTTGTTAAGTGCTATTTTATATTTCCCCTCACAACATTTCACCATAAAAAAACAACCTACTTTTGATGAAGTTCAGGTGACTTTGTCGTTTTCATATGATGACTACCTTATTCGTTTGACTGATGTTTTTCTAAAGGTTGCAGAGTAGTCATGGAGCTACCTATGGATAACCCCGATAAAAAGTTACTTGTCAGTGACAACCAGCTTATGGCCAGCGCGCTTTATATTGCTTTAGATACCAGCCCTATTGCGGTTGTTATTCTCAATGAAGATTTTGTTGTCGAGTTTGCTAACCATATTTGTAAAGGTTTGCTTGCATTGCCTACCCAGAATCAAAATCAGATAAGTTTTGAAGATTATTTCACCGATAAAAAACAATGGCGTAAGTTTACGGCTGAATTAATTGAAAGTGGTGATATTTCTGAATTTCAATGTCAAATCAATGATATAGAAAAGGAGGGATTGTCAATCACTCTTAAGGCGAGTTGGTTAGATATTGGTAGTGATAAAAAAATAATTATTTGGTTGGAGCGGATAAATCAAATAATACAAACGACAGAATTGATGCAAGACATTATCGATGGTTATCCGCAAGTTGTACTAGTAAAAGATTTACAGCGTAAACATATATTAACCAATGTCGCTTACGATGAGCTGTTTTCATTTTCGCCAAGGTTTGCCATTGGTAAGACTGACGAGGAACTTTACCCTAAGGCTGTCAGTGAAGAAATGCATTCCTATGATAGCATCATTTTTGAGAATAAAAGCACGATTCAATTACAAGAAGATGTTCCCTGTGCCGACCGGGTCAGAACTTTTTTGACTACCAAGTTTCCATTATTTGATAAAAATCAATCTGTATATGGTATGTGCGCGATAGCAACAGATATTACCGACAGAATGGATACAGAAATAGCGCTTAAGCATGCTCATGAGCAATTCAGTGCGCTGTGGGAAGTGTCGCCTGATGCTTATATCTTTATTACTGAAGATGGCATTATCGATGCAAACCCAGCGGCGGTTGAAATGTTTCAGGTGGGTAATAAAGAAAAATTATTTGGCCTAACACCAGCCGCGCCATTCATTTCTCCTCCTATGCAATTAAACGGAAAATTAACCTGCGATTTAAATGTTCAATTTGAGCAATATACTGAGCAAGTAATGAATCATGGTAGTGTGAATGCGGTTCCTCCAGAGGTTGATAACTTTCGCCATGTTGGTGATTCGATGATGTTCGAGTGGACCCATTGGCGCAATGAAAAAGAGGTATTTCCCGCGGAATGCATTCTAACTAACATGGTGATGGACGGAAAACCCGGTAAGCTCGGCATCATCCGTGATATTAGTGAACGTAAAATGGCTGAAAATGCCTTGATCCATGCTAAAGAAATTGCCGAAGAAGCGACCAAAGCCAAATCAAACTTCCTTGCCAATATGAGCCATGAAATACGCACGCCAATGAACGCTATTATTGGTTTATCTCACCTAACATTACAAACGAACTTAGACTTACAGCAGCACGATTATTTAGAAAAAGTGAATCGCGCAGCCCATTCTTTACTCGGTATTATCAATGATGTTTTAGATTTTTCTAAAATTGAAGCCGGTCAATTAACGTTAGAATGTATTGATTTTGAGTTTCAACAAATTATAGATAATCTGACGGCTGTTATCGGTGTCAAAGCCGCTGAAAAAGAATTGGAGTTTCTCGTTTTTGTTGATCCAGACCTACCTTCTTTTTTACGAGGTGATCCGCTACGGATAAATCAAATTTTACTTAACTTAACCAGTAATGCGGTTAAATTTACCGATGCGGGTGAAGTGAGAATAGAGATTGTGTTAACTGAATTCAATGACGAGCAAGTCACGGTTGAGTTTTCTGTTTTTGATACCGGTATTGGTATGAATTTGGAGCAAAAAACTAAGCTATTTAAAGAGTTTTCACAAGCAGATGAATCGACTACCCGTAAATATGGCGGCACTGGGTTAGGTTTGTCGATAAGTCAATTTTTAGTGAATAAAATGGGCAGTGAAATTCTGGTTGAAACGAAAGAAAAACAAGGCAGTGTTTTTAGTTTTAGTTTAGATTTACCGGTCAGCGACATCACTGAACAGCAACATAATCATTTGCCGTCTAAGTTACGAAATTTAAAAGTGCTGGTGGTTGATGACTATCCTGGTGCTAGAACTATCTTAAAATCCTACTGTGAAAGCATGGGCTTTAGCGTCGACTGTGTAAAAAGCGGTGTCTTAGCGCTACAGCAATTAGCTAAAACAAGCTATGACTTAGTATTATTAGACTGGAAAATGCCAGGCTTAGATGGGATTGAGACCTTACAAGAGATGCATAAAATGGCATTGGCTCACTTCCCTAAAGTCATGCTAGTTACCGCCTATGGGCAGGAGATATTACAAACTAAACCTGGTGATTTACATATAGATGGATTTTTAATGAAGCCGATTAATCAATCGGCATTGTATAATGCCATATCGCACTGTTGGTTACATGAAAAAGCCCCGACGCCATTGGCTGTTGTTTCAGGCGATGTGCTTTTAGAGCCAAAATTTGTCGGCAGAAAAATACTGGTTGCCGAAGATAATGAATTAAATCAGCAAGTAGCTATAGGCTTGTTAGAAAAAGTAGGGTTAATTGTTGATATTGCTGATAACGGTGTGCAAACACTGGATAAATTAAAAGTAAATCATTACGACATTATCTTGATGGATATGCAGATGCCTGTGATGGATGGTATTGAAGCGACGAAGCAAATTCGTGCTCAGGAAAAATTTACTCAATTGCCTATTTTGGCGATGACAGCTAATGCAATGAATATAGATCGCGAGCAATGTATCGCTGCTGGTATGAATGATCATATTGCCAAGCCTATTTCAGTTAACGATTTATATAATAAGTTAAATTATTGGCTGTCTGAAAGCGAAAATACAGTTCAAAATACCAATACCAATACAAGTAAAACACTAAGTAAAAACGCTGAAAACCTGTCAACAAATAAAAATCTAACGGCAACTATAAAGCCTTTCCCTGAGCTAGAAGGTATTGCAACTCATGAGGCATTACTGCGAGTGGCAGGAGATCAGCAGCTTTATTTAACCTTGGTGGCAAAGTTTATTGCTAATTATCGCGACTTTGTCAGCCAAGTCGAAGACACGTGGGTAAGGGGTGATAGCGCGGAAACTCATCGAATGCTGCATACCTTTAAAGGATTATCCGCTAGCATAGGTGCAAGCCAGTTAAGTCAATTAACACAAGAATTAGAGTCCGTGATTGGCCAAGAGCCAAATTTTAATCAAAGGTTACAACAGCTTCAATATCAATTAGCAAATGACCTTAAATTATTAAGTCAATTACCCCTGCCAGCGGTTGAACTAACTCCGGTAAATAAAGCTTCGGTAAATAAAACGCAGGTAAATCAAACTAGTGACTTAAAACCATCAATTGAAACTGCTTTAGCGCAATTAAACCAAGGTTTACAAGATTCAGATATTAATGTGAAAGAGCAATTAAACGCATTAAGCCAATTACTGCCCGAGCTACCTGAAATTTTAAAGTTAAGTACGTTAATTAATCGCTATGAATTTGCAGAGGCTTACCAATATTTACAAAGTAACCTCAATAAATTCAACGGTTAACATTAACGAAGAATAAGGAGAATGGAGATGAACAAGCAAACGGTATTAGTGGTTGATGATACACCGGAAAATATCGATATATTAGCCGGTATTTTAAAAGATGAATTTAAAATAAAAGTTGCTATTAGTGGTGAAAGGGCATTAGAAATCGCTTCTTCTGAGCAGGCACCTGATATTATTTTATTAGATGTCATGATGCCAGGCATGGATGGCTGGGAAGTATGTAAAAGGTTGAAAAGTAATTTCAAAACTCGCCACATTCCGGTCATTTTCATTACTGCTAAAATGGAAATAAGTGATGAATTAGAAGGGTTTGAGTTAGGCGCAGCAGATTACATTACTAAACCAGTTAGCCCGCCAGTGGTTAAAGCCAGAGTCAGAACGCATTTGGCGTTACATGATCAAAATCGAGAGTTAGAAAGAAAAGTTGTTGAACGTACTAAGCAACTTCATCAAACCCGTTTGCAAGTCGTTCAACGATTAGGCCAAGCCGCCGAATTTAAAGATAATGAGACCGGCATGCACGTACTGCGTATGAGTCATTATTCTCATATTCTAGCGCTTGAAGTCGGTATGGATCCCATTGAGGCTGAGTTGTTATTGCATGCCTCGCCAATGCATGACATTGGAAAAATAGGCATACCTGACAGGGTTTTACAAAAACCGGGCAAGCTAGATGCTGAAGAATGGAATATTATGCAAACGCACGCAGAAATAGGCGCCAAAATTCTTACTGGTGACGACTCCGAACTTCTAAAAATGGCTTATGTGGTTGCATTAACCCACCATGAAAAATGGGATGGGAGCGGTTACCCTAATGGCTTACAAGGTGAAAAAATCCCTTTGGTCGGCAGAATAGTAGCTGTCGCCGATGTATTTGATGCACTGACGTCTAAACGCCCTTATAAAGAGGCATGGACAGTTGCTGATGCGTTAAGTTTTTTGAATGACAACGCGAATAAACATTTTGATCCTGAACTTGTTGGTGCTTTCAATCGTTGTTTACCCCAAATATTAAAAATTAAAGACACCTATTGTGAAGAATAAATATATAACAAAAATAGTAAATAGACGTAAGCGTTAATATGTATTTAGCTTAAAGATAAAACACAAGCATCTGTGTTATGAATGAAGATGTATACACTCCTATGTATTCTGGTGGTTTGCTTTAACAGAGTAAAAAATCAGTTATGAGTTACCTAAGAGAGATTGCAAGATGGAAAAGTTAGGGATATCGCTTGAACGGCATCAATTAAAAAATAACTTGATGATGGGGTTTGGCACTTTACTGCTGTTGATCTTATTTTTAGGCATTAGCTCTATCCTAACCCTTCGAGATATGAGTGCTCAAACAACCCGAATGTACGACTTAGATTTGCAGGGAATTTCTCAGCTTAAGAAGCTCAACGTCGAATTAACAAAAATGGAAGTTAGCCAGCATCAAATTTTATTGGCGTTTGATGACGTAGAACGCAAGCATTATAAAACCCAACTTGCTCAAACAGAACTAAATATATCAATTATAATCAACGCCTTGCGTAAACAAGGTCTACTTGATCTCAATAAAGATATGTTGGGAAAATTTGAACAACAATTTATTAATTATAAACTCAATATTAAACATGTACTTGAATTGAGTGAGCTAAATTCAGCTAGCTCCCCAAAACACATTACTTTTTATTTCAGCCCACAATTTCGGCAAGGTCGTGAATTAGTGAATCAAACACTTGAACGCATGATACTGACCAAGGAAGAAAGCGCACACTTGCTAGTTACAGCTGTAAAAAATCAAAGTAAGCAATTAGAACAGGTTGGATTGTGGTTGATGATTACTGCTTTATTATTTAGCGTCATCGTTGGTAATTTGCTCTTACGCTCAATTGTTCAGCCAGGTATCGGGTTACGCCAAGCAATAAACTCTTTAACAATGGGAAAAACTGACGAGAATATTCCTTATACAGCATATCCTAATGAGGTCGGTGAAATAGCACGTGGTTTGGCAAAATTGCAAGATACTTATCGCACCATAACAGCGCAGCAATGGGGTAAGGCTCATTTAGCAGAAATTGCTACTCAGTTGCAACAAGCGAGTACTTTTCCTGATTTTTCACAGCGTTTGTTATCAGCTCTTTGCCCATTGTTAGATGCAGGGCATGGTACACTTTATTTAAAGGAAGAAGATAACTTACGCTTATTAGGTGGTTACGGAGTGCAAAAACCTAAAGCGCTTGCGAAAGTTATTGCACTTGGTGAAGGACTTGTAGGCCAATGTGCATTGGAAAAAACAACCATCACATTAACAGACCCACCGACAAATTATATCCACATAAATTCGGGGTTAGGTGAAAGTTCACCGCGGATGATTGTTATTTTACCTATTTTACATAATGAACAATTAATTGGTGTTATAGAGTTAGCATCTTTTGTACCGTTTACCTCACGCGAATTGGATTTTTTAGAGGCTTTAATTCCTATTTTAGGAGTGAGTATGGGGCTCTTAGAAAGCAGTCTCCATACCCAGTCATTATTACAAGAAACTCAAATTCAAGCACAGCGCATGGAAGATCAAGCACTACTACTTGAAAAACAATCTCTTGAAATGGAAGTACAGCAAGCTGAATTAATGCACACAGAAGCATGGTATCGCGGCATAGTCGAAACAGCACCTGATGGCATGTTAGTGGTTGATGAAAGTGGCTATATTATTTTATGTAATCCTAAAGCTGAAGAATTATTTGGCTATCAACAAGGAGAGTTGATGGGGCAAAGTGTTGATTGTCTTTTACCGATGGCAGCCCGTGCTGGACACGAACAAAAACGTAATCAATTTATGAAAGCCGGTGGTAGTCGAGCGATGGGGGCAGGACAAGACCTTAAAGGTTTACGTAAAGATGGTCGTGAATTTCCTATTGAAATAGGGCTCAGCCAGTTACCTGCTTTAGGTGGTCGCGGGGTCTGTGCTTGTGCTTCAATACGTGATATTAGCGATCGTATTGAAGGGCAGAAAACGCTACAGCTCGCTAATTTTCTGAGTGATCAAGCGATGGACTTAACCCAATCAGGTTATTGGCATGTTCCGCTTTTGTCAGATGATGGCTTTTACAACTCGTCACAGCGTGCGGCCGCTATTTTTGGCGATCCACCACGCGAAGATTTACGCTACAAGGTGATGGAAGAATGGTTTAGCAATGTCGAGCTCGGTAATAAAGAAGCTTCAGTTCAAACGTTAGAAAACTTTGAAGGAGCTGTCGCCGGCACAGTACCGCGCTTTGATAGTATTTATGCCTATAAACGTCCGATTGATGGCCAGGTAGTTTGGATACATGCTTTGGGGCATGTTGTACGTAATGCCCAAGGACAAGCCACCGATATGTATGGTGTCACGGTCGATATTACCGCAAGTCGTGAAGCAGCACAGGAGCTAAAAGCGGCGAAAGAGTTAGCTGAAAGCGCGACTCGAATGAAGTCTGATTTCCTCGCCAATATGAGTCATGAAATACGAACCCCGATGAATGCAATTATTGGCATGGCGTACTTGATCTTAAATACAGAATTAACTACTCGTCAGTACGATTATATTAAAAAGTTACAGGGTTCCGGTCAGCATTTATTAGGCATTATTAATGATATTTTAGACTTCTCTAAAATCGAAGCAGGTAAGCTTACCATTGAACACACAGACTTTGAATTAGACAAAGTATTAGATAATGTTTCTAGCTTAATATCGGAAAAGGCAGAAACTAAGGATTTAGCGTTAACGTTTGATATTGGCCAAGATGTGCCTTTCAATCTTAATGGCGACTCACTGCGAATTGGTCAAGTGTTAATAAATTACGCCAACAATGCGGTAAAATTTACTGAACATGGCGAAATAGTGATATCAGTCAATGTTTTGGAGCAAAATAAGCAAGAGTTACTGTTGCAATTCAGTGTCAGTGATACGGGCATAGGATTGACAGTAGAGCAACAATCTAAGCTGTTTCAATCTTTCCAACAAGCTGATATGTCAACTAGTCGAAAATATGGGGGGACGGGGCTTGGTTTAGCGATATCTAAACAGCTTGCTGAACTTATGGGCGGCAATGTTGGCGTTGAAAGTACGCTTGGTAAGGGCAGTAGTTTCTGGTTTACAGCAAGGCTTGGTAAGGCGCAAGCACAATTGAACAATTTAATTCCTGTTTCGGGTTTACAGGGGCGTCGTATGTTAATTGTCGATGACCACGAAGTTGCCAGAACTATATTGAATGAAATGTTGAGTAACATGAAGTTTGAAGTAGACGAAGTTGCTGATGGCTTTCAAGCAATTACAGCCGTACAGCAAGCTGAGAAATCGGGGAATCCTTATGATGTTGTCTATCTCGATTGGCATATGCCGGGAATGGATGGTATCGAAACAGCTAAGGCAATAACTGCTTTGAAATTACAATCAGCACCGTGTTTAGTTATGATAACTGCTTATGGTCGTGCTGAAGTGCTTCAAGCAGCTAATTTTTCTGGCTTGAAAGATGTACTGATCAAACCGATTAACCCCTCCATTTTATTTGATACCGTAATACGATTGTTAGGTGGTGATGTCAATGTTGCAGGTGGTATACAGAAATATCACAGCTCAAATATTGATAAAGGCTTGGCGGCACTAAAAGATTCGAGAATTTTATTGGTTGAGGATAATGAGCTTAATCAAGAGGTGGCCATTGGTTTGCTGACCAATGCTGGTTTTATGGTTTCAGTTGCTAATAATGGTCAAGAAGCTTTAGATAAGCTGAATCAGCGTGACTACGACATTGTCCTGATGGATATGCAAATGCCAGTGATGGATGGTGTTAGTGCAACAATTGAAATCCGTAAAATCCCGCAGTTTAAATCACTCCCTATCGTTGCGATGACGGCTAATGCAATGGTGCAAGATAAGGAAAAATGTTTAGCGGCAGGAATGAATGATCATATAGCCAAACCGATTAACCCAGGCGAACTTTTTAAAACACTGATACTTTGGATAAAACCAGGCAATAGACCTCTAGCTTTGGAAGTAAGCGAAGTAAAAGTGTCAGCTAATATCGAACTTGATTTACCCGTTATCGATGGTCTGGATACTACTTTAGGGCTTGAGCGAGTCATGGGGGAAAACAAAGCTTACCTATCAATGTTACGTAAATATGTAGACAATCAGCAGGATTTTTCTGAAAGCTTTCTTAGTGCTTTATATAGCGGTGATATTTTGACAGCGGAAAGATTAGCGCACAATGCAAAAGCGGTAAATGGCAATATTGGCGCAATAGATTTACAAGCATTAGCTGCGGAGTTAGAACAAATGTGCCGTGAAGGACAGGATCACGAACTCATTGCTGCTCAGTTTACGCCATTCGAAAAGTTACTCTCTGAAATGATTACTAATTTACAGGCTTGGCTACCCGAAAAGGCTTCGCGAACTTCGTTATCGACAGTTTCAATCGATGTTAAAGCGCTATTACCACTACTTGAGCAACTGACAAATCTCCTGATAAATGATGATTGTGAAGCGAGTAAAGTTTTTGATAACAATGCCAGTTTATTACTTTCTTATCTGGGAGATGAACTGTTCTCCAGTATGGAACAGCTCATTGCGCAATACGATTTTGAAAAAGCATTGTCATTATTAAATTCATTAAAAGATAAAACGAATAAACCGTTAAATAGTTAATACCGAAGAGCATAGCGATAAATTTCCGATGTGCGGAGAGTTTTATCGCTAAGTTTACCCGTTAAAAGCGTGATATCCCGAAAAGATTTTGTTAGTTAACCTGAACTTAT
Source organism: Thalassotalea sp. (assembly GCA_051251725.1). GTDB lineage: Bacteria > Pseudomonadota > Gammaproteobacteria > Enterobacterales > Alteromonadaceae > JALZUE01. The sequence goes on along the minus strand of JBPOFN010000019.1, from coordinate 56,710 downwards.
ATCGAGAGATTAACAGTACAATAAAATTGATTGGCGAATAAATGACCATAAAAGTAATATTAGGGTAGGGTATAAAGCATTATTCCTGTATAATGCGCGCCTTATTATTTGGGGCTTTGTTTAGACGATTATTAACCGGATTATTCGGTTTAATAATTAACTAAATGTTTAGTCTCAATGGCCGTTAGCAACACCTAGGAAATTCTCTTGATAACTACATCGAACATTACCATGCAATTTGGCGCAGAGCCTTTATTTGAAAATATCTCAGCAAAATTTGGCAACGGTAACCGTTACGGTTTGATTGGTGCTAATGGTTGCGGTAAATCGACTTTTATGAAAATTCTTAGCGGCGAGCAAGCGCCAAGCTCAGGTAATGTTTCAATTACCTCTGGACAAAAAGTCGGTACCTTAAGTCAAGATCAATTCGCTTTTGAAGAATATAGTGTTATTGACACTGTGATCATGGGCGATGTTGCGTTATGGAAAGTAAAACAAGAACGCGATGCTATTTATGCAAACCCAGACATGACCGAAGAAGACGGCATGCGTGTTGGTGATTTAGAAAGCCAGTTTGCAGAAATGGACGGATACAGCGCCGAAAGTCGCGCCGGTGAAATTCTATTAGAAGCGGGTATTGAAGAGTCTTTTCATTACGGTTTAATGCAGCAAGTAGCGCCAGGTTGGAAATTACGTGTGTTATTAGCACAAGCCTTGTTTGCTAACCCTGATATTTTGTTACTTGATGAGCCAACCAACAACTTGGATATTCATACCATTTCTTGGTTAGAAGGCGAGTTAAATAAACGTAAATGTACCATGATCATCATTTCGCATGACAGACACTTTCTGAATGAAGTTTGTACGCACATGGCAGACATAGATTATGGTGAATTACGTATTTACCCAGGTAACTATGAATTCTTCTTAGCGCAATCAGGTTTATTACGTGAGCAATTACTTGCCGGTAATACCAAAAAAGCGGAAGAAATTGCTGAATTACAAGACTTTGTTAATCGCTTTGGTGCTAATGCTTCAAAAGCGAAACAAGCCAGTTCTCGTGCCAAGAAAATGGATAAGATTAAACTAGATGATGTAAAAGCATCTAGCCGAATTACGCCTAAGATTGCTTTTGCTCCAGGTAAAAAAATGCATCGCCAAGCGCTAGAGCTTGAAAATTTATGCCACGGTTTTGACGATGGCATATTATTTAAAAACGGTGATTTATTGCTTGAAGCGGGCGCTAAAGTTGCCATCATTGGTGAAAATGGTGTGGGTAAAACAACCTTGTTACGTTGTTTAATGAATGAATTAGAGCAACTTGAAGGCGTGGTTAAATGGTCTGAAAATGCTTCTGTAGGTTATTGCCCGCAAGACAGTGGTCACTTTTTTGAAAACGACTTAACGTTAATGGATTGGATGTCACAGTGGCGTCGTCCGTGTCATAACGATTTAGCTGTTCGTGGCATGTTAGGTAGAATGTTATTTACTGACGACGACGCGAATAAAAAAGCTCGTAACTGTTCAGGTGGTGAGAAAAATCGTTTGTTATTCGGTATGTTAATGATGCAAGACATCAACGTATTGATTATGGATGAACCAACTAACCACATGGATATTGAAGCGATTGATGCTTTAAATAACGCCTTAAAAGATTTTGAAGGTACGTTAATATTTGTTAGCCATGACCGTGAATTTGTTTCAAGTTTAGCAACCCGTATTATTGATATTAAAGACAAGCAATTGATTGATTTCCAAGGTTCATTAGATGAATATCTTGCCAATCAACTTGCTGCGCAAAAAGTTGCTTAAAGCTTAGTTTTTTACTTTAGTTTGTTTATTACCATCAATTGTTTTTAGTTAAGAGAGAAAGAAATGCCGTTTTCAACACTTGGGTTATCAGAACCTCTTTTAAAAGCGATTGACGAATTAGGCTATACCGAGCCAACTGCTATTCAAAAGCAAGCGATACCGATTGTTTTATCAGGTAAAAATATTGTTGCTGCGGCGCAAACCGGTACCGGTAAAACAGCGAGTTTTGTTTTACCGATCTTGGAGCTGTTAAATAACGATAAAACATTACGCGGTAAACGCATTCAAGCATTAATATTAACCCCGACCCGTGAACTTGCGATACAAATTGAAGCCAGTATTAAAAATTATGGTAAATACTTAAACCTAAGTTCAATGGCGATGTATGGTGGGGTTGATGCTGAACCGCAAAAGCAGGCACTAATTTATGGTGTTGATATAGTTGTCGCTACGCCTGGCCGTTTAATTGATATGGCACATCAACGGGCATTGCACTTTGATGAGTTACAAGTTTTAGTCTTAGATGAAGCCGATAGAATGCTCGACATGGGCTTTATTGACGACATTAATAAAATTATTGAACGTCTACCTGAACAGCGTCAAAATTTATTATTTTCCGCCACTATTTCAAAAGATGTTCGTGGTTTAGCCAAAAGAGCGATTTCAGATGCCGTTGAAGTGGCGATTGAACCTGACATTGCTAATATCCCGAAAATTGAGCAATGGTTAGTTGCGGTTGATAAAGATAAAAAGTCAGCCTTACTAAGCCATTTAATTACTGAGCAAAAGTGGCAACAAGCGCTGATTTTTATTGCCACTAAACACGGCGCGGCTAAATTAGTAAGCCAGTTAGAAAAGCGTGGTATTAAAGCGGACTCTATTCATGGCGGTAGAGCGCAAGGTGTACGTGAGCAAATATTAGCGGACTTTAAATCAGGTAAAATAAAGTATTTAGTCTCTACTGGCATTGCCTCACGTGGCTTAGATATTTATGATCTTGATCGCGTCGTTAATTATGACTTACCAGCACAAGCGGACGAATATATTCACCGTATTGGCCGAACAGGCCGAGCAGGAGCAAGTGGTGAAGCGATATCATTAGTCTCTAAAGACAACTTTCGAGAGCTATGTGCGATTGAAAGTCAGTTAGGGCACGTTCTTACCAGAAAAGAGATTGAAGAATTCCCGGTGACAAAAGAGCTACCGGTTTCAAAATTAGGTTTTATCTCGAAACATCGTGCATCGAACAATAATAATTCAAACAACACCTCAGAAAGTCGACGTTCGAATGACAGTTTTTCGAAAAATAAAGCTGTCAGGCCTGCTAACAAAAACACCACACACAAAAAAACAAATGTCAAAAAGGGCTCTGACAGTAAGCGCATCGATAATACTCGCCCTGAAAGCACGCGCACAGACAACAAGCCGCTAGGCAATAAGCGTAGAAAGATTATTTTATAATCTCAAAATATAATCTCAAAATATAAGCTTATCTACAGGTAAACTTACCTCCTGTTTTCATCTTCCCAAGATGCAGTCTTTTTATGGCTGCGTTATAAAATAAATCCTCCCCAGAAATATCAAGCCTAGTGTATTATCATTAAAAATGACCACTGCTGTAGCCGACATTCAGCTAATTATACTTTTAAATAACCCGAACTAAGGTGAAATAAAAAATTAAAGATAGCTACCAAGTTTGTCAGGTGCGCTAAAGTTAAAATAAATGCCATTTATTCTAACTTCTAATTTACAAATGAGTTTTTATAAGTTTATATAGTATGGGAAATAAAAGTTGTTTATCAGTTAACTGGAGGTTATATGGGATTCTTTAGTAAAAGGGAAGTTATTGAAAGCATACCTTCACCAGAGCAGCAAGCCGCGAATAAGTCACATCATATCTTAGAGAGTTTAAAAAACTCTGTTGCCTTTATTGAGTTTACCCCGGATGGCAAAGTCTTAGATGCAAACGACAATTTTTTAGCTACCGTTGGTTACACTATTGATGAAATCAAAGGGCAGCATCACCGTATTTTTTGCGATAACGCCTACACTCAATCAAGTGAATATAAAAACTTTTGGCAGCAATTAGCGACAGGAAAATCGATGAGTGATCGATTTTTACGTTTTACTAAAAATGGTTCCCCACTATGGTTAGAGGCGAGTTATAACGCCGTTAAAGATGACGACGAGAAAATTCAATCAGTAGTTAAAATAGCCAGTGATATTACTGACTTTGTTGAAAAATCAAACATTCAAAATGGCATTTTAGCAGCTCTAGACCGTTCAACAGCGAGTATTTCATTTGAATTAGATGGAACGATTATAGACGCGAATGATAACTTTTTAAATACAGTAGGTTACAAGTTATCAGATATTAAAGGCCGCCATCATAAAATATTCTGCTCAGCCGAGTTAACAGGCAGTAATGAATATAACAAGTTTTGGTCGAAACTTAATAGCGGTGAATTTGTTCAAGGGTTGTTTGAACGTAAAGATGCCTTGGGTAATATTTTATGGCTGGAAGCAAGTTACAATCCCATTGTTGACGATGAAGGTAAATTGATACGTATTGTTAAATTTGCAACTGATGTCACTGAACGTACAGTTAATATTATGGGAGCTTCTGAGGCTGTTTATTCTACAGCATCAGAAACAGAGCAAGTGTCAGAGCAAGCGAAAGATGTGTTAGCGCAAAGTGTTGCTATTATGGATGATATTACGGCCAATGTTGAAGTGGTCGCACAGAATATTACAGAATTACACGAGCAATCTGAAAAAATAACCAATATCGTAAGTACTATCTCCTCTATTGCTGATCAAACCAACTTACTCGCTTTAAATGCGGCGATAGAAGCGGCGCGTGCAGGTGAGCAAGGACGAGGTTTTGCTGTGGTAGCAGATGAAGTAAGGCAATTAGCTTCAAGAACCAGTGCATCGACAGCTGAAATCTCAAATGTCGTTAAAAACAATGCAACAATCTCAACTAAACTAGCTGAAGATATTATCGAAACACAAGAGAAAGCAAAATCAGGTACTACACTCATTACTCAAGTTGATGGCATCTTTAGGGAAATTAACTCGGGTATGAAGGGTATTAGTGCTGCTGTTGACAGACTACAATAACTCATAATATCTTGAGCTTTGGATGATACTGAAAAGTGAGCAATAAGCTCACTTTTTTATTGGCTAAAAAATGACATAAATCACTTGCGCTAATAGGTGAGATACCATGATTTAAATCGATTCGGCTCTGTTCAATGGTCATTTTTATTGTTTTTATCTTAAGTTATCAATTTAAGTGAAAATAAAGCGTAAAAGGTATAAAAAAACAGTTGCTTTTATACCAAATAAATTTAAGATTTGCGCCCCTTTTAGTGAGAGCTATTATAGATAAATAAAAAGCTGGATTAAGGGAACGTAGGGTAATAATTTCGTCAAGCTGTGCAGGGTTGCTAGGTAATAGTTTAAGGCTCAATTAAATATTAATTGAATACGTCGTAAACGCACCTTCAGTGCTTTATACGTATCGTAAGTTATTAGCCAATAGATAATGTAAGTAGTAAAAATACTACTAAAATACGAATAGTAAAGGCTAGTAATTAAGCCTTAGGGCTATACCAATTAGAATGAAGAGGAATTGTAATGACTAAAGTAATGATTATTGGCGCTGGCGGCGTTGGTAATGTTGTTGTGCAAAAGTGCGCACAATTACCTGAAACTTTTACTGAAATTGTATTAGCGAGTAGAACACTCGTGAAATGTGAAAATATTGCAAAAAGTGTTAAAGAGCAAACAGGACAAGTAATTAAACCTATGCAGGTTGATGCTGATAATGTACCTGAATTAACTGCTTTATTAAAACAAGAGCAACCATTTTTAGTAATTAACGTTGCTTTGCCGTACCAAGACTTAACCATTATGGATGCTTGTTTAGCTGCTGGTGTTCATTATATGGATACGGCGAACTACGAGCCACTTGATACTGCTAAATTTGAATATAAATGGCAGTGGGCTTATCAAGATAAATTTAAAGCTGCAGGCTTATGTGCTTTGTTAGGTAGTGGTTTTGATCCAGGGGCGACCAATGTTTTTACCGCTTATATCGCCAAACACTATTTTGATGAAATTCATTACCTCGATATTATTGATGTTAATGGTGGCGATCACGGCTATCCGTTTGCGACTAATTTTAATCCAGAAATTAATATTCGTGAAGTAACCGCTGATTGTCGTCATTGGGAAGATGGTGAGTTTGTCACGACACCGCCAATGAGTAAAAAAGCTGAATTTACTTGTCCTGATGGTGTTGGTACTTTCAATCTTTATCGCTTGTACCATGAAGAATTAGAATCGTTAGGTAAAAACTTTCCGAGTTTAAAGCGTGCACAATTTTGGATGAGCTTTTCAGAAAACTATTTGAAGCATCTTGAAGTGTTACAAAACGTTGGCATGACAGGTATTAATCCGGTTAATTTTAACGGCCAAGAAATTGTTCCGATTCAATTTTTAGCTTCATTATTACCAGATCCTTCTACCTTAGGTGAGCGGACCAAAGGCAAAACCTGTATCGGTTGTGTGGTTCGCGGTATTAAAGATGGTAAAGAAAAGACGGTTTATTTATACCAAATTTGTGATCATCAAGAATGTTTTGCGGAAGTTAAATCTCAAGCTATTTCGTACACTACAGGTGTACCAGCAATGATCGGCGCAAAAATGATGGTTGATAAAAAATGGTTAGAGCCGGGCGTATTAAATATTGAAGAATTTGATCCTGATCCATTTATGGACGCGATGAATCAATATGGTTTACCGTGGAAAGTCATCGAGTTAGATGGTTTTAACTTAGCCTAGCTTCACTTAACTTAGTCTATTTCAGCCTAAGCTGATCAAGTTAACGCTGTCGAGTGCGAATCACTTGGCAGCGTATCTACCACTAAAGTGGTGCGATGTTTACAGGTTAGCCTTGTTAACAAACGCCACTGATAAGTAAATAAAAAGTAAAAGAGTAAAAAATGAAAACCGATTTTAGTCAATTAGCATTATCGCGCTTACCAAGTCCTTGTTTTGTCGTCGATGAAGTTGCCATAGAGGCCAACTTAAGCATTATTAATGCGATACAAACACAAAGTGGTGCGAAAATACTACACGCCCTTAAAGCGTTTTCATTATGGAAACTCGCCGGCTTAACTAATCAGTATTTGTCAGGTACTTGTTCTAGTGGCTTGCATGAAGCCTTGTTGGCAAAAGCGCATTATAGCGGTGAAATCCATGTGTTTTCGGCGGCATACAATGAAAGCGATTTACGTGAACTATTAACGTTTGCTGATCACTTGGTTTTTAATAGCTGCTCGCAACTGTTACGTTTTTATTCATTATGTGCTGACGCTAAAGCAAAACGGCCTAATTTACAGTTTGGTTTAAGAGTGAATCCTGAGCATTCTGAAGGAGATGTGCCTATTTATGATCCTTGTGCTGCCGGCTCTCGTTTAGGTATTGTGTTAGCGGAGTTAGAAAAGCATCTGCAAACGGCTGAGTTTCAACAGGCGTTTGCTTTAATTAGTGGTTTTCACTTTCATACTTTGTGTGAGCAAGATTTTAAGCCCTTAGCAAGAACTCTGAATGTGGTTGAAGAAAAGTTTGCCGCTTATTTACCGCAATTAGCCTGGTTAAATTTTGGTGGTGGTCATCACTTAACGGCGAAAGGCTATCAAATTGATGAGCTAATTACTCGCATCAAGCAAGTGCAAACGCAGTATCAATTACAAGTATATTTAGAGCCTGGCGAGGCAATTGCCATTGAAAGCGGCGTTTTGGTTACTGAAGTATTAGATGTTTGTTACACCGATAGACCACAAGCGATATTAGACACCTCAGCCACTTGTCATATGCCTGACACTCTAGAAATGCCATATCGCGCAGCAATTACCGGCGCCGGCGCGTTAAACGAAAAACCGTTTAACTTTCGCTTAGGGGGGTTAACTTGTTTGGCGGGTGATGTTATGGGTGATTACAGTTTTGAGCAACCATTAAACGTTGGGCAACGGTTAATGTTTGAAGATATGGCGCATTACACTATGGTAAAAACCAGTACTTTTAACGGTACTAAGCTGCCCGCAATAGCGGTGTGGAATTCAAAAACTGATGCCTTAACGGTTTTACATGAATTTAATTTTCAAGATTTTGAAAGCCGCTTATCCTAAAGCGGGTCATAAATAACATGCTGTTAATAATAAGAGTTTTGCCTAATCCCCATAAACTTTGTATATTAGGCAGGTAAATCGATAGTCCGTCGACAAAATGAGTTTTGATGATCACAAAAATTTCACAAAAAATTGTAGTAGTTTTTATGCTTTTTGCCTTTATTGGTCAGGCATTTGGCTACTCGACAATGTCTTGTGATATGGCGGCAAGTACTCATCAACATTTAATGTCTTCAGCAATGAGCAGTAACACCACTGCTCATATGGCTATGGGACATATGGCAACTGGACATATGGAAATAGATCATGCGGCCATGGGGCATACCGCCCCATCAGCACATGATAATATGGCTCAGCAGATTACAAGCTCAAGCAGCGCTCAAGTTAATAGCGGCGATTGCTGTGATGTTGAATGTGACTGCCCAGCCAATGCTTGTTCATCATTAAGCCTTTTATTTGCCAATATGGTTTCGAGCAAAATATCTCCAGCCATTGAAAAAATTCACTATCTAGATTTCTCAATTCCTCAATTACGTAATAAATCGCTCTTTCGCCCCCCTATATTTTCTTAATACAGCATCAGTGCGCCTATTTTTTGAGGTTGTGGTTAAGCTAAATTAACCATGTTTGGTGTTTATCACTTGTTGATAACGACTCAAAATTAATCCTGCACTGATCACAAACTTAATCTCAGGTTAAATCGCATCGCTAGCGCTATTGGTTTGATCGCTCCTTGATGAAAATTCGTTGGTGTTTACCAACCCAATTCCAGATGTTCTGGAGGAAAATATGTTATTAAAATATCGTCAATCGGCATTGTTATTGTCTTTAGTTGTTGAACTTTTATACTCAAGCCAAGTGTTGGCTGGGCCAAAAATCGAGTTAAAACCAGAATTAAAGCCAGAATTAACACCTGTGCTAAAACCGGTCTTAAAATCAGCCTTAACCACAACCAATCAATCTCAACACACTAATGAAAGAAATGTGATTTCATTAGCTGAAGCCGTAGCTCGCGCGCAATATAACGACCCATGGCTACAAGGTAATGAATTACAACAGCACGCTATTATGGCAAAAAGTATCGCGGCTGCGACCTTACCTGATCCAACCGTTTCAATTGGTTTAGTTAATATGCCCGTCGATTCGTGGGATTTCTCGCAAGAGGCCATGACGCAATTAAAAATCGGTGTCAGTCAACAGCTTGCCCGCGGTGATACTTTGACCCTGAAAAAATCGCAACTGCAACTACAGGCGTCACAATATCCGTTAATGCGAATTGATCGACGGGCAAAAGTGACAAGCTTGATCACCCAGTTATGGTTAGATGCCTATTTAGCGCAAAAAACGATAAAACTCATCCATAAAGACAAAGCCTTATTTGAGCAAATGGTCGATATTGCCAAAGCAAGTTATTCATCGACAGCAGGTAAAACCCGTCAGCAAGATGTGATCAGAGCGCAGCTTGAATTATTACAACTGGACGATAGATTAACCGTTGAATTACAAACGTTTGAAACAACCATGGCGCAGTTAAATGAATGGTTACCGCAAGTTGACCGCAGCGCGAATGTTAACTCATCAGTGAATAATTATCGTTTTGGCGATAGTGCTCGCCAGTACTATCGCGTTAGTGAACCTTTGCCGAAACTCACATTAACGGCCGCTAAGTTATTAAAACAGGGGCATTATTCAGCGAATGATGTGGCTCATAAAATCAGCACTCATCCAGCCTTACAAGCGATAGAGGTAAATTATAATGCCTCTGCCCAAAATATTGCTATTGCCAAAGAGCAGTACCAACCAAAGTGGGGTGTAAATGCCAGCTATGCCTTTCGAGATGATGCGGCAAGTAACTCCTCAAGTATGAATGCTAATAATCGCGCTGATTTTTTCTCGGTTGGAGTAACTTTTGATGTGCCGCTGTTTACTGACAACAAACAAGACAAAAATGTCGAAGCTAGCCAAGCAGAGTCGGCCGCAATAAAAACTGAAAAATTATTGTTATTAAGAGCCATGATGGCAAATATCGACAAAGAAAGATTACAGCTGCAACGCTTATCAGAGCGACAAGCTTTATATAACAAGCATTTATTACGACAAACCCATGACCAAGCGGAGGCCTCATTGACAGCGTATACCAATGACGATGGCGATTTTGCTGAAGTGGTCAGAGCGAGGATAGCCGAATTAAATGCGCAGATATCGTCATTAAAAATAGATATTGAGGCATTAAAAACGGTTGCCCGCTTAAATTATTATTTTGTTGACTCATCACCTGACACGAGCTCAGCAAATAAGCGTGGCCATATCAACAAAGCTTTCGGAGAATAAGCATGTTAGTAAATACAAAAATTATTTTGGCAACTGCTGTTGGCATTATTATCGGCGCAGCCGCGATAAATTTTTTATCCCCGATGCAAACCAGTACGGCTGAGAAATCTGAGTCTGTGGCAGAAAAACAGCCCTTATACTGGGTTGCTCCGATGGATGATAATTACCGTAAAAGTAAACCAGGTAAATCGCCAATGGGCATGGAGCTAGTCCCCGTTTATCAAGACGCGAGTGACGGGCAGGCAGCAGGGGCAGTAAAAATATCACCAGCTGTTATTAATAATCTTGGTGTTAGAACCGCGCCAGTAATATTTAAGCCAATGATTAATAATATTAAAACAGTTGGTTACGTACAATATGATGAAGCTAATATCGTCCATATCCATCCGCGCGTTGAAGGTTGGGTTGATACTTTATACGTGAAAGCTGTAGGTAATCAGGTGCAAAAGGGTGAACCACTTTATACCCTATACTCGCCGCAGTTAGTGAACGCGCAAGAAGAGTTTTTAATTTCGTTAAACCGCAATAATAAAGTGCTCATTAAGGCGGCGAAAGCACGTTTATTAGCATTACAACTGCCGGCTGATTTTATTCAAGAATTACAGCAAAGCAAAACCGTGAAGCAGTCAATAACTTTTTATGCCCCGCAATCGGGCGTGGTAGATGGTTTGCAAATCAGAGAAGGTTTTTTTGTTAAACCCGGTAATACCATCATGAGTATTGGCAAGCTGTCACAAGTGTGGGTTGAAGCTGAAGTTTTTGAACGTGATGCCGCCTTAGTTAAAGCTGGATTACCTGTGGTGATGACACTCGATTATTTACCCGCAAGAACATGGCATGGTGTTATTGATTATGTTTATCCAACGTTAAATGCACAAACCCGTACGTTAAGAGCAAGGCTGAAATTTAATAACGCTGACTTATTATTAAAACCTAATATGTTTGCTAGCGTGATGATTAATACCCAAGCTGACGGTGAGATGGCAGCCTCAGTGATACAAGTCCCCAAGGAGTCGGTAATACGCACAGGTAAACAAGATCGCGTGGTTTTGGCATTAGGTGATGGTCAGTTTAAATCTATCGCGGTGACAATAGGCCGCGTTGGCGATGATGTTATTGAAATACTTGCCGGCTTAACCGCTGATGATGTGGTCGTGACTTCCGCTCAGTTTTTATTGGACTCAGAGTCCAGTAAAAGTTCTGATTTTATGCGGATGACAGCGCTAGAGCAACATCAAGGGCATCAGCCAATGCTTAATAGCAATGCCAATAAAATGACCGAGAAGATGACCGAACAGTACGCTACCGCTTCGGTAACTGGCGTGATTAATCATATTGATCTTGAGAATCGCCTCTTAAACATTAGTCGCTCAGCCATTGAAAAATGGCAGCGCCCACCAGCGACTATGGACTTTAGTGTTGCCCCAATGCTTGATTTAACCGCGTTAACCCTTGGTATGTCAGTTACTTTTACTTTTGAAGTCAGAGACGACTTAGTAATCGTTGCTATTGCGCCGAAAACGGCAACCGCTATGCCTGAGATGAAAATGCCGATGTCGTCGCATGATCACGCTAAGATGTTAATGAAAAAGGAAGGATAGACGATGATCGAAGCAATTATTCGTTGGTCGGTCGGGAATCGATTTTTTGTTATTCTCTTGACTCTGATGTTAGTGTTTGGTGGTTTGTTTGCATTAAAAAATACCCCTGTTGATGCCTTGCCTGATTTGTCTGATGTGCAGGTTATTATTAAAACCTCTTATCCGGGTCAATCACCGCAAGTAGTACAAGACCAAGTGACATTTCCGCTAACAACGGCGATGTTATCAGTGCCAAATGCAAAAACGGTGCGCGGATTTTCATTTTTTGGTGATTCATATGTCTATATTATTTTTGATGATGACACCGATTTATATTGGGCGCGTAGTCGCGTTTTAGAATACCTTAGTCAAGTGTCGGCAAGTCTACCAGACAGTGCAAAGCCGCAATTAGGGCCTGATGCTACCGGTGTCGGCTGGGTTTACCTTTATGCCTTGCAAGATAAAACCGGCCAGCACGACATTAGCCAGTTACGCAGCTTACAAGATTGGTTTTTAAAGTTTGAATTGCAAACCGTTGCCGGTGTTTCTGAAGTGGCGGCGATTGGCGGTATGGTTAAACAATATCAGGTACAAATAGCGCCTGAAAAATTACGCGCTTATGGTCTGACATTAGCACAGGTGCAATTAGCCATTCAGCGCGGTAACCAAGAAACTGGCGCTTCGGTTGTTGAAATGGCCGAAGCAGAATATATGGTGACAGCGACCGGCTATATTAAGTCAATTAATGATATTGAAAATATTCCGTTAGGGTTAAATAACCAAGGGGTGGCATTAACGATTAAAGATGTTGCTACAGTGAATTTAGGGCCTCAAATGCGTCGCGGCATTGCTGAGCTTAATGGTGAAGGTGAAGTGGTTGGCGGCGTTGTCGTGATGCGCTTTGGTGAAAATGCGCAAAAAACTATTGAGGGTGTTAAAGCTAAACTTGCTTCGTTGAAAAAATCATTACCAGATGGGGTCGAAATCATTCCCGTTTATGATCGCTCTGATTTGATCAACCGTGCGGTTGATAACCTGTGGCAAAAATTACTGGAAGAATTAGCTGTAGTTGCCATTGTGTGTGCGGCATTTCTATTTCATCTGCGCTCTTCTATTGTTGCTGTTATCACCTTACCACTAGGCATCCTTGTCGCTTTTATGGTGATGTACTTTCAAGGTATTAATGCCAATATTATGTCACTCGGCGGTATTGCGATTGCAATTGGCGCTATGACCGATGGTGCGATTGTGATGATTGAGAATATGCATAAACACCTTGAAGCTTATAGCAAATCGGCGAATGCAAATAATGGTAATAAAGCTGTGCCGATCTCCAATGAAGTGCGCTGGCAAATTGTAGCTAAATCAGCCGCTGAAGTTGGGCCAGCATTGTTTTTCAGCTTATTAATCATCACCGTTAGTTTTTTACCGGTATTTATTTTAGAGGCGCAAGAGGGACGTATGTTTGCGCCGCTAGCTTATACCAAAACCTATGCCATGGCGGCATCTGCCGGTTTAGCAATAACGATAGTGCCGGTGCTGATGGGCTACTTTATTCGCGGTAATATTATTTCTGAAAAGAAGAATCCGCTAAATCGTTTGTTAATTGCTGGTTATATGCCGCTATTAAAACGCGTATTAGCATTTCCAAAAACGGCGATTATAATGGCAATTGCCATTACGGTTGTTGGTTTTTATCCGATCGATAAAATAGGCAGTGAGTTTATTCCGCCGCTTGATGAAGGTGATTTAATGTATATGCCGACCACGTACCCAGGCATATCCATTGGTAAAGCGCGCGAGTTATTACAACAAACCGATAAACTTATTCGCACGGTACCGGAAGTGCAAAATGTTTTTGGCAAAATCGGGCGGGCGGAAACCGCGACGGATCCTGCGCCATTAACTATGATTGAAACCTTTATTCAATTAAAGCCAAAGCGTGAGTGGCGCACAGGCTTAACTAGCGAAACCTTAAAGGCGGAACTAGACAGTTTAGTGAAATTTCCAGGCGTCACTAATGCTTGGGTGATGCCGATAAAAACGCGTATTGATATGCTCGCCACGGGGATAAAAACCCCTGTTGGTATTAAAATCGCGGGGCCTGAATTAGCGGTTATTCAAGAGATAGGTCAACAACTTGAAGTTATTCTCAGTAAAGTCGCAGGCACAGCCTCGGTTTATTCAGAGCGCGTTGCTGGCGGCCGTTATCTTAAAGTCGATATTAAACGCGATAAAGCCGCGCGTTACGGACTTAATATTGCCGATATTCAGCATGTGGTCGCAACCGCTATTGGCGGGATGAATGTCACTCAAACGGTCGAAGGGCAAGAGCGCTATCCGGTTAATGTCAGGTACCCACAAGACTATCGTGATTCACCGGAAAAACTCGCGCGCCTACCAATAGTAACGCCCAAAGGTGCACATATTGTGTTAGCGGATGTCGCCGAGATTTATATTGAAAATGGGCCGCCGGGTATTAAAAGTGAAAATGCCCGTATTAACGGCTGGACTTATGTTGATATCGAAAGCACGGGGGAGAGTAGTGTTGATATTGGCAGCTATGTTGAGCATGCCAAGCAAGTACTTGAACGTGAATTAGACTTGCCGGCCGGTTATTCAATTACTTGGGCTGGGCAATATGAATATATGGAGCGGGCAAAAGAAAAACTCACCTATGTGCTACCGCTGACCTTAGCGATTATTGTCATTTTATTGTACTTAAACTTTAGGCGTTTAAGTGAAGTGGTCATGATAATTGCGACTTTACCGATGGCAATGATTGGCGGTTTATGGCTGATGTATTTCGAAGGTTTTAATTTTTCAGTTGCTGTTGGAGTTGGTTTTATTGCACTTGCGGGTGTTGCTGTCGAAATCGGCGTGATCATGTTGGTGTATTTAAACCAAGCGTTGGCTGAGCTGAAAACCAATGCCGATGGTAAAGCTATTTCGCAGCAAGCTTATCTTGAAGCTATTTTACAAGGTGCAGGTTTGCGTGTGCGACCGGTAATGATGACAGTTGCCACTATTATTATTGGTTTATTACCTATTATGTATGGCACGGGCACGGGCTCAGAAGTGATGAGTAGAATTGCAGCGCCTATGGTGGGCGGTATGACAAGCGCAGTTTTCTTAACTTTATTTGTTTTACCGGCGGTTTATAGTTTGATTAAGTGGCGCGAGATCAAGCGCTTTAATCAAAGTATAAGTAGTTCTCCACAAGTGTAGTTCAATGCAGGGCTAAACGTAGAGCGAAAACTAGGGTTAATACAAGAACTAATAGAAGAGCTAGAGTCTGAAAACTCCCCAATAATAAAACTTAACTTTATTGGGGAGTGGGAGGGAGCTGTTATTGCGCTGGGTGGATCTCGATATCATCAATTAATAATTTCGCTTTATTGCGTTTTTTCGCAACATCAGCTTGTGAAATTTCAATCGTTAATTGGTCTGATTCACTTGACGCTTTCTCACGAGAAATATGTTTTTCAAGTGTTATCCATTTTCTGCGCTCTAATTTATCTAAGCCGTCGAACACAATGATTTCTTCAGGATCTTTCAGTTTCACTTTAAACTGAGTAGGTACTCGGCCTTTATCTAACCAAACCTTAACCTTCATTGTGAAATCACCAGCGGGTATTGCTAATGCGCCTTTTGGTGATACAGCTTCAACCGTACCAAAGTCAACTTCTTCTAATTTACTGATCGCTCTAAACTCTAAGCTGTTAACACCTGTTGCATATTCACCTTTAACGATACTGAAATATTCAGCCGATTTACCTTCAATTTGCCAAAATTTCTGATAGTCATTATTGACCGTATGCTCAGGTAACATGGTTAATGGTCTTGGGTTTTGTTCGTATAACTTAGGGCCTTCAAAGCCAAAAAATGCCGGCGCTAATAAGTTAGTGGTTGGTTTTTGCCAAACACGTAAATATTCTATTTCAAAATCTACCGGTAACTCGTCTTTATCGGGATAACCTAACCAATGAAATATTTCAGAGTCTAGCCAGATTTCCATCGGGTTGTTAAGTACCCAATCAATACCGACATCATCTTGGGTAAAGCTATGTACTAGCTTGCCGTCGATAAAAAGCTTTAAATAATCCACACCCCATTCAGCGCCATAAACGTGAAAGTCATCAGCTGTTCGGTACGGTAATGGTTCTACATGTTGGAAAACTTGGGTTGGACGTTTCGCTGGTGGACTCCAGTCATGTGCAGTCGCGAGCGAGTTGTTTTCTTTAATATTACCTTTTTTATTTTTCGGGTTACCCATTAGCTCATAAACATCAAGCTCTTGCTCGTAACCAATCGCCCAAAAGGCACCAGTTATCGCAGCGTTACCCACTTTCGATTTTACTTCCATATAACCATGTAAAAAACGTTTTTTGGTTAACACACCTGCCGTAGTAACGGGCATCGGCGTACCGTCTTTCAGTTGGCCATAAGGCGCTTCACCCATACCGCCATCAGCGTAACTTTCGTTCGCGAATTCATAGTCAGGTTCCCATTGGGTTCTTAATTTTAATTTTCCGTCTTCAAGGCGAACATTGTGCGGTACAAACTGAGAAGGCGAGCGACCTTTCCAAATATAATAATCACCGTTTTCCCCTTCAACAAACCATTTTTCACTGTCTAATTCAGCGCTGTCAAATTCGTCACTAACAGAGTTGTTTAATACCCAACCGCCTGAATTATTTTGATCACTAAAAGGTAAGAATCGCTGTGTTGGTACTAAATTTTTAGCCGGTTGCCCGTTAGCAGGTATTGATGCTTGTGTGCTTGACTCAGATTCTTGCTCACAGCCTGTACATGCCAGTGCAATAGCCCAAGGTAGGATAATCGATAACTTTTTCATAATAGTCCCAGTTCGATATTGAATTTAAAAAGCAGATGTTATTTGTTTTTAATCGTTTAATGCTAACAATAAATACAAGTCAAACATCATATGTTTAACTATATACTACATTTTAAAATTAAAATTAAAATTACAAGTTCATTAGGGTTATTTTAGCTTGGATTTAAATTCTACTGGCCTTAAGGCGCAGTTCAATTAACTAAATAATGGATCCGTTGTAGCGCTTGTTTTGACTTATTTTTAAATGCGTATTCTGTTTTTGTTTTTAAAATGGTGTTTTTATTAGTGATAATTATTTATTTGAGTTTTAGTATTGTTTAGGTTAGCGTTAACAGTGGTGTTTTTTCAACCGGCGTTAAGTTTTAATAAAATTAATGATAAGAGAGTAAACAATGAGTCAAAAATTGAATAAAAAAAACAATACTAAAAATATCTTTGTCGCGACTGCTTTAGTTTTACTGCCTGCTTTATTGTTCGGTTGTGCTACTACCGAAAAGCCTAAAGTTGCCGCGGCGAATAAAACCAAGCAAGTAGTGCAAGCAGCTAGGGTTAATATTTCTGATCACATGAAAAAGAATGCCGTTAAGCTGCCAGCGATAAATTTTGACCAAAGCAAATTGGCAAAAATTGAGAAAGCCCATCAAAGTGTTGGTTATATTAAAAATGGCGCATCATTAACTTTTAATGATGTAGATTTTGGTCAAGGAAAAAGTGTGATTGCGATCGAAGCGGCAACGCAGACTAAAAAAGGAGGTAATGTTGAAATGCGTTTAGGTGGAGAGCAAGGTGAATTACTTGCGAGCGTTAATGTCAATAATACTAATAAATGGTACAACTGGCAGCACTTCAACGGCCAATTAGCTAAAAAAGTTAAAGGTAAACAACAAGTCACTTTTGTCTTTACGGGTGGCCAAGGTTGGTTATTTAACGTTAAGTCATTCTCATTTATGTAAACACATTGATAGCCCGCGTTTATTTTAACACTTGGGTTGATAAGATTTTTTTATCAACCAGCTCTTGTAATAAGCGCGCGCATTTCGCCTGTAAATAATCTCTTAACAGTCGCACGGCGGGGGTAATTGATTGCCGGCTTGGACAAACTAACCATAATTCGCTATCTCTTGCTTTGTAGTCTGGCAGCGCATTAACCACTTTACCTGTTAATAAATCATTTGACATATCTAAGCAGGACTTAACTGCGAGCCCTTGACCGGCGACACACCAGCGTCTGACTAAATCACCATCGTTAGCTGCGCGATTACCGTTCATTTTTATTTTATATTCGTGCTCGCCATTGGTGAACGTCCAAACATCATAAATAATATCGTGTAACTGATAAAACAAACCATTGTGGGTGGTTAATGCTTGTGGGTGATTCGGTGTCCCGTGCTGCTGTAAATACTCAGGTGTAGCGCAAAGTAGACCGGGGACATTACAAATTTTAAAGCCATATAAACTGGCATCATCTGGAAAACCATAACGTAATGCAATATCGACAGAGTCACGATAAAAGTCGATATTACTGTCACTAATATGAATTTTTACACTAATACCTGTGTGGTTTGCCATAAATTCATCTAACCAAGGCGCGACAATATTTCGCCCTAAATCAGAAGACAGTGCCAAACGTAATTCACCATCAACAATGTCCAGATCGTCTTTCATACTTTGCTTGGCATTATCTAATAATAATATGGCTTGTTGACACTGTGGCAGATATTTTTCACCGGCACTAGAAAGGCGTAAATGGCGGGTGGTACGAATAAATAAATCGGCACCTAGGGCTTTTTCTACCCGTTTAATTGCTGCACTAGCAGTGGCGGTACGCATATCTAAACTTGCTGCGGCAGCCGTGATACTTCTAAATTCAGCCACTTTGATAATAACTTGTAGATCTTCCAATAACATATTGTCAAATTATTTTTGATAATGATTCTTTTATTATGGTGTTTATCATGAGTAAAGCAAGAGGTATCATTGTTACCAGTGCAGCAAATAAGCCATTTAGTTAGTAGTCAGTAAGCTAAAGTGTTACTGACTAGCCATTTATATTTAAAGATAGAGTTTTGGAGTACAGATATGAAAGCCATTGGATATATTAATTCATTACCAATTCATTTTGATGAATCATTAGTTGATATTGAGTTACCACAACCTATGGCAACCGGTCGTGATTTATTAGTGAAAGTAAGCGCGATTGCGGTTAACCCGGTTGATTGTAAAATTCGCAAAAAAGTAGCATCGGAAACAACTGATTATAAAGTCATTGGCTGGGATGCTGTTGGTGAAGTTGTTGCGGTTGGTGAACAAGCTAGCCTGTTTCAGCCGGGAGATATGGTTTATTACGCTGGCGATCTTAACCGCTCAGGGTCTAATGCTGAATTTCAGTTAGTTGACGAACGTATTGTCGGCTCAAAACCTAAAAGTTTATCAAATGCTGAAGCCGCGGCTTTACCCTTAACAGCGATCACAGCTTGGGAATTATTGTTTGAACATTTAGCCATCAAGCAGCAAAGTCCAGACAGTAAAAATGTTTCTGATGAAGTTATTTTAGTGGTTGGCGCAGCAGGTGGTGTAGGCTCTATTTTAATTCAAATAGCGAAAGCAATCACGGGCGCAACCATTATTGCCACGGCATCACGTGCAAGTTCACAGGAGTGGGTGAAAAACTTAGGGGCAGATCATGTGGTTGATCATAGCAAGCCATTAAAAGCGCAAATTGAAGCCTTAGGCATTGGCCAAATAAGCCATGTCGCTAGCTTAAATAGTACCGATAGTTATTTTGATACTTATATTGAATTACTAAAACCGTTTGGCAAAATTGCCATGATTGATGATCCACAAACCATCAATGTCATGAACATGAAACCTAAGAGTTTATCGCTGCATATTGAATTTATGTTTGCGCGCTCGTTATTTAATGCCAGTGATATGCAAGAGCAACATCACTTATTAACCCGAATGGCAGAATTAGTAGACCAAGGTTTTATTCAAACCACGATTGGTAAAAATTTAGGGCTAATTAACGCCGCAAATTTAAAAGCGGCACATACCGAATTAGAGTCAGGTAAATCAATAGGTAAGATAGTATTAGAAGGTTTTTAGCTTAATCAAAACTTGACTATATGCCGTGAAAGCGCCGTTGCTGAAAAATTAATACTGTCAGCAGCGGCGATTATTCAAGTGGTGTGGTTAACAATAAACTTAATTTAAAAGGAAATAACCATGACGCAATTAACCATAGTTGCCAATATTACAGCCAAAGCTGACCAAATTGCTTTAGTAAAATCAGCGCTGTTAAAACTTATTACTATTACTCGAGCAGAAGCCGGTTGTATTAACTACGATTTACATCAAGATAACGACAATCCTGCGCATTTTATGTTTTATGAAAACTGGCAATCACGTGAATTATGGCAAGCACATATGGCCGGGCAACATTTACAAGAGTATATGGCTGAAACTGAAGGAGCTGTTGACGACTTTAGTTTAAATGAAATGACAGATATTTCTTAAATACTCTTTTTTTGACAATGTTTTATCTTGATTTTTAACTATAATTATTTGGTTTTATTGGTATGACATTAGGCCACTAAGATATTTTTCATTGAGTACATTGAATCAATGGCAAACTCAGCTTAGCCATTGATTTTTATTTTAGGCAGTTTAATTAAGGTTTTAAGTATAAACAAAGCTTAAACGCTTAGCGCTCATCTTCGTCAATCACTTCTATTTCTAATAAAGCCTCATCAGTCCATTTTTTAAAAGCAGGTAAGCTTAACATTGCTTGCATATAGGCAGCGACAACCAACTTCTTATCTGCAGGAATGGTTATGCCATAAGTATTAAAACGGCTCACTATTGGAAAATACATAGCATCAGCAATGCTAAAATCACCAAATAAAAATGGCGCTGCTTTATTGGTTTTTTGCGTTAGTGCTTGATACCAAATATCACAGATGCGCTCGACATCTTTAACCGCTTCGGCAGATAAATCATCATTAGCGACAACTTCAAGTGGTCGCCTAATATTCATTGGCAGCTCGCTACGAACGCCAAAAAATCCTGAGTGCATTTCATTGGCGATTGCCCGCGCCGTTGCTTTTTCTGATAATTCACTTGGCCAGCCTTTGCCAGCTAAATAAGTGTCATTGATATATTCACAAATGGCTAATGTATCCCAAACATGTACGCGTTTTTTGCTAAAGCTTAAGCTATCATCAATGAGCGCAGGAACTTTTCCTGCAGGGCAAAGGCCGTTCATTGCTGCTTTCATATTTGGCTGAAACAATTTTATTAATGTTTCATTAAAGGGAATACCGTAGTGGCTTAATAAGATCCAAGGTCTTAACGACCACGACGAGTAATTTTTATTGCCGATTATCAGTTGCATTGGCATTCCTTGTGTTAGGGTAATTAATTTGTTTAAGTAGCTTTAAGATATGAATAAAAGACCGAATTAACAAATTGATTTATTTAATGATATATATGAATAAAGCCAATGACTCTTTTGATAAGTGAAGCTGAAGAATAACCATGAGCAGACAAAATATAGATTTAGATTTATTACGTACTTTTATTGCCGTGGTTGACTGCGGCAGTATTGCCCGTGCATTAGGTCAATTGCATAAAACCCAATCGACCATTAGCCTGCAATTGAAACGCTTAGAAGGGCAGCTTAATTGTGAGTTATTTCAACGCCAAGGCCGAAATATAGCATTAACCACCGACGGTAAAAAACTGGTCGCTTATGCACGGCGGATGCTGAATTTACATGATGAAACCTTGTCAAAATTTCAACAAAACGATAATCAGGATCAATTAGTGATCGGTTGCCCTGATGACTATACCGATGTGGTCATGCCTAAATTAATACAATTATTACAAGCGCAATCGCCTGAAGTGTCAGTGACTTTGATCAGTAAAAATTCCAGCGAATTAAGAGCAATGTTAGATCAAGGGAAATTAGATTTAGCGATTTTAACCCGCGCACCGGCATCAGACGAAGGACAATTGTTATATCAAGATGAAGGTGTTTGGGTTTATGCCGATCCTGAACAGCTGACTGAACGGCCATTAAAGCTGGCGTTATTTGAACCGACATGTAAATTTAACTCTACTGTGGTTGATGGTTTGGAAAAGAATCAAATTCCTTATCATTTGGTCTGCCAAACCAGTAATAGTCACTTTTTAACTAGCTTAGCGAAAAATAAAAAAGCGATCACCGTTTTGTCGAAAAAAGCAGTGCCTGATGGTTTACTGTCACAGCGCCATATTCGCGATTTTGCGGTTTTACCTGTTATTGATATCGCATTATCGAGCAAGGCGGCTAATCAACGGGTTTATGGCTTGTCGTTAGCGGAAATTTGCCAAGCGCTTGCGCTTTAAAGGGCGTTAATGGCATAAGCCGAAAGCTGGAAGCTAGAAGCGATAAGCCAAGAGCTAGAAGCGATAAGCCATAAGCTGGAAGCTGGAAGTCATAAGTTAGAAGCGGAAACTAATGAATATGGAGATAATCATGTATCAAGAGGTACTGGGTTTTTGGTTTGAAGAATTAACCCCTGCGCAGTGGTGGGTAAAAGATGAAAGTTTAGATAAGTTAATTCACCAGCGTTTTGCAACACTTCATCAAGCCGCCGCCAATGCTGAGTTATTTAACTGGCGAGCATCTGCACATGGACGATTAGCGGAAGTTATTGTTTTAGATCAATTCTCTCGTAACATGTTTAGGGATACTGCAAACGCGTTTGCTTTTGATCCTTTAGCGCTAATATTAGCGCAAGAAGCAATCACAGCTGGCGCCGAGCAAGCCTTATCAGCGCTTGAAAAGAGTTTTTTGTATATGCCATTTATGCACAGCGAATCGGCGTTGATTCATCAGCAAGCGGTTAAGCTTTATCAAGCGAATGG
This sequence comes from Thalassotalea sp., assembly GCA_051251725.1. Lineage (GTDB taxonomy): Bacteria > Pseudomonadota > Gammaproteobacteria > Enterobacterales > Alteromonadaceae > JALZUE01. The sequence continues at coordinate 34,019 of JBPOFN010000019.1, read as the reverse complement.
TATTGAGTCTAACTATCAGTTTGAATTAAAACATCAAGAAATTATTGAGCGTTTTGGCCGTTATCCTCATAGAAATAAAATACTCGGGCGAGAATCTACAGCGCTAGAAATTGAATTTTTAAAAGGACCAAATTCTGCTTTTTAGTTGTAAATAAAATTAGGGCATTAGCGGAAGTAGTTAATAGCTTTGCTATAGTTTAGTAGCAAGATAAAGGATCCGACAATGACAAGTGCAAACGACACCGAAAGTTTAGCTGCTAGTAAAAAGCATGGTAAAAAGAATAGTAAAAAGCAGAGTAAACAAACGGCTCAAAATCACGATATTCTTTATGGTATTGAAACCGCCAAAGCGGTCAATAATTTTACCATTAGCAAACTTAAAATGCCGCGGGAATTTCTATGGGCTTTAGGGACACTGAAAAGCGCCTGTGCAGAAGCGAACCAAGAATTAGGGTTGTTAAGTGCAGATAAAGCCGAGGCGATTAAAATAGCAGCACGCGAGATTGCGGCAGGGGTGCACGATGGTCAGTTTCCAATTGATGTCTTTCAAACCGGCTCTGGCACCAGTACCAATATGAACGCGAATGAAGTTATTGCGGCTTTAGTGAAACTTAACAGTAATAACCAGCTCAGTGTTCATGCTAATGATCATGTGAATTTAGGGCAAAGTTCGAATGACGTGATCCCCTCATGTATTCATTTAAGTGCAGCGAAACTGATTGCGGAGGAATTGTTACCCGCATTAGCGCACTTAAGTAACACGCTCGATGAAAAAGCCAGTGCTCATTACAATACCATTAAAACCGGTAGAACCCATTTAATGGATGCTATGCCACTCAGTTTTGCGCAGGAGATTAGCGCTTGGAGTGCACAAATTCGATATGCCCATGCACAGCTTAAAAGTAGCTTAGAAAATCTTGCAAAACTGGCGATTGGCGGTACTGCGATAGGCACGGGCATTAATACTCATACTCAGTTTGGCGCTGTTGTTACTCGAATTTTAACAGCTCAAACAGGTTTGTTATTTACGCCTGCGGATAATTATTTTCATGCTATTAGTGCGCAAGACATTGCGGTGTCGGTTAGTGGTATACTAAAAATGACAGCGGTAAGTTTAAGTAAAATTAGTAACGACATTCGCTGGTTAAGCAGTGGGCCACTTAATGGCTTAAATGAAATACAGTTAGCTGAATTACAAAAAGGCAGCAGTATTATGCCAGGGAAAGTGAACCCAGTGATCCCCGAAGCGGTACTTATGGCCTGTACTCAGGTGATAGGTAATGACACCACGATTACCTTAGCGGGGCAGTCGGGCAATTTTCAGCTCAATACCATGTTACCGTTAATCGGTCATACCTTAGTGCAAAGTATCGAGCTGTTAACGACTGGGAGTACCGCGCTTGCTGATAAGGCGATTAAAGGTTTGACGGTTAACCATGAGATTATTGAACATAACTTGGCAAGAAACCCAATATTGGCAACGGCATTAACAGACTTGGTTGGTTATGATAAATGCGCAGAAATTGCAAAAAAAGCCTACGCAGAAAATAGCACCGTATTGGCCGCTGCGAAAGCGCTTACTGATATCAACGAGGCTGAGCTTATGAAGCGGTTAGATCCTAAAAATATGACAGGCCAGCAATAAGTTGTATTGAGTGATAGGTGGTGGGAGTTTTATGCAATAAAAGTTGTGAATTAATTGAAAAATCATGACCTGCTCAATGTTATGAACAGGCCATTAATTATTTATTCTACTCGGTATGTTTTTGTATCAGTTGCCTGCTTTAAGTTTTTCTCAAAGAGCGCTTGGTAAAAGTCGTCTCTGGTTTTTTTATATTCCCAAGATTGCTCAAGAATATTATTGATATTTTTTTCATTCCACTGATTCCATAATTTAGCTAGCTCAGCTTGTTTTTTAGGGAATTTATCAACAATATTGTTTTTTTCATATGGGTCTTTTAGCATATCAAAAAAGCTTCGGCCGACATTAGGTAGCGGCTGGCTCATATATTTAGCTTCTGGTGTTCTGACGGCGTAAATATGTTCAGCTTCTTCAAGTCGCCAAAAAAGAGCTTGATGCGGAGAGCCTGATTTTTCTCCTGCCATGTAAGGGGTTAAATCAACTCCATCAAGTTTACCATCGCTGGCATCAGCATTTGCCAATGCGACAGACGTTGCGGCAATATCAAGTGACGAGACTAAACCATCAAACTTTAAACCTTTTGGAATTTTATTTGGCCAATGCGCAATAAAGGGCACGTGAATACCGCCTTCTAATAAAGCGACTTTTCCGCGTCGGTAAGGGAGGTTATTGGCCCAATTACTTGTTGGCTGCCAAGTTTCAGGATAGACGCCACCATTGTCTGATAAAAAGAAAATTAAGGTGTTATCTAATTTTCCTTCTTCTTTTAGGGCATTAACTATCATGCCGATGCCTTCGTCCATGGCATCGACCATCGCGGCATATATGCGTTTATTTGGATCAGCGATGTGTTTGTATTTATCAATATAAGATTGAGGTGCTTGCAGTGGGCTATGAGGCGCGTTGTAAGACATATACATCATAAACGGCTTGTCGGCTTGTCTCTTTATGTACTTAACTGCATCACGGCTTAAGGCGGTAGTTAGGTATTCATCAAATTCTGCAATGTCAGTATTACGCATTAATGGTAACCAATATCCGTCGCCGTTAATGGTTACTTCGCCAGGCATATATTGATGGCCGCCATCAAGGAAACCATAAAAGTAGTCAAACCCACGCTGATTAGGTTGAAAGTGTGGTGCGCCGCCTAAGTGCCATTTACCAAAAATAGAGGTACTGTAACCCACCTTTTGCAGGCGTTTAGCAAAGGTTTTTTCGGTTAACGGTAGCCCCATGTTTTTATCGTATGGCGTATAAGTAACATTGTTTTCCATACCAAAACGGGCTTGATAGCGACCGGTTAATAAACCTGCGCGTGACGGACCGCAATACGGATGAGTAACATAGCCATTGTTAAACGTAATGCCATTGGCAGCAAGTTTATCAATATTAGGGGTGCGAATGTCTTTGGCGCCAGTAAAACCTAAATCGCCATAACCAAGATCATCAGCGAGTATTACCACGATATTTGGCCGTGAGTCTTGCGCGTTAGCAAAAAACGAGCATAAACTTAACAGAGATATTAACACTACCCTTATGTATGTTAGATGTTGTTTCATTGAATATTCTCTTATTTTTTTAATGATTAAATAATTACCAGTAACATCCACTTAAGTTAAATAATCTTAAGCGGGTGTTTAAATTAAAATATATTACTGAATGACTAATGGTTGCTGTTTTTGAGCTTTTTCTTTTTGTTGCTCAGACAATTCTTTATAAAAATTTAAACGGGCTTTTTGGTATAGTCCAGCCGGTAAATAATGATTGTTAATATTGCCTTGGTTCCACTTATTCCATAACGCCGCCATCGCTTTACGCTCAGTAGTGGCCGTTTCAACTAGGTTGGTGGTTTCATAAGGATCGATAGTCATGTTGTATAATTCGGGCTGGGCGAGGTCTTGCAGTAAATATTTTGTTTTTAGATCGCGTACTGCCCAGCGGCCGTGTTCTGTGCGCCAATATAATGCTTGATGAACCGAGCCTTTTTGTTCGCCAGTTAAATAAGGCATCATATTTTTACCATCCATGGCATAACCTGAATTGTCACCTTTACCTATGGCAACCGATGTAGCAGCAATATCTAATGCGGAGACAAGACCGTGATATTTCCCAGCTTTCAACTGCTTAGGCCAATGTGCAATAAATGGCACATGTGAACCACCTTCGCGCATACTACCTTTACCATCTCGGTATGGGCCGCTATCTGAAAATGCCGTTTTAGCATATTTGTTGTGGCCTTTATACGACGCTGCACCGCCATTGTCAGATAGGAAAAATATAAGGGTATTATCAAGCTTGCCTGATTTTTTTAAAGCATTAACCACCATGCCGATGCCAGCGTCCATTTCGTCAATCATAGCGGCATAAACACGGCGCTCTTTATTTGCTATGTGTTTGTACTTAGCTATTGTTGTTTTTGGTGCTTCTAATGGTTGATGTGGCGCGTTGTAAGCTAGATATAACATAAAAGGTTTATCTGCTTTTGACACAAAATTGACGGCATCTCTACTTAATGCGGTGGTTAAATACTCGTTAAATTCAGCTGCTTTATTATTCCGTTCAAGCGGTAAATCAGTACCTTCGTTAGCACTGTAGTTTGGTGTTCCTTTTTTAGTGGTCAGCAATACTCTGGTATTAACTTGATGTGGGAAATAAGAGTGTCCACCGGCTAAAAAGCCATAAAAGTAGTCAAATCCACGGTTGTTAGGATGAAATGCTGGGGAGCCACCAAGATGCCATTTACCAATAATGCCGGTTTCATAACCTGACTTTTGTAAACGCGTTGCAAAGGTTGTTTCGGAAAGTGGTAGCCCATTGTATTGATCAAAAGGGGAATTAGTGATGTTAATTTCCATACCAAAACGCGCTTGATAACGGCCAGTAATTAACCCCGCACGACTTGGACCACAAAAAGGATGAGTAACATAGCCATTGGTTATTTCTACGCCATTGTTGGCTAGTTGATCAATGTTTGGTGTGAAGATGTCTTTTGAGCCGGTAAAACCGAGATCACCATAACCAAGGTCATCAGCTAAAATTACTAAAATATTAGGTCGCTCGTCAGCAGCGTTTGCAAAGTTAACAAAAAATAAGCTGATAAATATCAAGCTGGCTATAAGTCGCATATTCGTCCTTTATGATCTTTTTATATGTTAAATAAGGTTAAGTGGTTCGTGTACTTTGATAAAAGTCTGCCATAGCATTTTTTAATCTGTCGCGTTTGTACAAGATGCGACAGATTGTTTTACTGTTTAACTTTTTGCACTCTTTGTTTTACGCCGTTTATTAACTTGTTACTTTTAAAATAGTCCTAAATAATCTTTAAAATAGTAAAAGGTATTATTTAACAGTAGTTTATATTGGTGGTTTATGTTTTTTTTAATTGCGATAGCGGGCACTTTTCAGCCGTAAGTCAGATGTTTTATAAAGAATATAAGTTTTGTGATCTCGCTTAACACTACACATCAATGAAATATTGTTTACAATAGACCAATAAATGACAAAGCATTTGTCAGCACTTATCACCTTGTATGTTGAGTAATATGGCCGAAGTAGTATTTAGTTGGGATATTTTTATCCGAGGTGTTGTGCCGTTTGGCGCTGTGCATGTATTTGCCATGGTGTTAATTTATTTTACCTTAGTACGCGATAATATCGGCAATTCCTATCCTTTTTACGCCCTGTTTATTGTTAGTTTTATCTTGTTTTTATGCGGGCCGATTATTAATGTTTTACCTTTTGATGCACCTAAACATTGGTATGATTTATTAAGAAATGTGGTTTTATTTGGTATTGGTATTCCTTGTTTATTATTAGCGCTGTTAAGCCAAGCACAAATCAAGTTAACTAAAACCATGATTATTCTGCCCTTTGTTTTAGGGCTTGCTTGGTGTGTACTTTTCATTGTTGCGCCGCCAACATCACTAAAGCAAGCAAGTGAATTTCTTGCTTTATTACGAATTAAAGGGATACCGCCTGCTTATGTTTATTTATCGCAACTTTTTTTAGTTTTATGTTTGCTGGTGCTGCCGTGTATTTATTTATTACTCACTAAAGCTACAGTAAAAACTAAAAATAATACTGCTATTTATATCTGGGGTGTACTTTGTTTATGTTTTTTTATGGTGGTGGGAATACTGTTCAGACAATGGGAGGTTTATTATGCCGGCTCAAGTTTAACCGCTTTAATTTGGGCTTGGGCGGTATTTCAAGATATTCAAATTACCCATCAAAAAATTAGCCATCACGCTAAACACCAAGAGTTATTAGCCAAAGCGCAATACAGTAAACCTAACAACGCTTCATTTACTGATTATTATCCGGATAAACTTAACGATGCTTATCCATTTCGTGAGCGGGAAACGTTAATCGATGTGGTTTGCACTGCCAGTGTCGGGCTAGTAGCCGCTAAAGTTTCCGCCTTAACAACAGAGCTGAAAAACTTCACTCAAGCGCAAATAGCACCTTATCGAATGCGGGCGAAAGAAGTGTTGTTTATGTTATTTGACTCGGTTGTTTATCAGTGTGGTAATGCTGAAGTATTAATTAATCGATTGGCTGCAATAGGCGAACAATTAGAGCAATCATCGTCCATTGAGCTCATCGATAAAATAATACTCAATGAAAGCCAGTTCTTAGCACAGTCAATTTTAACTAAGCCGGAAGGGGAAGTTGATAAGCGCCTGATAGATCAAATAAAAGCTTTTGTTTTAGCCCATTACCATACAGAAATTAGCATTAACGATTTAGTCAAAGCGTTAGGAGTCAGTCGAACTCAGTTAATGAAGTTATTTAAAGCTGGGACTTCGCAAACGATAAATCAATACCTCACTGAGACTCGAATAAATAAGGCAAAAAGTATTTTGTTAGTTAAGTCGGTAACGGATACCGCTTTTGACGTTGGTTTTAATAATTCAGCGTATTTCGCTACGGTTTTTAAAAAACAAACCGGTATGACACCAAAAGAATATCAACTTAATGCTAAAGCAGTTGTGAGTTAAATTGAGTTTGTCTAAAGCGGTTTTAGCGTTGGTATCGTTTATGTAGTCAATATAGTTATTAATATAAAGATGAATATTAGCTGGTGAAATAAACTGGGGTTTCGGGACGGTTAAAAGGTTTTAGGCATAAAAAAAGACGCTTAATGTGCGTCTTTAATCGTGAAAATGGTGGGCCTTCCCAGACTTGAACTGGGGACCTGCCGATTATGAGTCGGATGCTCTAACCAACTGAGCTAAAGGCCCATTTTCACTTGATATACTACACTTTCAGTTTAACTTTGTTGGCGAAAAGTCAGCTGCTCGTTTGATGAAATTAATATCAATAAAGCACGTAGTATAGATAATTGAATTAACTACTTACGGAAAGCGCAGGCAGTATAAGCATTTTTTATTTTCTTGTCATCCTTAGTTACTTAAAAATTTAATAAACTCAGTTCGACCGCTGGATATTTAGCCAATTAAGTTAGCGGTCTTAGTTCTAAGTGGTAATTTTAAGCTAATTAATGACAAGATTTCCCATGTTTTTGTAATCGCCAGTAGTTATATGGCCAAGGAGTGACAAAACCGGCGAAGAGCGAAATAGGAATCACCCACCAAGTTAATATTGCACCACCGGTTAATAGATAGTCAGTAATGTTCATCGCCGCTTCCATCGCCAGCATTGAGATAAAACTCATACCAAAAGCTGTTTTGAGTGCGTCACTAAAACTGAACTTGGCTTTATATAAGATAATTGTTTCTAAGATAATGCTGGTGATTAAGCCATTTAACATGGCAAGTAACATGATATTTAGGGTTGAAAGCCCGTGGTCGCTATATTGAAAATAAGCGATAGTACCAAAATCACCGATGGCACAGCCTAATAAACACCATTTGGTGTTATGTGCGCTTTTAATCCAGTTACTTTTATTACGCCAAAATAAAGTCATTGTTTACCCTTGGTTTACATTGAATGAGTGATAAGGGAATTTTAAGGGAGTAGGGCTGAAAACTTGTTATATCGTTTGTATTTTTTGTTATAGAATTTACAGATTATCTAAATAGACTCTTAATTTTTGATCTTTTAAGCTTCTAAAGTAACTCGGGGTTAACCCCGTAACTCTTTTAAATTGGCCACTTAAATGAGCGACACTGCTAAAACCTAATTGAAAGGCAATCTCTTTAACTGTTTGCTCGCCATAGAGCAGTATTTCTTTAACTTTTTCGACCCGTAATCGAATAAAGTATTGCTCTATAGTTATCCCTTCTACGACTGAGAATAAGTGGCTTAAATAGTTATATTCTAATGTGATTGTCCGGCTAATATGATCAGATAATACTTTTTTATCAGGCGCTTCAACTTGCTCAAGATAAGTTAAACATGCAATTTTTATCTCTTCGATTAATTTACTTTTTTTATTACCTAAAATTGAAAAGCCTAATGCGGTTAGTTCATCAGCTAATAAATGTTCGCTATCAGTTGCTAAGTTGTCGCCATAAAGTTCGCCGAAGTCAATTTCACCGAGATTAACACCGACATAGCTTAAGCTTATTTTGTGTAAAATACTCTCGACTGCGAAACAACAACGGGCACAGACCATATTTTTAATAAAAACTTTCATTGCTGTTAAGTTGCCTTGTTATTAGTGAAAGCCAAACTGAGGTTAACTATTATTATAGGTATAAAAATTATAGGTATAAAAAAACCAGCATAAAGCTGGTTTTTATAAAGAACTTATTTTTATTCGCCGTCTAAGAAGCTTTTTAACTGCTCAGAACGAGAAGGATGGCGAAGCTTACGTAATGCTTTCGCTTCAATCTGACGAATACGTTCACGAGTAACGTCAAACTGTTTACCAACTTCTTCTAACGTGTGATCGGTATTCATATCAATACCAAAACGCATACGTAACACTTTCGCTTCACGAGCGGTTAAGCCAGCAAGTACTTCATGTGTTGCGTCTTTTAAGTTTTCAGATGTTGCAGAATCAACGGGTAATTCACCGCTACCATCTTCAATAAAGTCACCTAAGTGTGAATCTTCATCGTCGCCGATAGGGGTTTCCATTGAAATTGGCTCTTTAGCAATTTTCAACACTTTACGAATTTTATCTTCTGGCATGATCATGCGTTCAGCTAATTCTTCAGGTGTTGGCTCTCTGCCCATTTCTTGTAACATTTGACGCGAAATACGGTTTAATTTATTGATTGTTTCAATCATATGAACCGGAATACGAATGGTACGTGCTTGGTCAGCAATTGAGCGAGTGATCGCTTGGCGTATCCACCACGTTGCATAAGTTGAGAACTTATAACCACGACGGTATTCAAATTTATCAACCGCTTTCATCAAACCAATGTTACCTTCTTGGATTAAATCCAAGAATTGTAAACCACGGTTAGTGTACTTTTTAGCAATTGAAATAACTAAACGTAAATTCGCTTCAACCATCTCTTTTTTCGCACGGCGAGCTTTCGCTTCACCAATTGACATACGACGGTTGATGTCTTTAATACCATGAACATTTAAGAAGGTTTCTTCTTCTAAATGTTTAAGCTTGTAAACACAACGTTCTACTTCAAGGTCAATATCACCTAAACGAGCAGAGTAGCTGTGACCAGCGGCTTTTTGTTCTTCAAACCAATCCAATGATGTTTCATTGCCTGGGAATATTTTGATAAACGTTGTTTTTGGCATGCCAGCACCAACAACACAGTGCTTCATGATCAAACGTTCTTGCACACGAAGTCTATCCATAACACTACGCATGTTTTTAACAAGTTTATCGAATACTTTAGGAACTAAGCGGAATTCTTTGAAAACTTCTGCAATACCATCAATAGCTGCTTGTGAGTCAGCATGACCGCGACCTTTTGCTTCAATGATTTTATTAGCATGTTCATAAGCTTCACGAAGCGCGTTAAATTTCTCACGTGCTTCTTCAGGATCTGGACCTGTATCTACTTCTTCTTCGTCTTCTTCATCTGAATCACTTTTATCTTCATCATCTAATTCTTCTTCAGATAATTCAGAGCCGATATGAGTAGCAGCAGCAGGAATTTCTTCTTCTTCAGCGTCAGGGTCTAAAAAGCCAACGATAATATCGCTTAAGCGCGCTTCTTCTGCTTCAAAGTTATCCCATTGCTCTAACAAATAGTTAATCGCAGGTGGGTATTCAGCAACAGAACGTTGTACTTCTTTGATGCCTTCTTCGATACGCTTAGCGATGACAATCTCGCCTTTACGTGTCAGAAGTTCAACCGTCCCCATTTCGCGCATATACATACGAACAGGATCAGTTGTACGACCTATTTCGCTCTCTACCGTGGCTAATGCTTGAGCGGCTGCTTCAGCAGCATCTTCATCGGTATTAGCTTCCGACATCATTAATTCATCAGTGTCAGGGGCGTTTTCAAATACTTGAATACCCATGTCGTTGATCATTCTAATAATGTCTTCAACTTGATCTGAGTCGATTATGTCCTGCGGGAGATGATCGTTAACTTCTGCAAACGTTAAATAACCTTGTTCTTTACCTTTGGTTATTAACTCTTTAAGTCTAGATTGTGGGGCTTGATCCATTGACGAGTGTCCACCTTTTATGGGTATCAAAATGAAAACATTAAGCGAGGAATTATAGCTAATAGGTTACTATATTGCTAGCACTAAACGATTTTCGTCTTATTTTTAATAATAATTATTTGTTCTTTTTAAAACAATAATTGTCTTCGTATCTACTAGATATTTAAGCACTTAATCTACTTTCTTGCTTAATTACTTAACAAACTTTGTAATTCTTGTTTTTCAATTTTACTTAATCCACTTGCTTGCTCTTTCGCTAATAGTTGCTCAGTGCGCTGTTCAATGAAAACTGTTAGTAGGCTTTCAATAATATCAATAAACATGGATTCTGCATTTTCTGGCTCAACATGATGTTCAATACACATCAATTTTGTTAGCTGTCGGCCTTGCTCAGTATCACGAAAATATTCAATTAATTGTGCGGTTTTAATGTCAGTTTTGTGATGACATATCGCTATTATTTGATTTAATAATGGGATCCCCGGCATGGTTAAATGCTGTAAAATGGAAATATCCGGTAACGCTTTGACTATATGGGGATGCTCTAACAATAATGCAATAGCTAATCGAATTGGTGTTATTCTAAGTTGCTTAGGAGCATTACTCTTTGTGGCTTTATTGGCAAAACTATTGGTCATTTTTCCGAGTTGTTGCTCATTACCACTACCAAAATGATTCGCTAATTTAGTAACAATGGCGTCTTTTAAATGACTTTCAGGCAGTTTTTCTAAATAAGGTTTGAAAGCAGTGATTGCCGCGCCTTTGCCTTCTGCCGTTCTAATATCAACATTTTGAAATAACTGTTCAAATAAAAATTCAGATAAAGGCGTCGCATTATCTAATATTTTTTCAAAGGCTTGTTGCCCTTGCATGCGAATGACTGAATCTGGGTCTTCACCGTCAGGGAGAAAAACAAACTTTAATGAATAACCATCTTGGATCATTGGTAAGGCGTTATCCATGGCTCGCCATGCAGCGTCTCGGCCTGCGCGGTCACCATCATAACAACAAATAACTTCTTTTACGGTGCGAAACAAGGTTTGTAATTGCTCGGACGTTGTTGCGGTGCCTAAAGAGGCAACGGCATAATCAACGCCATGTTGCGCTAAAGCAACCACATCCATATAACCTTCCACAACAACAAGTCGAGTTAAATTACTACAGGCTTGTTTTGCTTCATGTAGGCCATAAAGTTCTTGGCCTTTTGAATAAATTCTAGTTTCTGGCGAGTTTAAATATTTAGGTGTACCGTCGTTAATAATGCGGCCACCAAAGCCGATAACTTTGCCGCGTTTGTCGCGAATAGGAAACATAATTCGGCCGCGAAAACGATCATAAGGGCGATTTTTATCCCCTTGAATAGCCATACCTAAATCAATTAGCTGTTGGCTAATTTGTTGGTTATTCGAAAATTGATTCATCATGCCATCCCAAGCATCACTGATGTAACCGATACCAAAGCGTTTCGCAATTTGACCGGTTAAGCCGCGACTTTTAAGGTAATCAATGGCTATGTTTTTATCATGTGCCACTTTTAATTGTTGCTGATAAAACAGGCTAATGCTTTCCATTAGCTGATAATCATCTTTTCGTTGCGCATTTGCTTGTTGCTGTTGTTTTAATTGTGCTGGAGATTGATTATTTTCTTCTTTGGGTACATCCATGCCGTGTAAAGAAGCCAATTCATCAATGCAGTCAACAAACTCTAAACGTTCATATTCCATTAAAAATGAAATAGCATTGCCATGTGCACCACAGCCAAAGCAGTGATAAAACTGTTTATCTCGGCTAACAGTAAAAGAGGGTGATTTTTCGGTATGAAACGGACAGCAAGCTTGGTAGTTTTTACCGGCTTTTTTTAATGACACACGCGTATCTATGATCTCTACGATATCGGTTCGAGCGATCAAATCATCAATAAACTGTCGTGGGATCATGCCTGCCTTTGAAGATATTATTTCTGGTGTTGAATAAATAAGCATATTTTAGATGTTCAGTCTAAAATATCAGTAAAAATACAAAGTTAACTTATTTTTAGTATTTTGAACATAAAAATTAGGGATAAAAAAACGCGTCATATATGACGCGTTTTTAATAATCTACTAGCTATTAAGCATTTAATGTTGCACGAACTTTACCACTAACAGCACCTAAATCAGCTTTACCTTGCATTTGAGGTTTTAATATCCCCATCACTTTACCCATGTCGGCCATTGAGCTGGCACCGGTTGTGGCAATTGCGGCTGAAATTAACTGAGAAATCTCTTCATCAGTTAGCGCTTGCGGTAAAAAGGCTTCGAGAGCGACAACTTCAGCAGCTTCTTTTGCTGCTAATTCTTCGCGTCCACCTTCATTAAACATGCGAATCGAGTCTTTACGTTGTTTAACCATTTTGGTTAAAACACCGATAACACCGTTATCATCTAGTTCAATTCTTTCGTCAATTTCTACTTGTTTAATAGCAGATATCGCCATGCGAATTACGCCAAGACGATCTTTGTCTTTAGCGCGCATAGCGACTTTCATTTCGTCTTTGAGTTGTTCAAACAGAGTCATACTGTGATACTCAACGTGATATAACTAAGGTTAATTAGTATAAACGAATGCGGCGTGCATTCTCACGAGAAACTTTTTTAGCAGCACGTTTTACAGCAGCAGCTTTTTTACGTTTACGTTCCCAAGTTGGTTTTTCATAACATTCGCGACGACGAACTTCTGAAAGGATACCTGCTTTTTCACATGAACGTTTAAAACGACGTAGTGCTACGTCAAATGGTTCGTTTTCTCTTACTTTAATTACTGGCATTGTGCCTATTACCTTAGTTATGTATCTATATAAATCGGTGATTAATCTCAGTATTAACGTAAACATTAAATGTAACGTATTACCTCGGTCTCACCCGCTCTATCAAAAATGGGTGCCGTATTCTAATGCGAACACCTAATTAAAGTAAAGTTAAAATAACAATAATGTTTAAAAGGTGGTTAATTTTCTTTTAGAAATGTAAAATCGCGGCCATATTTTGGTGTAGCCAGTTTAATTAAGGTTTTGGGTAGTTTTAAATGCGTATTTTAGGTATTGAAAGTTCTTGTGATGAAACGGGTATTGCTATTTATGATGAAGAAAAGGGCATTTTAGCTCATCAACTTTATAGCCAAGTAGCTGTACATGCTGATTACGGCGGGGTAGTGCCTGAATTAGCGTCACGTGATCATGTACGTAAAACAATCCCTTTAATTAAAGCGGTATTTGCCGAAGCTGGTTTAACACCTGACGATATTGATGGTGTGGCGTACACTGCAGGGCCTGGTTTAGTGGGTGCTTTATTGGTGGGATGTTCAATTGGCCGAAGTTTAGCTTATGGTTGGAATTTACCTGCGGTACCTGTTCATCATATGGAAGGGCATTTATTAGCGCCAATGTTAGAAGAAGATGTTCCTGAGTTTCCGTTTATTGCTTTATTAGTGTCTGGTGGCCACACCATGTTAGTGCGTGTTGATGGTATCGGCCAGTATCAAATGTTGGGTGAGTCAGTTGACGATGCCGCCGGTGAAGCTTTTGATAAAACAGCCAAACTTTTAGGGCTTGATTACCCTGGTGGCCCAGTGTTAGCCAAAATGGCTGAGTCAGGCACGCCGAAACGTTATAAATTTCCACGGCCGATGACTGACCGACCTGGCTTAGATTTTAGCTTTAGCGGCTTAAAAACCTCAGCAGCAACGACAGTAAGAAAAGAGTTAACTGACTGTGATGATAAATCTGACGCCTATGTAACCCAAACCAAAGCCGATATTGCTTATGCCTTTCAAGAAGCGGTAGTAGATACGTTAGCAATAAAGTGTCGAAGAGCGTTAGAGCAAACTGGTTTAAATCGTTTAGTGATTGCGGGTGGCGTCAGTGCGAATACGTCGCTGCGTGAAAAACTGGCGATGACAACAGCCAAACTAGGCGGAAAAGTTTATTACCCTCGTCCTGAATTTTGTACTGATAATGGTGCGATGATCGCATTTGCAGGGATGCAGCGTTTAAAATCAGGTGTTAGCGCTGATTTAACTTTTAAAGCAACGCCGCGCTGGCCATTAGACTCACTACCACCAGTATAGAAAGTGATACCAATAATACGAAAATAGTTAATTAGAATTATTGTTATCTATAAGGAATTTTAATGTTCCATTATTATGCTGTTTAATAAACCTATCTCATTTCACTTTAATATACAGGATCCAGTTGAGCCCCCTATAGAAGCGAATGGATACATGAAAATGAGTAATTAAAATATGTTTAATATTAAAGAGAACAAGTTAAATTTGTGGTGTAGTTACGCTTTTATTATCATGGTGCTTTCTTTAAAGGTATCTGCAGATGAATTTATTATTATTGGTGTCGACGATAAAGTTCAATTAACGGAACAAGGATTAACAAAAGTTAAGCCGACAAAAGATTATGTTTGTTTGCTTAATATTGCAAAGTCGGCAATTAACCCTGCAGTTAATTGTGAATTAACACTCGAAAATTCAATTTTTGGTCCGCCAGTTAATTTATCGGTGACGCCAGATGAAAAATTTGCGATTGTTGCTAATTCAGTTAATTGGATTGAGAAAGAAGGAATTTGGCAAGCAGAACCTGATGTTGATTTACATTTAATTGATTTAACGCAAACCCCAATAAAAGTAATACACACTTTACAAGTGGCTAAGCAGCCTTCTGGTATTGCAATATCTCGAGATGGTAAAAGAATTGCGATTGCGCATCGTCATGCTAAGTCGGTTTCTTTAGTTGCATTAGCAGATAAGAAATTAAGCCTTCTCGATAACCTTGAATTTCCGGCTGAAATATCTTCAGTAGCTTTTGCTGATAATGATCAGAGTATTTTAGCGACACAATTTTCAGCGCATGCGGTGTCAATGATAACTCTCTCGAATGATACTTTAATTCGCGGTATAACCATTCCCGTTGGTCTATGGCCTTATAATGTAAAAGTAGAACCGAAAGGGCGCTATGCGGTCGTGGCGAATACAGGTAATAAAGGTTTACCAGATGGTAACATTGATACTGTTTCAATTATTGCACTTAAAGGTGCAATGTCGCATGTAGTGAATACAATTTCTGTTGGTGATGGGCCAGAAGGCCTTGCGATAAGTCCTGATGGAAAATATGTCGCTGTGGCGTTATTACAAGGTAGTGGTAAACCTTTTAAAGATAGTTTTTTCTATAATGAGCGCGGCGGTTTGGTTGTTTATTCTTATCAAAACTTTCAACTTAAAGAAATTAATCGGTTTAATGTTGGTGGTTTTCCCGAAGGTGTTGCGTTTAGTAAAGACTCAACACATTTATATATAGGTAATATTGTTGATAAAAATATTGAAATATTTAGCTTGGTAAATGAGCAGTTTTTTAAAGTCGATAATGAAATCAAGTTACCAGGTCAACCAGTATCAATGGGCTCTTCAAGCCCATAGTCACTATTCATTAATCTCAGCTCGGGTTAACGGGTTTTTCGCCAATTTTATTTTCTTTACCGGCAAGTAAGCGAGTGATGTTTTCTTTATGGCGAAATATTATTAAGACTGAAATCATCATTACAGGTAAAGCATAATCTGGTTTTATCAGCCAAGTATAAAACGGGGCGAATAACACAGTTGTAATCGCCGCTAAACTTGAATACTTGGTTAATTTAACCACGATTAACCAAGTGCCAATTAATAATAACGCTAAACTCCAACCAATAGGCAACATCACACCCAGTGCTGTTGCTACCGCTTTTCCGCCTTTGAACTGAAAGAAAACAGGGTACATGTGCCCTAAACAAGCGGCGATTGCAATAAAGCCTAAATAGTTTGGTTCTATTCCCATAAAATAAGCACACCACACTGGAATTGTGCCTTTTAAGACATCAAATACCAGTACCGTTACTGCCAGTATTTTATTGCCCATGCGTAAAACATTAGTCGCGCCAGGGTTGTTTGAACCGCTGGTACGAGGGTCGGGTAAGTTAAATAATCGACACAATAAAATGGCGCTTGAAATTGAGCCTATTAAGTAGGCAGCAATCACCATTGTTATTGTCGTAAGTATTATCATCTAAATGAAAACCTTAATATTCATTAAAAAGTAAATCTTTCTTTATTGTATCGCTTACTTTGCTAGTTTTTCTAGACCTTGGCAGGTAAACTTCTCATAATTTTACTATTTTGACTTGTGCGGCAATATTATACGCCGAAATTTTCCATAGTCAGCGACAGGAAAGATATGGATAAAGTATTTATAAATGGTTTGAGTATTCAAACGACCATAGGTTTTTTCGAATGGGAAAAACAAATCAAACAAACCCTCATTTTTGATTTAGCTATGGGCTGGGACATTAAACCGGCAGCTAAAAATGATGAGCTGGCTAAAACGTTAGACTACGCAGATATATCACTCGCAATAGAGCGTTTTGCTAATGCCAATCCGGTAGATCTAATTGAAACCTTAGCAGAACGTGTCGCGGAACATTTAATGTCAACTTATCATATCCCTTGGTTATCGTTAAAAATTCATAAACCCAATGCGGTTCATAATGCTAGCAGCGTAGGGGTTGAAATAGAACGAGGTCAGCAAGTTTAATGGCACGTATTTATATTTCTCTAGGTACAAGTATTAACAGAGAAAAGTATTTACTTGAAGGGTTAAAGGCATTGGCAGATACCTATAACCACTTAACGCTATCTTCGTTATTTGAAAGTGAAGCGGTTGGTTTTGATGGTCCTCATTTTTTTAATATGGTGATTGCTGTCGACACATCTGACAGTGTTGAACAAGTTGCTAAAACCTTAAAAAAAATTGAACTTGAGCATGGCCGATCACCTGATGCGACAAAATTTAGTCCAAGAACCTTAGATTTAGATTTACTGCTTTATGATGATTTAATTCTCACCACACCGGCACAAATACCACGTGATGAAATCACTAAAAATGCTTTTGTTTTATGGCCGCTAGCCGAATTAGCTGGTGATGACGTTCATCCAATTGCGCAATTAACTTATCGCCAGTTATGGCAGCAATACGATAAAAATAAACAACAATTAAAAAAAGTGCCATTTACTTGGCCAAGTGAGTAATAGCGATTATGAGTACGATTGAAGTGTTTTTCCTCGCCTTAATACAAGGTTTAACTGAATTTCTTCCTATTTCTAGTTCAGCCCATTTGATCTTGCCATCAAAACTATTTGGTTGGCAAGATCAAGGTTTGGCGTTTGATGTTGCCGTACATGTTGGCTCGTTATTGGCGGTGTGTTTGTATTTTCGCAAAGAAGTTGGGGAAATGTTATGTGCTTGGCTAGCGACATTTAATCGTGGTAATGCATCTGCACAAGACGACTTTAACGGTAAGTTAGCATGGTGGATAATCTTTGCCACTATTCCGGCTGGTTTGTTTGGTTTGTTAGGTAAAGATTTAATTGAAGAGCATTTACGCTCGGCGCTGGTGATTGCGATAACGACTATTTTGTTTGGTTTGTTATTAGGTTTTGCCGATATCAAAGCGAAGCAAAACGTCAAACTTGAAAAACTTGGTTTTAAAGGCGCAATGATGATTGGTTTAGCGCAAGCTATCGCGTTAATTCCAGGGACTTCTCGTTCAGGTATCACTATGACTATCGGTTTAATGTTAGGGTTAAGTCGTGCCAATGCTGCGCGTTTTTCCTTTTTGTTATCAATTCCTGTTATTGCGATGGCGGGCAGTTATTTAACCTTAAAACTAATTACAGAAGCACAAGCTGTTGATTGGAATGTAATTTTATTAGGCAGCGGCTTAGCTTTTATCAGCGCTTATGCCTGTATTCATTATTTTTTAATTATTGTGGATAAATTAGGCATGATGCCTTTTGTTATCTATCGTTTACTTTTGGGTGCGGTATTACTATTTTTTGTTTTCGGTTAGTTACTGCTTAGTTATTGATTAAGTGTGACTGCTGTTATTACCGCCTCGAAAAACAAGGCGGAAACAGCTAGCAAACAATCATCTTACACATCAGTAAATATTAATCATTGTTAGAATAACTAGCGGGCAAGCTTGATTCAGCCATACTTGCCCCAATTAGTTATGTTAATCACTTATTTATTCCATGACCTATTTATCTAGAGAGTCTTTTTATGTCGTCAAGCTTACCCATTACCCTAGACAATTTTCAGCAAGTTGTAATTGAAGCATCAAAAACTAAATTAGTACTTATTGCTTTTTGGGCTGAGCAAATACCTGAAAGTATTGAATTAAGAGACAAGTTAGCGGCAGGTACAAGTAACAGTGCTGAGCAAGTGATCATGGCTGACGTTGATTGCCAAAGCCAACAACAAATAGCTCAACAGTTTGGCTTACAAAGTTTACCGACTGCAATTATCATTAAAGATGGCCAACCGCTAGATGGTTTAGCTGGTCCGCAAACTGACGAAGCGATAAAAGTGTTTTTAGAAAAATACCTGCCAAAAGCAGAAGATACTTTATTACTGCAAGCACAAGAGGCATTAGCCGCAGAAGATGTTAATAGCGCTTATAATGCTGCGCTACAGGCTTATCAATTAGATAATGAGCGCGCTGATATTAAACTCGTATTGGCTGATGCGGCGCTTGCTTTTGGTAAAACTGATGAAGCAAGTCAGTTGATAGAAACCATTACTATGGTCGATCAAGACAGTTATTACCAAACAGTAAAAACTAAGCTTGAAATGACGTTAGAAGCCGCTAATTCACCTGAGTTACAAGCGTTAGAAAAAGCTGTTGCTGAAACACCTGATAATGTTGAATTAATTCATAAATTAGCTGGTCAATACACCTTAGCGAGCCGTTTTGAAGATGCCTTAACGTTATTATTTCGCCGTGTGCAAACCGTCAGAGATGATGAAAAAAGCAAAGAGTTTTTGTTAGATGTATTACAAGCGCTACCCAAAGGTGATGTACTAGCGACAAAATTTAGACGTAAGCTTTATACCCTAATGTACTGATCTAGCTTTTCTAAAGTGAAACTATTAAGTAACTAAAGCAATGATAGCGATATCGTTAAGCGTTTAGTTGCTTATCTTGAGCGTAAATCAATGTAGAATGTCGTCTATTTGGGGTAACATGCCCCATGCTACTAAATGACGATCATCATGACTATTAATGTTAAAAATATCCCAGTAAGTGAAATCACTTGTGCTAATTGTGAGGCATGTTGTTGCCGTTTAGAAGTGATGATCATCACCGATACTGGTGTTCCCAACGAATATATTGCCGTTGATCAGTGGGGCAGTGAAACGATGATCAGAGCAGATGATGGCTGGTGCTCGGCGTTAGATCGTGAAACGTTAATGTGTACTATTTATGAAAATAGGCCACTGGTTTGTCGAGAGTTTGAAATGGCTTCTTATGAATGTCAGGTCGAAAGAACGATCATGGGTGAGCAGATCCGCGATATTTAACCTGAACTCAGGATAAGAAGTTAGCTAACATTATGAAATAAATATACTTTTATTGTTTTATTACTTTAGTTACTTTGATTAATTTATTGATTCTAACTTGTGGTTTTTTCTTAGTACAAGGAATATTTACGCGTCAATAGCGAGTCTCAGCTTTGGTTCAAACGTCGCTCTACCTTCCCCATCCTTGGGGCGTATTGCAATCAAATTTGCCCCTGTAATATGGAAAAACAGCTGCTAGAATGCAAGTTGTTATCTTGGGCTAAGGGGATTTAGGTAACAAAATAAGTTTTATTCCCAAAGCCGTAGATATTAGCCGTATTGGTTTTCAAAGAAACTCTCAATAATTAACACCGCAGACTGCGCGTCAATATTATCCTTTTTCAAATTACGATAGCCGCCTTGAGCAAACAGTTGCGCTTTGGCATCGGCAGTTGTGAGCCGTTCATCTTGAAACTCTACTTGATAACCAAAGCGCCCATGCAGGCGATTGCCAAATTTTTTCGCCGCTAGGGTCACCGGTTGCTCGGTGCCATCCATATTGAGCGGTAAACCAACCACAAGTATGTCCGGTTGCCATTCTTTTAAATACTTTTCAATATTATCCCAGTGCGGCACGCCGTCGTTAGCTTTAACTGAGCCTAAAGGATTTGCGCTGCCCGTAATTTCTTGCCCGATGGCAAGGCCGATATATTTGCTGCCAAAATCAAAACCCATTACAGAGCGTTGGCCAACCGGTGTTTTGGTTTTAGTCATTAATTATTTTGTCTATGTCGGTTAAGTTAATATATGTCGGTTACGATAACAGCTTTTAGTTAAATTGATGTTAAGCGTGGCCGACATCAGATGAAAGGTGGGCAATATCAATACCTAACTTTTCTGTCGCTTTCTTCCAGCGTTCTTCAATTGGGGTTTCAAATAAAATTTGATTATCGGCCGGAATCGTCAGCCAAGAGTTTGCCGATATTTCTTTTTCAAGTTGACCAGGGCCCCAGCCAGAATAGCCTAAAGTCACCATAAATTGTGGTGGCTCTTTATTGGTGCCCAACGCTTCTAAAATATCTTTTGAGGTGGTGATCATTACTTCATGGCTTAACGCCAAAGAGCTTGACCAACCGCCTTGCGGACTATGTAAAACAAAGCCGCGAGAAGGAGAAACCGGCCCACCTGTTAACACTTGTTGCTCAAGGTTAGGGCTAGTTTCTTTTGCGGCATCTATTTGCGCTAACAACTCGTTGAGGGTGATATTGACCGGCAGATTTATGATCAGTCCCATCGCACCGTCGTCATTATGCTCACAAATATAAGTCACGGTTTTTGTGAACATAGGATCCTCGAGAGAAGGCATTGCAATTAATAATTGATTTTCTAAACTTTCCATACCACACCTCAACTTAAATTGAATAGAGTTCAGTTATTTACTTACCTAGTTGCTCTTCAATAGCATCCATTAATTTACCACTAATATTAATTGGATAAGCTGCTTCTATTTCTCGTATACAGGTTGGACTTGTTACATTAATCTCGGTTACTTTATCACCGATAACATCTAATCCTACAAAGTATAGTCCACGTTTTTTCAATTCAGGAGCAATTGTTTCAGCAATCAGTTTATCACTCGCTGTTAAAGGTCGAGCTTCGCCTCTGCCGCCGGCTGCTAAGTTGCCTCGTGTTTCACCTTGTGCCGGGATCCTTGCTAAACAATAAGGCATAGGCTCACCGTTGACAATTAAGATGCGTTTATCGCCATCAACAATCTCAGGCATATACTCTTGCACCATGGCATATTGGCTACCATGTTGGGTTAAGGTTTCAATAATCACCCCAACGTTAGCGTCATTTTCTTGAATTCTAAAAATTGATGAGCCACCCATGCCGTCTAATGGCTTGATGATCATATCTTTTTCTTCAGCCAAAAACTGACGAATTTGTTTATCGTTTCTAGTTACTAAAGTTTTAGGGGTTAAATCAGCAAACCAAGCGGTGAACAGTTTTTCATTACAATCACGTAAACTTTGCGGCTTATTCACTATCAGTGTGCCGGCAACTTCGGCGCGCTCTAAAATGTAAGTGGCATAAATAAATTCAGTGTCGAAGGGCGGATCTTTACGCATGAGAATAGCGTCTAATTCACTTAGCGCGATATCTTGTTCATTTTCAAACTGATACCAAGCGTCAACATCATCAGCTACGGTGATTAGCTTAACGTTGGCACGTGCTTCACCTTGTATTAAATAAAGATCATTCATCTCCATATAATATATTTCGTAACCGCGCTGTTGTGCTTCAAGCATCATGGCAAGTGACGAGTCTTTTTTAACTTTGATATTTGCAATGGGATCCATCACGATGCCAAGTTTAATAGTCATATTTGATTCCTAAGTTCTTGCTCAGCGAATGAATAGCCGCTGGTTAGTTAATTTATGCTAAATCGCCAAAGCGACATTGTAATGCGGTGATCGCGGTAAGTGCTGCGGTTTCAGTTCTTAATACTCTAGGACCGAGCAAAACATCAATAAAGTTCGCAGCCGTTGCAATATTTATTTCATCATCGCTTAATCCACCTTCAGGGCCAATTAATAGTCTTACGCGATTATTTTCTGCTGGCAATGACATAATAGAATGTAGAGCACGCGGATGTAGGTTTAACTTTAATGCCGTGGTTTCTTCCCCTAACCATTGTTCAAGAGTTACTGGGAATTTAACTTCTGGTACTGTTGTGCGGCCGCTTTGCTCACATGCGCTAATGACAATTTTTTGCCATTGCTCGACTTTTTTTGTTAATCGTTCTTTATTTAATTTAACGCCGCAGCGCTCAGTAAATAATGGGGTAATAGTACTTACGCCTAATTCAACCGACTTTTGCAACGTAAAATCCATACGGTCGCCACGAGAAATACCTTGGCCTAAATGAATATTTAACGGTGATTCAGTGTTTATTTTTGTTTTTTCAATAATATTAGCGTCAGCACTTTTTTTTGAGCTGTTGACTATTTTTGCTAAATAATCGTAACCATCGCCGTTAAAAATAGTAAATTCATCCCCTTCGGATAAACGTAGTACCCGGATCAAATGGCCAAAAGCGTTGTCATCTAATGGAATTGTGGTGGCTAATTCGATAGCCGTTTGCTGATATATTCGAATATTACGCATGGTTAAATTAACTAAAGTACTTGAAAAGAGAAAAGGTTTTTTTGATTAACAACAAAGATAGGGGCGCGAGGGCGATAATACAATAGCGTAAGGCGATGTTTCTCATCTTTAAATGGTATTGGCTAGATTAGTTTATTCTAATACTCGCTTGGCGATATCGGCGTTACTGCGGCATAAACAAGGGGGAATGGCTTTATTTGTCGCGCTGTTTGCTTCAAAATACGCGTTTTTACTTACGCTAAGGATAATCATGTCTGTTGCTATATTGATTGAACGTTTAAATACATCACCTGAAGATGTTAATTTTGATGAGGTGATTGCTGTTATCACTGACTTTTACGACTATACCCCCGCTCGTTTTACCAATGGTGATGCGGTCAATGAGCAAGGCACTAATGCCGGTTCATGTAAAATTTTCGCTTTTGCACAACTTAATAAGCTTTCTGAACAATCCACACTTGCTTGTTTTGGTCAATATTATCGCGAAGATGTACTTGAACACCCACAAGGTAAAGATCACGCTAATATTCGTAACTTTATGATCCACGGCTGGGCCGGTATTAAATTTGATACTAACGCTTTAATTGCACGTTAATCTTTGATTAAAAAACTTGTTAATATTGATGCTGAATACTTTAGTTAAATGTTGATAAAATGTTAAATTTTGGGTTGATTAAGCGATTAAGATGAGGTTAATTGATCCAAACGTGCTGGTCATGTATAGTGCACTCTCAGCGCCTAACAAGACTGTTAGGTAATATTATTACTGTAAAAAGACCACTAAGGATGGCATGAATAAACAAAACTTTTGGGTGATTTTACTTACTTAACGGTTTATTTTCTGTCTTTTCAGGTAACTTTAATTAAGTTGTTTTAAGTTACTATGTCAAAATTTCACCAACACCAACACCAACACCAATATCATCAAGCGCTATTCGCTTTTGATGCTGCTTATCTTAAAACTGATAAAACTCAGGAGCAGCATTGCTATGCCTAAAGTTAATATGGGGGCGAATTTCACCCGCAAAATTCAAATGAATAAACCGCTATTGTCGGTGACATTAACAGGCCATGCCTCTGCCATTGATATGTTAAATAGTTATTATGAAGCGATTGATTTAGCCAAGAGCGAAGGCGCAATAAAAATATTAATTGATATGCGCAATTTGTATATGGGGTATGAGTCATTTGAAATGCTCAATGTCATGACTATTTTAGAGAAAAAGCTCACTCCCTTTAAAGTTGCTCGCTTGGTTAACCGTCAATATCAAAAAAATCTCGTGTTACAGCAAATCGCATTAAATAAGAAAATGTTACTGCGTAATTTTGAATGTGAAAATGAAGCTAATGCGTGGTTAGCTATTTAACTTCAGTGATAGCTATGAGGTAAAACTGCAGCTGTTATCGCTTTGTCGAGCATGCCAAACATGCGATAACGGCGCTGGTAAAGGTATCAATGAAATAGTCAAACTTGTCGCTAAAAAAATTATGCTGATAATAGCGGTTAAATTCATAAGGGCTATTAGGGTATAATAGCGGTCTATTTATTTTCAGAATGGTCTTATGTCTTATTTATCGTTAGATGACTTAAAAAATGCTTGGATATTTCGTCATCAAAGCCTACCTATCGAACCGCTCGATTTATCAAATATCAAACCCTTAGATACCGAACGCTCACGCCAAGTTTGGGATACGTTTATTAGTAAACAAGTTGATCATCCTGATTTTTTTAAAGTGGGTGATTGGCCTTTTAATGACAAGAGCTGGTTAGCAGAAGGAAATTGGGAAACTTCTTGGGATAGCGATGAAGCTGAATTGCCAGAAGAGATCACCGCGCATCTTGAATGGGATCATAATACGGTTGTTTATTTTTGCCCGAGTAGAAGTAAAGTAATAGAAACTACTTGGGAAGTATTTCAACGCTGTTGGAAAAACTTCTTATTTATGGATGACGGTAGCATTTTGATCGGTAAAAAGCGTAAACAAACGGTGCAGTTTTTATCTAATGGTCAATTTAAAATTGGCAATAAAGCCTAAGTCATTCGAGCTTAATTCTATTTATGTCAATTAAAAGTAGCTTGCACCCCAAAAATCGTTTTAATCGAAAATATGACTTCAAGCTGTTGCAGCAAGCGCTGCCCGCTTTAAAAAATCATTTAATCAAAACCAAGCTCGGTGAAGTGTCATTAGAATTCGCCAATCCTTTGGCAGTAATTGCACTGAATAAAGCGTTGTTAATGACTGCGTATCATTTGCAGTACTGGCAAATACCCAGTCAAAATCTTTGTCCTGCAGTGCCTGGCCGGTTAGATTATTTACATTATTTGAATGATTTATTATCTCCGGCTAAAAGTTTAGGCAGCTTAAGTAACATTAACGCACTTGATATTGGCACTGGCGCAAGTTGTATTTACCCATTATTAGGGGTTAAAGAATTTGATTGGCGGTTTGTCGGCTGTGATATCGATAAAAAATCATTGAATAATAGCCAGCTAATTATTGATGCAAACGATTTATCGGCGCAGATCTCGCTGCGTTGGCAAGCGGATGAAAACTCGATTTTTCAGAGCATTATTCAAGCCGATGAATATTATACTTTTACCTTATGTAATCCACCATTTCATCGCTCTGCTGCTGACGCAAATCAGGGGAGTGAGCGCAAGTGGAAAAATTTAGCTAAAGCGAATAAAGGCCGCTCTGAACAAAGTAAGTTTGAGAAAAATACCGCAGGGCAACTTGAACAAGACAATAATAAAACTAAGCCAAACAAATCCAGTGCTTTAAACTTTGGTGGTCAAAATGCTGAATTATGGTGTGCGGGCGGGGAAGTTAAATTTATTCGCAATATGCTCAAAGAAAGCCGTTTTTATGCAAAACAAGTGTTGTGGTTTACTTCATTAGTGTCGAAAAAAGATAATTTAAGTGCGATCAAGTTATCAGCTAAAAAACAACAAGTAACACAGTTTAAAGTGATAAAGATGGCTCAAGGCAACAAAATTTCTCGTTTTGTTGCCTGGAGTTTTATGACTGAGCCAGAGCAGCGCTTGTGGTGTCAGCAACAATTAGTTACTAAGCGCTAGCGGCTTTCTTGGTGCGTTGTTCTAGTTGATATTAAAGCCAGTATTAAGCAGATTAGCGCCAGTAGATAAATACTGGTATTACCATAGCGAAAATACGGCGTTTTACCTTCGACTAATTGGATATCGGAAACTAAAACCGCTTCTTCAAATTGCGGTAATTTATTAATAAATTGTCCGCGATGATCAACCGCCGCCGTGATCCCGGTATTGGTAGAGCGAAGCAAAGGCCGAGCAAACTCTAATGCGCGCATTCGGGCTATTTCCATATGTTGATGCGGGCCATGTGAATCGGCAAACCAAGCATCATTACTTACGGTTAACAGGAGTTGGGTTTGCTCTGTTAAATTAGTCGCTAGCTGATCAGCAAAAGCAATTTCAAAACAAATTAACGGTAATATATGAAGGTCTTTCGCAATTAAATTTTGTTGTTGAATATCGCCGCGTGAAAATGACGACATCGGTAAATTAAATAACGGCGCTAAAGGTCTTAACAAATCACCAAAGGGGACAAATTCTCCGATCGGCAATAAGTGATGTTTACTGTATCTGTTGCTATGGCCATAACGATAACTGCCTTTTTCAGCATCAGCATTTTTATTACCTAGGGTGATCAGGTTATTAAAAAAACTTCTCGCTTCAAAATTATAATTAATAATACCTGTGATCAGCGCAGCATTTTTTTTATGTAAGGCTTCATCAACAACCGCTAAATAATCTTGTACATTAGGCTCTAAAGCAGGGATTGCTGATTCAGGCCAAACATATAAATCAATATTTTCTTGCTGCTCAGTTAATTGAAAATAACGCTCTAAGGTTGGCCATTCTTTTTCAGGTAACCACTTTAATTCTTGCGCGATATTGCCTTGTATTAGAGCGGTTTTGATAGTTTTATCACTTACCGTGACCCAGCTTTGAAAAGACGAAGCTACAACACTTAAGCCAATGATAATGAGAGTTAATGACGCTATAACGAGGTTTTTTCTTTGTACTAGTTTAACCAGAGCGACAGAGGTGAGCATTAAGACAAAACTTAATCCTATTTCGCCGATGACAGGGGCTAAAGCGCTTAGTGGACTGTCAATTTGAGTATAACCAAGTGACAACCAAGGAAAGCCAGTCATCACCACAGCACGTAGATATTCGGTTAATAACCAAAAGCTGGGTAACAGCCATAAATTAAACGCGGGTGCTGGCGCTTGTTTGGCTTTTAAATAATGTGGCAGTTTGTTTGTTAACCATACCGCTAAAGCCGGATAAATCGCTAAATACATACACAGCAGAAACATCAGTAGTAGCGAGAATACAATCGGTAAGCCGCCAAAATCAGCAATGCTTACATGGACCCAACTGATCCCCGCGGTAAACCAGCCAAGCGCAAAGGCATAGGTGCTTTGTGTTTTTTTGAGGTTGCTTGCGGTATCGGTTAAATATAACCAAGCGGGCAGCGCAATAAAGGGCAGCCACCATAAACCATAAGGGGCGTAAGCTAAAACTAAACTGAGCCCAGCAAGAAAGCTGAGCCCATTAGTTTTATTGTTAATAAAGGCAAATATATTGCCCGCTAACTTTTTAAACATGGTGTTAGTCGTTCTTTTTACCTGGCACGACATGTTCTTTTGGAACCGTTATTTGAATCGTTTGAATGCGTCTACGATCAGCCGATGTGACTTTAAATTCAAAATCACCAATGGACGCGGTTTCGTCTTTTTTCGGCATATGGCCAAATTGACGTAACACTATGCCACCAATGGTATCAGCTTCAAGTTTATCGTAACTACTATTGAAGTATTCGTTAAAGTTATCAAGTTCAGTTAATGCACGAACAATATAAACATTGCTGGCTAAATGTTTGATATCTTCTTCAATTTCATCATCGGTTTCATCTTCGATTTCACCAACAATGAGTTCTAAAATATCTTCTATCGTTACTAAGCCTGATACGCCACCATATTCATCGACCACAATTGCCATATGATAGCGCTGTGATTGAAACTCTTTTAATAGCGGCTCTACTTTTTTACTTTCAGGCACGATAATCGCGGGACGAATAATATCAGCTAAGCAAAATTCGTTTTTATCTTCTTTAAAAGCGTAAGCTAATAAATCTTTGGCCAGTAAAATACCTTCAATATGATCAATATCTTCATTCACCACTGGAAATCGTGAATGTGCAGAATCTAAAATTGCGGGTAAAAACTCTTCGATTGTCATGGTGATATCTAATGTCACCATTTGCGAGCGGGGGATCATAATTTCTCGAACACGCATATCAGATACTTCTAATACACCGTCGATCATTAATTTGGTTTCAGGATTGATTAATTCTCGATCTTGGGCATCGTTTAATACGTCTGCCAATTCTTCTTTGTTTTTCGGCTCTCCAGTAAATAGTTGAATGACTTTATTCAAAAATGACTTGTTTGAAGAACCGTTACTAGAATGGGGGTTGTCGTCGCTCATAGCGCCTTTAATTTTCCTATTATTTCAATAATTTATTATATGGTTGCAGTATAAGGATTTTTAAACCCTAAGCCAGCTAATAAATCGATTTCAATGGCTTCCATTTCATTAGCTTCGTCATCACTTATATGATCAAATCCTAATAAATGCAAGCATCCATGTATAACCATATGAGCCCAATGGGCTTTTAAGGTTTTATCTTGTTCAATGGCTTCTTTTGCTACGACATCGGCGGCGATAATCAGATCGCCGAGTAAGTCGAGCTCAATCCCGTCAGGAACTTCAAATGGAAATGATAAGACATTAGTGGGTTTGTCTTTCGCACGATACTGAAGATTTAAG
This sequence comes from Thalassotalea sp., assembly GCA_051251725.1. Taxonomy (GTDB): domain Bacteria; phylum Pseudomonadota; class Gammaproteobacteria; order Enterobacterales; family Alteromonadaceae; genus JALZUE01. The sequence continues at coordinate 5,347 of JBPOFN010000019.1, read as the reverse complement.
CTTTGGCTTTCTGCGTTATCTACCACGCGCACCGTAAGTTCAAACGGTTTGTTATAAGACAATAACGCAGTATCTACCCATAACTGGAAATCTTCAAATGTCGGTAGCTGCTCGGTTTGATAAGCAAGTTGCAAATCAAGCGTGATTGTCATTATGAATTAGCCTTGGCTAATTGTTCTTGGGCAATTTTTTCTTGCTTGATTTGTTCTTTTTTGGCCTCTTTTACTTTTAACTCTTGTTGCTCAAACTTCTCGTAAGCATCAACAATACGGCCAACAACAGGGTGACGAACCACATCTTTTGATTGGAAGAAATTAAAGCTAATGCCTGGAATATCAGTCAATACTTCAATGGCGTGTCTTAAACCTGATCTAACGCCACGTGGTAAATCAACCTGAGTAATATCACCGGTGATCACCGCTCTTGAGTTAAAACCAATACGGGTTAAGAACATTTTCATTTGCTCGGCGGTAGTATTTTGACTTTCATCTAAAATAATAAAAGAGTCATTTAACGTCCGGCCACGCATATAAGCAAGAGGAGCTATTTCGATAACGCTGCGTTCAATAAGTTTTTCAACTTTCTCAAACCCTAACATTTCAAATAAAGCATCATAAAGTGGACGTAAATAGGGGTCGACCTTCTGTGATAAATCGCCAGGTAAAAAACCGAGTTTTTCACCTGCTTCAACAGCAGGGCGAGTTAATAAAATACGTCTAACTTCTTGGCGCTCAAGGGCATCAACAGCACAGGCGACCGCTAAATAGGTTTTACCGGTGCCGGCAGGACCAACGCCAAAGCTAATATCGTTTGTAACTACATTTTGCACATAGGCAGATTGATTAGGATTACGAGGCTTAATAATGCCGCGTTTGGTTTTAATTGAAACCATTTTTTCAAAGTCAGCGTCATGCGCGGTCGGCGCTTGCTCTAGTAGATCGGTTTCTAAAATAGCTAAATGGATAACTTCAGGCGAAATATCTTTTACTTCGCCTTTAACTGTTGCTGTTTCAATATATAAATCTTTTAGTAATTGACCAACAATTTCACAATTTTTTGGTTGGCCAGTGATACGAAATTCGTTATGACGAACACTAATTTCAACGCCCAAACGTCGTTCTATTGTTTGAATGTTGTCATTCATCGGACCACATAAGTTTGCTATTCGTTGATTATCGATAGGCTCTATGGTCAATTCTTTAATAATATTGTCAGTCAAAAATATGATCTCAATCGCAAGTAAACGGTTTAAAAATTAAGGTGTAAAGCTATTAACGCCTAAGTCATCAGCGCCAGCAACTGGAGCATTATGATGATTATTCGCTAATATATCAGCGGGTGAATGCGCAATTCGTAAGCCCATGTCTTTTTCTTCACGGACTAATTCACCACGTAAAGAATTAGAATAAACATCCGTGATTTTAACATCAACAAATTGGCCAATCACATGATGTGGCGCTTCAAAGTTTACGATACGGTTGTTTTCAGTACGCCCACGTAATTCCATCGGATTCTTCTTCGACGGGCCTTCAACTAAAATGCGTTGCTCAGTGTCTAACATTTGACGGGCAATACGCAAAGCTTGATGGCTGATGGTGTCTTGTAATACTTGTAAGCGCTGTTTTTTCGTCGCTTCTGTGACATCATCAGGTAAATCAGCCGCTGGTGTACCAGGGCGAGCACTGTAGATAAAGCTAAAGCTTAAATCGAAATCTACATCTTTGATTAATTTCATTGTCGCTTCAAAATCATCTGCGGTTTCACCTGGGAAACCAATAATAAAGTCTGAAGACATACATAAATCAGGACGTACTTTTTTTAATTTACGAATTTGTGATTTATATTCTAGTGCCGTATGGCCACGCTTCATTTGTACTAAAATTCGGTCAGAACCACTTTGTACTGGTAAATGTAGGTGATTTACTAGCTCAGGCACATCTTTGTATACTTCGATAATATCGTCAGTAAACTCAATTGGATGTGAAGTGGTATAACGAATACGGTCAATACCATCAATGGTGGCAATTAAACGTAAGAGCTCTGAAAAACGACAAACACTACCGTCATAAGACTCACCACGATAACCATTAACGTTTTGGCCTAACAAATTAACTTCACGCACACCTTGTGCTGCTAATTGCGCAATTTCGTATAATACGTCATCTAATGGACGACTAACTTCTTCACCACGAGTATAAGGAACCACACAGAAAGTACAGTATTTACTACAGCCTTCCATGACTGAAACAAAAGCAGTTGCGCCATCAGCTTTAGGCTCTGGTAAATTGTCAAACTTTTCAATTTCAGGAAAACTAACATCAACAACAGACTTGGACGTACCTGTTACTTGTTTGATCATTTCAGGTAAGCGGTGCAATGTTTGCGGACCAAAAACCATATCAACAAAAGGTGCGCGTTGGCGAATAGCATCACCTTCTTGTGAGGCGACACAACCACCAACGCCAATTAATAGCCCTGGTTTGTCTTTTTTAAGGTTCTTCCAACGACCAAGTTGATGGAACACTTTTTCTTGTGCTTTTTCACGAATGGAACAGGTGTTTAATAAAATAACGTCAGCATCTTCTGCTTCATCCGCTAATTCATAACCATGTGTTGAATCAAGAAGTTCTGCCATTTTTTGCGAGTCATACTCGTTCATTTGGCAGCCCCAAGTTTTAATATACAGCTTTTTGCTCATTCGTTTGGTGCCTAACAATTGACGAAATTTTCACAGAGTTTGCGGTTACTACCTATTTACATAAACAGCAGGACAAACTCAGCAACTAAATAAAGGACGCGTATTTTACTCCTTATCGGGGCAATGTGCTAGGGGGTTGATTAGCTTTCGTGCAAATTGAAATTGAGAAACGGCTTTATGTCTCGCTGCTTGGTTGGCTTAGCGATTGATGGCGGATATTTTTATTGTGAAGCTGCCGACTTTAAAACTGGCCGTGTTATCATTGCTAGATATTGTTTTGAATAACATTTTATTGAAACCGTGATGATAGATAAATTTGATTGTATTGTAGTTGGCGCAGGTATGGTTGGTGCTACCACGGCATTAGTATTAGCTGATTTAGGTTTAACCGTAGCGCTTATCGATAAAAATAAGCCTAGGGCTTTCTCGCCAGAGCAAGCTTACGACTTACGGGTTTCTGCTATTTCGCTCTCGTCTGAAAAATTACTCGATCAAATTAATGTTTGGCCGCAAATTAACCAATGGCGAACTTGTCCTTATAAAAGGTTAGGGGTGTGGGAACATCCTGGCGCATATACTGAATTTAATGCCGACGAGATCAAGCAGCCACATTTAGGCCATATTGTTGAAAACCGTTTATTGCAATTAGCGGCCTGGCAACAAATAGAGCAAAACAGTGCCATCACGCTATTTTGTCCTGAGCAAGTAATGTCATATCAAGAAACCGAAACGGGCGTTGAAGTTAGTCTTAATGAACAGGTTATCAAAGGTAAATTAATTATTGCCGCTGATGGCGCTAATTCACAGATCCGATCATTAGCGGGTATTGGCATTACCGGTTGGGACTATCAACAGTCAGCAATGTTAATTAACGTAACAACAGACTTACCACAGCAAGATATTACTTGGCAGCAGTTTTTTGAAACAGGCCCGGTTGCCATGTTGCCATTAGGCGGTAATAACGCGTCTTTGGTTTGGTATCATCAAGCAAAAGAAATTCAGCGTTTATCAGCCTTATCAAATGAACAGTTAACCGATGAAGTAGTAAAGAATTTCCCTGATCGCTTAGGCAATATCAAGGTAGTAAATAAAGCTTCGTTTGCTTTAACTCGGCGTCATGCAAATCAGTATGCTAAAAATAAAGTGGTGTTATTAGGTGATGCGGCGCATAGCATTAACCCGTTAGCGGGACAGGGCGTTAATTTAGGTTTTAAAGATGTTAAAGCGCTACAAATAGCCATGGCAACGGCAATGGGCGAAGGAAGAAGCTTTGCCGCAATTGAAACACTACAAGCTTATGAAAAGGCTCGCCGCGCAGATAACTTATTGATGATGAGTGCGATGGATATGCTTTATCATACTTTTTCACATTCGTCGGTAGTTGCCAAAGGGCTGCGGAATTTAGCAATATTTACCGCGGGTAAAGTACCGCAGTTAAAAGCTAAAGCATTAAGTTATGCGTGTGGTATTTAAACTTATTTAGCCGGTGGACTTTAACTAGAATATATTCAGCTGAATATAACTTTTACTTTAGTGATTAAAAGTAATAAGAAGCTTTAATTGCTAGTTTATCTAAATTATCTAATGTTACGTAACTGATACCAACAGAAAATTGCTCAGTACAGTGGTATGTCACACCTAACTTAACCCTAATATCAGTATCACTATCTACATCTATATGTTTTATACTTCCACTTAACTCAACATCAGACGTTATCATAGAGCGAATACCTGCTTTTAACTATAACCGTTTGAGCCGTTAGTTCTATTATCGTAATGATCACTAAATGAATATTCATCTTCAATTTTTTCGTACGACAGCACGGTGAAAATATCAGTATTAGATGTTAGTGCATGACGATATCCGAAGCCTAGCGATAATTGGGTTAAATCAATATCAAGATCGACCTGACCTAAAGGGCTAACAACGCTTTCATGATTGCTGATGCTACTATATTGACCTTCAATAAAAAAAACTTTGTTAATAAGTTTTGATCCAGATAGCTCAAAACCTTCATAGTCAAATTCTCCTCGGTCAGCATTTTGGTACGCCGTAGATAGAAAATCCCACTTGATAGTATCAGTAGCGAAAGCAGATGGTGAAGCTAGAAGTAAAAGAGAGGTTAATAATTTCTGTTCATTTTCATTCCTTGCCCTGAAATTATATCGGATGAATCGGGCTAACCATCCAATAATGAATAATGTGCAATATTCAATAAAAGTATGCTTAATAGTAAATTAAATTATGTAGTAAATTCAAATAGATAAGAAAAAAATGAAATAAAAAGAAATTTAGAGAAGAAGTTAGAATTAGAGATGAAAATAAAGTATACAAGAAAGAAATTGGCTGGGGTAAGAGGATTTGAACCTCTGAATGACGGGATCAAAACCCGCTGCCTTACCGCTTGGCTATACCCCAGTAGAGTATGATGATATGAAACATTGAACCAATTCAATAGAATGAAGTGGCTGGGGTAAGAGGATTTGAACCTCTGAATGACGGGATCAAAACCCGCTGCCTTACCGCTTGGCTATACCCCAACAATGTTCATTACTTCAAAGAAGTCATTTAAAATGGTACGGGGTGAGAGACTTGAACTCTCACATCTTGCGATACTGGAACCTAAATCCAGCGCGTCTACCAATTCC
>JBPOFN010000018.1:0-80135 GCA_051251725.1 Thalassotalea sp. | reverse complement strand
ACTGTTATTAACTTACCGCTCCCTGTCTATTTGTAAAATTAATTGAGGCGACAACTATCCTGACACAGGGGGATAACTTACTTTTGTATTATTGCTTAATCGCCAAACTGTATAATTACAGTTACTTTTCCTGTTGTTGCATGAAGCACCTAATATCCTTACGCACGACAGAAAATACATAATTTTCTACCGTTGAATTAAAGAAACTATCTGGTTGTAATAAACCGTAGTTTTAAATATCTCAACTTCAGTAAAGTATGTTTTTCATATAGTTCCACTAATTCATTAATTTTGTTAAATAAAAATTTCATCTCAAAATGTGAATATGTTAATTCCTCTTTATAGTCTTTATCTTATATCAATGAACTGGAACTGTTACTTGATCCACATTTATCAATGTTTCACACTAATAACCGTAAACGATACTCAGCGTTATAATTGATTATTTGCGTTAGCCAAAACTTGGCGTAACACACTTAATTTGGATGTATCACTATGGGAAGCTCAAATTAGCACAATGGGCAGCAGGTAGGCTTGATAGTGTAGCGCCTAATCAATTGAGTTTTGCTAGTTGCTCTATGGCTGTCACTCAATTTTGCAACAATACCGTTAACCTCACCGGGTAATATACCGAAGCATTAGGCATTGTTACTTTAACAATTCAGCTACTTTAGGCTGCCCGCAAGACGCGAAGAAAGCAGGTATCGCAGGTGGATTAAACCAAAACCATCAAAATACCCAAGGAATAAAAACAAAAATACCAGTCAGCTTAACTGACTGGCATTACTTGGAGGCAAGACATTGATTAAAGGTAATGGTTTTACTTGGCTTTCAGTATTATTTGTAATTTCCTAACCATTCAACATCGACAAAATAGGCGCCACCAACTTTACCGTCTTTGGTATGAAGATAAGTGAGCAGTTTAGTAGGGCCTGCTGGCAAATCTATATTGAATTCAACGCCTAAGCTGCCAGGTTTAATTGCACTCGACTTTTCCAAGCCGGAGATTTTCAATACAGCGCGATCTGCTTTAATCGCTTTACCCGCTTCACGCGGCCACTGGCGCAACGTCAGCTTATATGATCCTGCTTGATTAACGTCGACAAACCAAGGGCCGGTTACTTTCGGTAAACGCTTAATCATGGGGAAGTTCCAAGGAGGATTACCTTTTTCCATATACCAATCTTGCGAGCTAAGTACAGTGTTTAACTCGTTAGGGTTACCGATGTCGATACGAACAGGGTCAGCCATGCGTGGTGAAACCCTTTGCCAAAACGGTTGGTAAAGTGCTCTTAACTCCTTCACTACATCAGGATGTTTTGCCAGCACGTTATTACGTTGCGAAGGATCCTTTTGGATATCATATAGCTCTTCCTCTTTAGAATTCACCAATCTCCAACGTTCGGTAAGTACAACAGAATTCTCTAATGGCTGTAGCGGAAACCCTACGGCGCGGGCACCACCATGAAATTGAACAACGAGATGGTCACGTGGCCAAGGTTCATCACTGTTTTCTAGTAAGGGGCCAAGAGATAGACCATCGACGTCAAATGACGCAGGAACTTCTATGTTAGTTAGCTCGGCCAAGGTTGGCAGTACATCAATATGTGCGGCTAAGGTATCTATATCGCGTCCGCCTTGTAACCCGCCTTTCGGCCAATGAATGAAAAATGGCACGCGATGCCCGCCTTCGTATACAGACGACTTTTTCCCGCGCATCTCCGCGTTATAACCAACAACCACTTCAGAGTCTAAGCCTTTAAATTTTCCGCCTCCAGCCGTACCGTTGTCAGTCATGAATATCAAAATAGTATTCTCATCTAGAGCAAGCTCTGCTAAACGATTACGTAATATCCCCATATTGTGATCGATATTGGCGATCATCCCATAGAACTTCGAATTATAAACGGCCGGATTATCTAAATAGGGTTTTTCCCATTTTTCGGGAACAAAGTAAGGACCGTGTGGTGCGTTAAGCGATAAATATAGAAAGAAAGGTTTTTCCTTATTTTGTTCAATAAATCGAATGCTTTCTCGAAACCAAATGTCGGTGACATAACCGTTGAAATTCTCATATTCACCGTTACGTTCGTAGACATCATCAAAATAATCATTTCCCCAGTAATCAGGTGCTTGCCCAACAGCACCAGCGCGATGCCAAACAACATCTTGAAATCCACGGTCTTGTGGTCTGTGCGGGGCATTATCACCTAAATGCCATTTGCCAATCATTCCTGTGACGTAGCCAGAATCAGCAAACAGGTTAGCCATGGTTTTCTCATCTGGGTGCATCATTGTGCGTCCCGATGACGTTCGGAAGGCGCCGGTATAACCAGGGTGGTTACCTGTCATGAGTGCAGCACGCGTGGGTGTACAAAAAGGACTGACGTGAAAGTCATTAAAACGCACAGATTCCGAAGAAAGTTGATCTAGATTGGGCGTCTTAAGTATTGGATTACCGTGCGCCGAAAGATCGCCATAACCTTGGTCGTCAGTCATAACTATAATAACGTTAGGTCGTTTCTTGTCATCTGCTCCCACCGTAGGCTTTGCATAGGCCGAGAGTGTTGTGAGGCTTAAGCTTAAAATAATAAGCTTACATGTATAATGTAATTTCAATTGGTTATCCTTAGGTTAATTAACTTGAACACGGGTAAAAGTTAATTAACTGTAATAATGATTGTTTATAATCAGTGCTAGCCCGATTCTTTCCGCGCTTTTAACAACTTAGTGTGTCCAGCTAGTGCATTATTTTTTCTTCTTTTTACTCGGTGGTGTTGGTGGTAACGGATTTGGCAATGGTGGAACATTAAGTACTTCTTTAATATCTGCCACTCTATTCGATGTCGTATTAGCATCGCCATACCACGACATACCTACGCCATAGCCCATATCACAATCTGTTTTTGACCATACTTCCATATCAAGCTGTAACGAGCTACCAAACGGCATGGTGTCTAATGCGCGGCTTCTTACTTCAGTGCTATAGCCTGCCGTGTTTCTTGAGGTCAGGTTTGATGTAGGCTTTCTATTTAGTTTGTTATATATGTATGAACGTGGTTGTGCATGAAATGGATGTTCATAAAAGTCATTGGCTTTACCGCCCCACGAATAACCGTAGTAATCTTCAGTACCTGTACCGAAAAGTGATGGGAAATCTTCGCCATCAACCCAAATTTTCTCATCGCCTTCACCCCACCAAGAAGCAGTCGGGTTCATTATGGTTAAGGTGTCGCTCACATAAACACCACGACCTTTTAGCGTTACGTAGTTCCAGTCAGAATGAGGTACGGTTGCTACTGGGTATTGTCCGTGCCAAGCCGAGTTAAAATACAATGACTGCTTGTCCCACTGCCAATCACCAATCACCGCATTTAATTGCACATCTACCGGCTTATCACTTAAGTTAACTAACGATATTTTACCTGATTGTTGATAAGGCATTACCCAACGTGTTGATAATGTACCGTCTTCTGATACGGTTTTGTCCCAACCTTGATGAGGGTTTAAGCCAATGCCAGTGCCAAAAAAGTCTCCAATTGGCGTCCATACAGTTTCTTTGCCATCAAACTCAATTTTAAGGATTACTTTACGGGTAACCTCAGGATCAGACGCGTAATCACCTAATTTTACTTGCAAGGTTCTAATGGCGGCATTGCCTTTAGGGAGTGCTACAGACTTTTCTTGGTTTTTGTTTAGCTTTGCTGCAAACGAAACTTTTTTACCCTTGGTGGTGTTTTTAGGGTTGAGTAATGTTTCACCTACTTCTTTAATCAAGGCTTTGTTCGTTTCTAAGTCACTTAATTCAAATGTTTTGATGTTAGCTTTATCAGTATATTCTCTAAACGTGTACTGAAAAAAGAACGGCTTTTTAGATACCGTAATTTTTAAGCCTTTAGCATAAGGCAGAGGGAAGAATGAAACGGCTGAAAACAACGATTTATGCGCTAATGGGTAAGGCACTTCACCATCGCCATTAAAAAATGTCGCTATGTCTCTTTCAAATCTTGGTGTGGTTTCACCATCAAAATAAAATCGTACTTTTGAGCCTCTTAAATTATCTTCTGGCATCCACACTCTAACCAGTGCGCCGGGGCCTTGATGATCCATTAACACCCATTCTTTTTTACCTTGGGCATTTTTTTCAAGTCGAATAAATTTACTGTCATCTAAGCCACTTGCTCTTGGCGTGGTGTAGTCAGAATTAGCAAACCATGTTTCTTTATCTTCAGGTGTGGTCGATATTTGGTTATAACTGCTGTGTTGCTTTAAACGAAAATCGTCAGTTGGAAAGCTGGCGATTTTATCTCTATCAATCATCTCTTTTAATAATGATGTGGTTGAAACAGTTGTTGAGGCGGCTTGCGCACAAGCAAACGGTAACACAATTAATAACAGAGAAAATAGTGTTCTCAAGGTACTTAGGCTTAAAGTCATAAGCTTAAATGAATATTGTAATTTCAATTGATTATCCTTAGTTTTATTAAAAACTTAGCTAAAAGTAATGTTGTTTTTTATTTTTATTGTGGCTTACTAGCGTTAGTCCCCATATCAAACATGGTGCCTTTAATAAACACGGCGCAAAGTGCTTAGGTCACCAAATTCTCATAATAGAAATACCCCATACTAGCCGCTAATAACCGCGTGTTCTTGTCAAAATATACTTTTAAAAGAAAGATATTCTAGCGTTAACACATCGGCAATTGAGTCTGGTACTTTATTAGGCAGTACCACGTTAAGAACATCGCCTTTTTGTGAAAAACTCAGTGTTTTGGTTTTATCACTTAGCAAATACACTTTATTTATTTTTTTAGTGATGCCTGACACTTCGAATTTTTTCTCTGGCCATTCAAACACATGTATATAGGTTTTAGCTGGCTGTGTATTCGTTGCTAATCTTTCTGTGGCAATCCAGTTGTAGGCTTTTTCAGCATGTTTTTTCGACTTTTTACCGGCACCCGTTGCTAATGCCTCTTTTTCAAGTAACGCTTGCTGCTTAGCTGACGTATTCGGGACGTAGCTTTCGCCTACCAATGTTGATTTTTCAGCGCCGTAAATAGCTTCACCATTTATTTTTAACCAATCACCTACCCGGGCTAAAGTCTCTACCGCTGGTTGTGGGATAACACCTTCAGACGTCGGCCCTACGTTTAATAAAAAGGAGCCTCCTTTACTAACAACTTCAGCCAGTTGCATCACAACTTTTTTGCTACTTTTCCATTCATTATCAGATGCTCTATAACCCCATGAATTATTCAAGGTCATACACGTTTCCCAATAATCCCACGGGCTATTCGGTGGAATCGTGCGATCGCGATAGGAAAGAAAATCGACACCAATATCAGTCAGCTCAGTTAATTGAGCAGGTTTAAGTTTTTGAACTTGATTACCATGATACATTAACCGGCTATTCACCAAGGTATCAGGTTTAATCTTTCGTACCATATCAACAATTTCTCGACCAATATCGGCAGTCATTGAGTGCGGCGTATCAAACCATAAATGCGTAGGGTTATAAGTTAATAATTCTTTAATTTGAGGAAAAGAAACGGTTTCTAAATACTGGCGGAAATCGCCGTGTTGTGCACGATCCCATTTTCTTCCTGCGCCACCTTTGTGATACCAATCTTGTGTTTGTGAATAGTAAAAGCCGAGTTTAATGCCCGCTTTTTCACTCGCTATTTGTAATTCTTTTAGGGCATCTCGTTTAAACGGTGTGCCATCAACAATATTGTAATCATCAACCGCTGAGTCATAAATGGCAAAACCGTCATGATGCTTTGCAGTTATAGTGATGTATTTCATACCGGCATTTTTTGCAATGGCAACCCATTGTTCAGCATTAAATTTAACTGGATTAAAGTCTTTAGCTAATTGAGAGTATTTATCAACAGAAATTTTTTCGCGATTCATCACCCATTCGCCACGGGCCAATTCTGAATAAACCCCCCAATGAATGAACATGCCGAACTTTGCTTCATCTAACCATTGGGCTGTGCCTAATGGTGCAGTTTTATCCGAGTGTGTTGGAGCTTCGGCTAAGGTCGTTGCTGTAAACAACACTAGCGCACTCACTGCTATTAGCTTTTTTAATGTTAAGTTAGTTATCATGTTAAATATCATCTTAGTTAATGAACCTGATTATTATTGTTTGATTTTTTTGAAGCCTTTTTGCCTTTTGAACTTGCTTTAGCAATAGTGGTGGGCGGTATGTTGTTTAAAAAGTTATCAACTAGGTCACTTACATTAAGAGGATCATGCATTAGCTGTTGTTGAAGTTGAAATTCATTAAACAATTTTTTAATTAATGCCACCGGACGTTTTTCACCTTCAGCAAGATCGATAGTCTCTAGCGGATCATTTTCCATGTCATATAAACGGATCACATTCGCTCTTGGGTACATAATGAGTTTATATTTACCATGACGGAACATACGTTGTGTTGTGATATATGCGCCATAAATACTGTCGTATTTACCTTGGGTTGTTTTCCTTTGAGCTAACGGCAAGATATTGTGAAAATCAACTTGTGCCGGTTTTTCAACACCCGCAATAGCAAGTGATGTTGCCATAACATCTTGCAAATAAATGGGTGCATCTACTGTGCTACTAGCAGGTATACCTGGACCCGTAATTAAAAAAGGGACTTTCATACTGCTATCATACATATTTTGCTTACCTAAAAAGCCGTGGTCGCCAACCGCTAATCCGTGATCCGAGGTGAAAAAGACATAAGTATTATCCGCTTTTCCGCTCTTTTCTAAGGCAGCTAAAACTCGTCCGATCTGCTCATCCATATGAGTAATTAAGGCAAAATATTCTTGTCGTGTCACCTTAATTGCATGTTCGGTGCGCGGAAAGGGTGCCGTTCGCTCGTCGCGCAAAGATCGGCCCGCACCAGCTTCCTCATTATAAGGATACTCAGCTAAGAAATTTGTCGGTACTTTGATGTTATTAACATCGTACATGTCGATATATTTTTTCGGTGCTTGGCGGGGATCATGTGGCGCATTAAACGCTAGATACATGAAAAAAGGTTTGTCACTGACTTTAGCTTGTTCAAAAAACGTTTCACTATCATCGGCAAGTACTTCACTCCAATGTTTTCCGCCTCGCCAAAAACCCTCTAATGCTTTGTTATAAGGTACTCCGTCAGGTTTACCTTGCTCAAATTTTCGTGAGTAAAAGGTACTATGTGCTTTCGGCATGCCACCTCTAACATTCAGTGTATGATCAAATATTTGACTCGCGTCTACGCCTTGTACATGCCATTTACCAGCGAAGTAGGTTTCGTAACCTGCTTGTTGCATATACTGCGACCAATAAGCATCTGGTATGCTTTTATCCAATTTATAATTAATTGTCTGAAGGTTTTTAGGTGTATTACGATCTTGGTGATTGCGTCTGCTCTTTGTCAGTGCTTCTGCGCGCCATAGAAACGCACCGGTATTAAGCATTGCACGGCTTGAAACACAGACTGCGGGCGCATATGAGCCCATATTATAGGCATTAGTAAATGCCGCTCCCTTGGCAGCTAATCGGTCGAGATTTGGGGTTTTTACCTCGCTATTTTCAAGTAAACCTAAACTATTCCACATTTGGTCATCTGAAAAAATCAGTACAACATTGGGTTTAGGCTTCTTTAAATTAGCAGCAGAATTGGTTGATAAGTTTTTTGCCTGAGTATTACTAATACACAAAGCAATACCCAGCAGGATCATATGAATACTTTTTATTGTCATTTTTATAACTCAATTTTTATCGGAACTTAATAACATAAATTCAAACGAATGAATGTTATATGAGTATCACTATTGTTTATTAGATTTTATATTTTGTAATAAATAATTATTTTTAGTGAACACTACTAATTGTCATCAGGTATAAAACTGTTTCATAAATGTTGAAAAAATACAGCAACTGCTCAATGTAGTGCTGTAGGAAAATTGGCAAGTTGTTTAAGCAAATTTGAGATGTTGTGTGTTTTAAACTTAAAGTCTATTTTCTGTAGTTTAATGGCTAACCAAACAGCATGCCGATATTTCTAATTGACACTTCTAATCGTTGAAAATAGCCGTCTCCGTAACAATTAAGTAGTTCAATAACTAGATAAATAATTATTGAACTACAAGTTTGAATTTACAACTTGACCTTAAGTTCTATCGCCTCCTGATTACGTACAACTTCCAGTGTAACAACACCTTTAGCTGAAGCAAAAGCGCGTTCGAATGTTTTCAAATTTAGTCGCCCTTTACCGTTGACCGCCTGGATTACATCGCCGTCTTCAAAACCTTCTCGAGCAGCTCTACTTCCTTTACTAAAATCTGAAAGTACCACACCACCTGAATCTTTACTCACACCATAGGCTGAAAACTGAGAACCTGATAATTGTTTTAAAATCACCCCGAACCACCTCATCTGTTTGGCGCCTTTTTTAGAGCCAACTATCGATTTATCACCCACTTTTGGAATAACCGGTGTTCTAGCTATCGCTTTTAACGACGGTTTTTTCACACCAAATTGATCCATAGGGAAGTTTTTAAAACCAGTATCAAGTGCTGTCGACTCTTTCTTTATTCGGAAGTCGCCATTAGCAGGGTCAATAAACATCGGCTCACCGTAAACAGAGTTTTTATCCCAACCTAATGGCTTAGAGATCTTCATGACTGCTGATTTATCAGCAGAATAAAAATTTTTATCGACACGTGTTTCGTCTGTATAGCTCCCCTTCATCCCAGCAGGTTTATGCGGCACCATAAAAATATTAGAGTAAACTTGATCTTTACTGGTTTTATACCAAACGTGAGGGTGGAAACCTCGGTTAATGGTAATGTTATTCCAAGCATGGCGACGGAAACCTTCACGGAGCTTCAAGCCACCCGCTAACATGACATTATTATAAATATCGTAATTAGTTGAGCCGTCATCTAAATCAATATCCCAACCATGATCGCTACGCCAGCGGCTATCACGAATGGTTGTTGTTTTGATCGCATCTAGGAAAGGTAGTTTTGGATCTTTGTCGATTTCAGCTTGTGAAACCTTGCGGTCTTTATGCCAGAAACGGTCACGTCCCCAGGAGTTAAATGAACCATGATCGTGAGTTTCAAGTACGGTATCAAAAACATCACAACGCTCAATCAAATGACCGCCCCATGTACCCTCGCTAACATTAATACCAGCACGAGCAGTATCATAGATGGAGGTATCGCGTACGGTAATACTCATCGCCATAGAAATCTGTACGCCGGCAGGTTGACGCTCTACCGTACCAATACCGTGTATAAGACAGTCTTCAACCGTGCCTAAACTTGGATAATTAGGCGTTTTAGGTCCAGGTGTACGATCAATTTTTGTTAAGTCATTGGTCTCTCTATATTCGAATAAAGGATCACGTACTGCATTTGGATCACCGACAAAGGCGACGCCGCTAGCACCGGTATCGTGTATATGACAACCTTTGATAAGGGTATTACGGTTGTAGTTATTGACGAAAATCGCATTACCGCCAACTTGATCGAATTCTGTATCAAGTATTTGAACATCTTCGGTACCTGTCAGCAAAAAGGCACCACCACGATAAATAGCCCAATCAGAGCGTAACAATGGCTCTTTGGTGTCCATAAATGTACGTGCCGCGTGACGAACCACAAAACCCTGTAACGTAATGTGTTTCACAGGGCTTGCTTCTGAACCTTGAAAATCAACAAGGTGACGTAAGCGTACAACTTCAACTTTAGCCGCATTCAAATCAACACCTTTACTAGGCTTGTAATAAAGAGTGTTTTCTTGCGGTGCGCTGGCAGAGTCATGCTTGGTATTATGGTACCACTCACCTTCCGCATCTAATTCTTCAAAGATATTTTCTACCATGCGGTAGCCCCAATGCATTTCACTTATACGGTTATTTTGCCAGCCACCTTTATAAGTTACTTCGCCATTACTGTCTTTGCCTGTGATGAGGTAATGGTAACCACCCCACTGAGCTCTGTGCATGGCATGAATGTAGCCACCTGTAGGGTTTGCCCACCTTGCAGCACGATCCTTAGAAAAAGCATCTGAGGCATAGCCTTGATAAGGCTCTGCTTTTTTCTCAGCATCGTAGTTTGGATAACGCGCCATTCGTTGATTTTCGCCATCAATAAATAACTGATCAATCACCAACCCTTCTGGCGTTTTCGCTTTAAATACACCGTTTTCATACGGTTGCCACTTTAGAGATAATTCTGAACCACCACTAAGTACCGCACCGCCTTCATTTTGTGCTTTGTAAAGTACGGGGTGCGTTTTTGAACCGGAATCTTTTGGGGTAAATACTAGGGTATCAGGGAGATAGTAGATACCATCGGCAACATGCACAGTCACCGCTTCTTTCCCCGCAACCGTGCGTGCTTTTTGTTGGGCAGCGGCCAGTGACGCTAACGGGGCGCTTGCAGCGCCGCTATTTGAATCTAAACCATTAGGACTCACGTATACATCTAAGGCGTGAGCAGAAGAGATTAGTGTCCCAAATAACAGACACATAACTCTAGGTGTATATTTTTTCATCATAAAACCTATTTTAAATAATATAACCATTCCAATAAATTTATTCCCACTCAGCGAGTGATAAAATGTTTAAAGGTAGGTATTGATTGAAGAGAATTGTTATGCAGGAAATATGTTCCTACCATCTCTAATAACTACATCCATTCGGTATTCTTAAAAAATCACTAACACAGGCTGTACGAAATTAAAACTCGACTTTGTTGAGCTTTCAAACGATGTGATTACCAAACAGAACACCTCTACACAGTATAACTATATACAAAAATATTCCAGTTGTTTTCAAACCATTTGTGTACACACTGAGTGGCGACTGATTTATTAGACTTGGATTAGTTAACACTTCTAATTGTCATCAGTCGTGAGACTGTTTCATAAACGTTGAAATAAAAATGCTTCAGCCAGTATTGATAATAGCGATATTTTGCAAACAGAGCTTAAGGTCCATAAAACCGCTTCACGAATAAAGCGGTTACTAAAACTAATGAATCAACCGATAAGTTAACCTTTACTGACGTTAATTGATTTTTTGTTCTTATTATTCTTTTTGAGCAGAATTTGTTGCTTACTTGCCCAATTCAAATGGCGATCAAATAGTTGCCCATATTCAGCATATCCATTGTATTTAACACTTTTCTGTATCCAGTGTTCTACTTGCTGGTCATATAAATTCCGCATTTTTTCTAACGTCTCAGCAAAACGAATATTACCCGCAATATTAGTCATTTCGTAGGGGCATTTACTAAATCATAAAGTTCTTCAGTGGGAACTAAATTTTGTTGTTCATCTTGGTAATACCAATGAATATATTTGAATTGCTTATCTAACACCGTTAAGTTACGGGTTTCTTCAGTTCCCAAAACTTGAATGTGCGGCATGCTGGCTCTAACCTGTTGCTTATGGTTAAGATAAAGATGTTATTACAATATTTCGGTCAGAAGAAGTGATTATTGTTATCTCGTGTTAGGTTGTATTAAATAAAGTTAAACACATAAAAAAGAGCTAATACTTTGCCTTAACGGCACAGTATTAACTCTTTAATCCTCTAACTAGTTTGCTATTTAGTAGCTTAAATGCTGATTAAATGCTAATTAAATTTGCTTTCCAATCATTTAAACAACAAACGCTTGTAGATGATAAGCTAAAGCTTACGAATATAGTTTATTGATTTCGATATAAACCAAGCCAAATACTATAATCAGAACGGGTTATAGCACCGTCATTATCTAGATCTGCGGCGTCGTTATAAGCACCGTCACCAACACTGCTACCTAAAGCACTTCTAAACATTAACATGTCATCTCTTGTTAAAGCGCCATCGCCATCTAAATCGCCATCAACAGTATCGTTTTGCTCAACAATATATGAAACACCAATACTATTGACTTGCCAAACATTAGAACCGGCTCCGTTTGTACCGGTATCCAGTATCAGATGAGTTAGGTCTTCTTCACCAGCATAACGTAAATCTAATAGGCCAGATCCTTTACTACCATTAGAGGAGTTTTGTATCCCATTGGTTGTTACCCTAACTCGATCCCATCTATTACTGGCGTTAACAATATCTAGATTTTCAAATGATAAGTGAACAAAATTATCTTCATGTAATTTGCCACCTTTAGCATTAAAGTTAATAAGTCGAAGGTTATCAATAGAATCTACAGTACTTCCCTCAAAACCTGCGAATTGACTATTTTCGCCTATCCCCCAGCTAGTTTCACTACTGTTAATATTACTACCGGCAGCAGGAGTTAGGTCAATCGCAATCTGAAAAGTCGCAAGTCCATCCGGTGCGGTGAGCACAGATGATTCCATGGTAACAACATTATCAACACCATAATCAGTATTTGGTAAGGCGAATATTGCTGTATTACCGCTAAATGGATACGGACTCGTTCCTTCCGTTAAGTTTAATGTTACCGTACGTTCTTTCTCACCATCGTAAGCAGCTACACGAAGTTTAAAGGTAAACACTGTTTCAACCGTTTCTGATGGAATACCACTTAAAATCCAAGCACCTGGGTTATCTTGATCTTCGGTAAGCGTCAACCATGACGGTGCATCATCTTCAGCATCAAGTAACTCAAGTGTCACGCCATCCCCTTCTGGATCCCAAAAATCAATGTTATTTTGCAAGGTATGCGTATAAGGTTGTCCTATGTGAGCATCTGGCAAAATTGTGGCATATCGAGCCCAATCAGGTGAGCCGGGGTTTTGGTACTTAGCTAAATGATCATCAAGACCTTTTAATAAAGTGTATGCCCAACCATAAAGCGTTTCAGAGGTTCTTGGTGTAGAACCACCCCATGTCATATGACCGCCGGCTTGCAATGCTTCTAAATTCCATTGATAAAAATCGGCTTCTTCCCACGCCTGAGTAGGCCCATATTTCCAAGCACTGGTACTTAGCTTAGAGTGCATGTTGCCAACAATTTTATCATCCCACTCCCAAGCTCCACCCGCATGAACATAACCATCGGTTTCAGTCATCCGCGTTACGTGCTTGTAGTTATTGTTGAACTGAGATCCCGTTTTACTTGCATGATCGTTATTACCACCGAAAGCATGACCAAAAGTGAAATCTTCAAATCTTACTGCGTGAGCAAAAGGAAAAGAATCATAGTTAACCGTGCTACGACCATTATTAAATGCGATAGGCGTTTCAGGGTTACCAGCATGAACTGCATTAGCGTACGCCTGATAGATACGTTGTTCTTCTATAATACCACTGGTTGCCTTATCTCCGTTTTGAGCCATGGTGTCGCCATCGTCAAAAATCCAAGAGCCAAAATGTTTGCCATAACGTAGTGCTTGATCTTTTAATATATATTCTGCATAGACGAACATATATTTTCGGTTTGGATAAGTATCAGAAGCATCTACGTAAGTTTGTAAATCACGATCCCAAATCCCCGTATGAAAAGGTTGGCTATTAATAAAGGCTTGTATTTCAGGGTCGGTATCACAATACGCTTTCCAGCGGTCAACAAACTCTTGTAGTTCTGCTCCGTTACTACCAACAAAATTCTCACTATTGGTGTAAGCTTTTACTTTAAAGCCTGCGGCTTTAATGGCTAAAACCTGTTCAAGAAAAGGATCACTTTCAGGTTCGTCTAGGCTGAGATCTCCCCAAGTTGGCGCGATCAAATCAATTGCAGGACCGTTACCATCAGCACCATAAAGCGCAATTCTCTCTAAGAGTTTTTGAGGTGCAGAATGTACTGCTGACAAACTTGCACCATTAGTAAAACTCGCTTTCATCGTATCAAGGGTTTTAAAATGCTTAACCGACTCAACATCTCCCTCTCCACCGAACCATTCACCCCGAATACTTGCCGCGCGCTCGCCAGCAGCATAGGCCTTTTTAAGGGTAATAGATTGGATGGATTTTTCTCCACCTTGGTCATCTTGTCCATAAACGGCTACACGATAACTTTTACTCAAGTCAAAACCCTCAGCTAACACACCGTCAGCTTCAAATTCATCATTTATTCGATAAGACCAATAACCACCGATGCCTACTTCAATTGTCACTTTAGTCGTTTGACCGATAGCAAATTGCACGCGAGTACCAGACTCATCTAAAGTCACCCGCTTGCTTCCATCAGTAAAATTTAAACCTCGTGCAGAAGTGCCATTATCAGAGGTTAAGTTTGCGCCAATACTGTAAACAGATTGTGTTGCCGCAAATGGGTTACTACCATGATAACTAGATAAATCAGTATCGTCACTTATCAAGCCAAATGAAAAGTTATGAGAGTTTAAGTTGCTAAGTGAACCCGCTTTATACTCTATGGTTAAGCGAAAACCATCGTTCGATTGATAACTCTCAGTAGAATAAATCATTGCCCTATGCGATGCTAATTCACCATTATTGTTATAGTTAAAAGCGCCAGCTATCGAATCTTCAGACCAATTTGCTCCTCCCTCAATTGACGTTAAAATTGCTGAAGAATTTTTATCGAAAAACACCTGTTCTTCTGCATGGAGTGAACCACTTAGTAATGCTCCTATTATAAATGCAAGACACTGTTTATTTTTTTTACAAATCATATTTCCCTCCCCCTATTTTTATTTTTTAGTTTTTAGTTTTTTGTAATTAATGCGATTCAATCTGAGAAATAATCGATAACCGTTTTTCATTCAAGTATTCTCAAACCACTAACTTTAACGGTAATAACCTCTACAACCTATGGCGCCACCATGCATATAAAATAGAATTACAGCGTAAAAATATACAAACACCAAAAGACATTTTAAATACAATAATCACACCTTTGATCTACCACACTTAATCACTAAAATCAAAAGCCACAAGCAGAGCCATCAAATAATAATCAACAAAAACAGATCAGTAGTTATTTTTTATTTTATAACCAATCAATAAAGAGTACTACTTATCACTACCTATAAATATACTTTTATATATAACAACCTAAAAAACATCAAGGAAACGCTAGTTAAATCATTTCATCTAGAGTTAATGATTTTATAAAAGCCATATTAAAATGGGACTAATAGCAGGGCACATAACACAAGATCCATTAGGAAAGTACGATTAGATGAAAGGTAATATAAATTTGTAATACCCATTCCATTAATAGAAGGTTACTTTCCTTTAAACGTATGAAAGATGTTCGACTATAGGCTTTAGTTAAGTTAGTTAGGGCTCCATTTAGTTACGACACAATTAAAAAATGACAGTTATTGATATTTTATTAGGCGTTAAAAAGCACAAAAAAACCGATGAATACGCTTCATCGGGTTTTTATTTTTCAGCCAATATCGTGTTAGGTTCTTGGCCGCATCTTCAGTGTTAATTTATAAAAAGGAACCAACACTTTCAGAGTTAAACTCATTTAATTATGGTGCGACGATTTCTTCGCCTGCATCATTAATACTCCAACCTAAACCAATCAACGTCTCAACTGCAGGTGTTCCTACGGCGCTACTGTGATAATTAGATCCTGCAACAATTTTAGAGACACCTGTAAGACCTTGTGCCGCCCAACCAACCAAAGTAGCATCCCAGTTGGCAACGCTCCATCCAATTGTTCCGCTAAAAGTGCCATTCGCATTTTTCCCATTTGTAAGTGCAGATAAGTTCCAGCTACCTAAATTTTGGTCAAAACTTACCATGCCATTAAACGAATTTTTCGCAGCTGTAATAGCACTCATATCCCACTTATCAAGCGGTTGATTAAAGTTAACGGCATTTAGCATCATATTAAGCACGTTAGTTTGGCCTTCCATATCCCAAAGGTTAAGTGGTTGATTAAATTGACTGCCATTAAATGTATTACGATATATGCCAGTTGCAAGTGTATCAGGATGTTTAGTTCTTTCTATGTCAGGAACATCCGTAGGCCACACGGTAAAAGTACCACTATTTTGAAAAGAATTTTGAAAGTTATACCATCTAATATCACCCCATTGCATAATTGATGTAAGTTTTGAGATATCTTCTGCTATTTCAGTTTGAAATTTATCGTAAGAACCTCCGACATAATTAGTACGAATAGTAACTGTATGTTTACCCGGTGTTTCGAAAGTGTTAGTAACTCCCTCAGCACCGACTATATTTACTTCCGCATCTCCCTCGCCCCAATTTATGTAAAAGTCATCAGTCGGTGCCGTTTTCAAGCTAAATGTTTCATCCAGAGCAAAAGTTGTTAATTCAAATACAAACGGACGTGAATTTTCTAAAGTCACTACTTCAACTGTTCTAACTTCACTTACAGTTTTGTTTTGAGTATCGGTAACACTATAAGTTAATGTATAGGTACCTGGGGTAGTTACATCAACTGTGTCTCCTGTAGGTGCAGGAACGGTCATAACTCCATCACCATTCTCACCTGGATCAAATGCATTTGCACCAAATTCACGGTAAGGGCGATTAACAAGTAGAGTCATTGTGCTTTCACCCTCTAAAGTAAGCACTGGTTCTTCTGGATCCCCCACAACAGTCACTGTACGATCTACAGTTCTTGTATTGCCTGCAATATCAGTGGCTGTATAAGTAATGGTATAAACACCAGGTTTATCATTGTTTACTACATCTCCTGATGTTGTAACGTCAACTACACCTGTACCGATAAAATTCTGAAATGCATCTAAAGCCGTTGCGCCGCCGTCTTCTTCTTCAATGTAGGTATCCTCATATCTGGTAAAAGAAATATCAGCTTCACCATTCAAAGTAATAACCGGTGCAGTTCTATCAACCGCTTGTACAACGGTAACTGTGCGACTTATAGTTTCTGCAGCATTACCATCATGATCAACGGCGTCAAAAGTAATTAGATACATTCCAAGTTTTGTTGTGTCTACATCTTCAATACCCGTTGGTGAAATACTCACAGGGCCGTCAACATAGTCTAATCCCGTTGCGCCCATTTCCACGTAAGGAATACCAGACTCGAAAGATTCTATAGTAACCTCTGCTGGACCCGTTAAGGTTAGAATTGGTGGGGTCAAATCGCCACTTGGAGCATTTGGATCATCCACTGCATCGCTTTGAACATCACAACCAGCCAAAGCACTTACACCCAGTGTAAAACAAACAGCTTTTGCTATATTCTTAAGTTTAAAAGCCGAAAAAAGCATGATTTTCATAAAGTATCCTTTATTTATAATTTATTATTTATTATTTATATAGTCCCATGCAGGTTGTTAATTAACTTCGCCTGTAAGAAGCAAGGTATTAACAACCCATAGAGAGCATTGATATATAGCGTTATTAAATTGAGACATGTAAATAATTAACACAAAGTCTGAACGCTAATCGCACTGCTTAAATTTTAATAAAATTTAGAATCTGTATGTCATACCCATTCTAACGTTACGTCCGTTGTAATCAGCGGTGTATGTTCTCCAATCAGGTGCGCCATCTAAAGCGCTACCTTCACTTGGGAGACCGGGCCTTTCTTTTAAACGAGTAATAAATGTACGATTATACGATTTAGTCAGGTTAGTTACGGCTAAAGTAAACGACAAATTTTTGTCCATTTTATACCTAGACGAGAAATCAACCGTTTCACGGTCATCCTCCCATAATGCACCATCCCAGTTACTCGCATTTTTAAGTCGCTTAGAACGATAATTATAGGCAAATCGAGCGGAGAACCCTTCATTTTCCCAATACACGGTAGCATTGACGGTATCTTTAGAGGTATTTCGCATAGGAAATCCATCTAACAGTTTTGCCTCATCTTGCTCTTGTTGAGTACCATTTTTGTCAACATAGGTCGCTGCACTATCTGTATAGGTGTAGTTAAGAATAATACCGGTGTGTTGTAGGAATCCTGGTAAAAAGTCTAAATCTTGTTGATATGCTGTTTCAATACCAAAGATTTTACCGCCATCACCATTAAAAAATGTTCTAGTTTCCACTCCTTCTGTAATTCGTCCACAATGTAAGTCACGGTATGGTTGTTGATTAATACCATCCAACAGTATAACTCCGGATTCCAGTGCTGCTGCAATCTCTTCTTCCGTTCTTATATTAGTAGGAAACTCTTCTGCTAAAGCACATTCGCTCAAAGGAAACCCACGGTCATCTGTTCTCGTATATGTCATTGAGACAAAATCTTTAAAGTAAGGTGCAATAGAGACCATCGCAGTCTTTTTGAAATACCATTCCCATGATAAGTCATATGAATTAACTTCTGTCGCGCCTAAATCTGGATTTCCGCCGTTAGCAGTTGGTGTATTTCCTTCCGCTCTCGCAGTAATGAGGTAAGCTGGAATTAATCGAGACGGTCTAGGTCTGGACATACTTTTGCCAAAACTAAAGCGTAACAACATGTCTGGCGAAATACTGTATCGAGCATTAAAGCTGGGCAAACCGATGCCATAATCAACTTCACCAGTAACCACGGTAGTAATATCGAAGTTAGATCCGTTAAAAGCACCCTCGTACTCTCCAGTACCATAGCCAAATTCATCAACTATTTCTCTGCCTTCAGGGTTGTATCCTCTGAAACGAAATCCTGAACGGCTCCTTGCCTCAGATTGAGTCTCACTATATCGATAACCAAAATTACCCCTTAAATCGCCATCCAAAAATTCATAGTTGAACATCAGGTAAAATGCCTGAGAGGCAAATTGTGTATTAGTTGGCTCATCAGCATCATAAGCCTCGGCAAAAGTTAACAGAGGATTACTTGATGATGTTGCTACAAGAGGATCTGGGAAATAGTCATTATAAATAGCATCAATATCTGGCAAATCCCAACCGTTAGCAGTACCGCCAATAATGTCTGTTAAATAGTTGTTTGCTGTAAACTCTTTCGAGTAATCAGCCACAGAAATGTCAGATAGCAGTTGTCCCGCTTCATTTCGGGTAGAATCGGGGTAGAGTTCAGAGCCTCTATCTAAGTTAAAGGTTAAGGCTTCACCTTTTGCCTCGCGAGAAATAACCTTCGCACCAATTGACATGCCGACAATAGGGCCAAAATCAATATCACCTTCTAAATCAAGTGAGTAGGTTATGCTGACATCGTCTCTCTCTTTTACAATAAATTGAGCATTCTGCACCGGCATGTATTCACTAGGATAATATTCGCCGCTAGCAGTTCCAAATTGAGGAGAAATTAACAAGCCACCATTACCATCACGCCAATCGGCAGTTGCTGGTTGAGCAGGCGAAGTACCAAAGTTAGAGTTGAATATGACTTTACGAGACCTTTCAATAGGCCACGATTGGGTTGAGTGGCTATAACCTATTTTTGCATCTAATGTCCACGTACCATCAAATAGAAGCTGTTGATAGTCTAAACCAATATTATCACTTGCCGTGACAATTGGCTTTTCCCATACCACTTGGCGCGCATTAGGCAGGGGCCCCCACAGTTGTAATAAAGAACCATCTTCACCAAGAACACCAGTAGGATAAGTTCTAGCAGCTTCCGGACCTTCAGCTGTAAAAACTTGCTGCATATTAAGGTTATACTGTGTGGTAAACTTATCTTTGTCTGAGTGGGTCAGATTTAATATAATACTTGAATTGTCATTTATAATATATTGCAGTGATGACGACAAACTAAGGTTTTCTGTTTCATTAAAGCTAAGGTTTCTTTCATAAGCGTATGGGTCGAATGTTATTGTTCTCCCTTCGCCTGGAACATAAGGTTGGTCAGGTATGCCATTTCCATCAAAGTCTTCCGGCATATCTTTTATCCAGTAATTAGCCCCTAACGGGTTACCGTCTGTGTCAACTGCAAGTACTGACTGACGAAATTGCCATTTGCTATTTGTTGTTCTGTCTGAGCGAGTCTTAGTTTTTGAGTAATTAACCGAAGCTGTCATTCCGAAGGAATCAGTAAAGTTTCGGCCAAACGCCAAACCTATAGATGGACTAAAATCTTCCGATAAGTCATTATAAACGCCCTTAATATTAATAGTCGTTCTTGGTTTTTTAAGATCCAGTGGTTTCCAAGTATTTAACCTAATTGTTGCGCCTAAGCTACCTTCATCGTCCTTCGCACTTGGGCTTTTGATAACTTCAATTGAACGTAGCATATCAGCTGACATACTAGAAAAATCAACACTGTTGTCGTCACCACTGTTGGTCATAGTAACGCCATTCATGGTCACGTTATTATAACTACCTTCAACACCTCGAACGGTGATTTCGGTGCCTTCACCGTCAACACGGTCGATACCAATACCGGTAATACGCGACATAGCTTCAGCAATATTGGCATCTGGCATCTTACCCATATCTTCCGCAAAGATAGAATCACTAATGCCATCTGCAAAACGTTTATTATTAAGTTGTCTGGTGGCACTACTTCTAAAACCTTCGACTTCAATCACTTCCATTACGTCAGTTTCATCGGGTTTTTTAACTTCTACTGCCGCTTCTGCTTTTGCTTTTGCTGCTGCTTTTACTTTGGCTATTGCTGCTGCTTCAGCTGAAGTTGTAGTTTCTTCAGCTGCGTTGGCTAATTGACTAGTCGCTAGTGCAACGGGTATTAGCGCCGTTGCCACCGCCAGTGTAAGTTTGTTTTTTATAAACTGTTTACGTGCAGGTTTTTTATTGATGCTCATAATTTTCCCTTGAGTTTTTATTGTAATATTTTTTATTTTTTTATTGTTTGTTTGTTTTTTTATGGATGTAAGTAGATATAAAACCAATCAACGGCTGCTGTTGTCAGCATCCTAAAGTTTATTGGCTATACCTTATTAATTATTTTCATTGAATAAACTTGATACTAGAAATAGAGTTCCCATCAAAAAGCACCTGTGCTTGTACTTGAAGTGAGCCACTAAGTAATACTGCTAGAACTAAAAATAGACACCGTTTACTTTGTTTAAACATCATATATTTCCTTTATATTGTTGTTCTAATTAATATGAATTCATCATAGATAGAATCTCTTACCCCTTATGAATACAAACATCTCAAAGCTTTTGATCGATTATTTAATCAACTATCCATACACCCAACAACTCCTTAGCTGTATGAAAAAAAACCACTTGGAGATAGCACCAACATAACAACTCCATCTAGATATTACAACGCCCCGAACGGTATTATTAATTATAATAATCACATATTGCGTGTGGTTTTATAAATTAACAACATAAGAACAAACGACAACAAACCTAAACCCACATAATAAACAAGCACTTATATTGAAGGTATTTATAAACAAAAAACAAATCATAAATTATTATCGACACTAAAAATCCTTTTACATACAATTGGTCACACATAAAAATTAAACTATTCATGATTTTTTTATCTGTTTTTTTTTATTTTATAAAAATCACGATGAAAAATGAGACTAAAAAATGCACACAACTCAAAGGAAAAAAGATGATTAAAAACTGGCTCATTTATAGTTGGCTGTTAATGGTAGTAAGCCTATCTTGCCTAGCGTCACCGCAAGCCGATTTTTACTTATCGGCGCAAGGCTCAGATGCATGGTCTGGCACACTTGCAACGCCAAACCAACAAGGCACCGATGGCCCTTTTGCGACATTAGAACGCGCACGCGACGCCGTTCGAGATTTGAAAAATAAAAAATCGACAGATATCTTGGTGTTGATCCGTGAAGGCACATACACATTAAACAAAACCGTTGTTTTTGGTTTGGAAGACTCAGGGCTTGACAACACAACCATTACCTACGCCGCTTACCCTGAAGAAACACCAATATTCAGCTCCGGCCATGAAATAACAGGCTGGAAAAAAGTATCAGGCAAACTGGCTAATTTACCTAAGGTCGCACAAGGCAACGTTTGGGAAGCCAACACCTCAAGTAAATTCTTAACACTTTATGATGCAAAGGGCATGTTACCTCGAGCCCAATCTGAGAAAATTACGCCTTTACCTGGAAGCACAAGTACCAAGTTGATGTTTCCAAAAGGCCGCTTAAAAAACTGGTCAAATGTGGCAGACGTAGAGATCTCAGTTCGCCCTACCCGTGCTTGGGTGATGAACGTGCTCCCATTAGCATCAGTTGATGAAAAAAAAGGTGCTGCTTACACGTCGGTTCCTGCGACCTATGGCATGAACAAAAAAGGCTTTTGGCTTGAAAACGTTATAGAAGAATTAGACCAACCAGGTGAATGGGCACTTAATACTCAAACCGGTAAAGTGTACTTATGGCCAAGAAACAAATCAGCTGTAATTGCACCACAACTCATTGAGTTTATTCGCGTTGAAGGTAAGATAGACGAACAAGGACCAAGGGATATTCCAGTAAAAAACATACACTTTCGTGGCTTAACCTTTAAACATGGTGAACGCTTTACCCTCAGCAAAGATGACAAAGGCTTACAACACGACTGGGATTTTCTCGATAAAGCCAATGCCCTTGTTCGTTTTCGTGGCGCAGAAAATTGTGTTATCGAAAACAGCCATTTTCTTCATAGTGGCAGCAGTGCAATTAGAGTTGATTTACATGGTATTAATAACAAAATATCTAATAATCATATTGAATATTTAGGTGGCGGCGGCATATTGCTCAGCGGATATGGTCCTGGTACAAAAGACGTAAACAAGCATAACCTCGTTTATAACAATGATATTCACCATGTTGGACTGATCTATTGGCATTCGCCGGGAATTTATGTCAATCAAAGCGGTGACAACCGCGTGGCAAATAACTTGATCCATCATACTAATTATACCGCGCTTAATGTTTCCGGTTTTGTCACCCGCTTTTTTGTTAAACAAAACAAGCGCGAATCATCAAGAACCATTCGTTGGCATGAAATAGCAGAGAAGCCTAAAACGAATCCATCCTTAGATGATGTTCTTCCCTATTTGCATACCCGAAATAACCTCATAGAACTCAATGAGATTCATCATGCGATGCAAATTTTAGGCGACGGTAATGGCATTTATATTCGCGGAGCAGGCCCAGGTAATATTATCCGCCGGAACTATATTCACCATTTGGTGACTGAGATTAACGCACAAGGGGCAATTCGAACTGATGGTGGACAAATGGATACTCTGATCAGCGAAAACTTAATTTACAAAGCCAAATCACAAGGCATGACCTTAAAGTTAAACAATCGTTTTGAAAACAACATTATCGCTGATGTGATTGCGCCGCGAGGCACGTACCTGAAAATTGTTGAAGGACCTATGAATGGCGCTACTAACAAAGGTAATATTTATTATTCTTCGATGCCAGATTGTGCTTTTATTTCACAACCAGGTGGCGGCAAAGATAAAAAGTTTGGTGAAGATAGCCGAGGACGCGTGACTGCTCGCATGCAAGATGTAGATTCTGATAACAATATTTTCTTCTGTAAACAAGATCTAAGCCTTAGCGACAAGGTGCTAAAAAAACTACAAAGTGCCGGCACTGATGCTAATAGCCAAAACGTCGACCCAATGTTTGTTGATCCGGAAAATGGTGACTTTAGCTTCAAACCCGGTTCGCCCGCTTTAAAAATGGGCATTAAACCTTTTGATATATCAAAAGTAGGTTTACGCACTAAGCCAAATAATCACTAAGCTATATTAAAAATTTAGTTGTTTAGGGGCTGTCGATTAATTATCTACAGCCCCTTATTTTATAGCCGCTTTAAACGTTAGAATATAGCAAAGCAGATATAAAAAAATGATATAGAAAGACAAAGTTATTTCTTCTAACATCCATTGTTCCCCTCGGCGCTACCTTTCAACGTTTAAAATAATATTATTTCGGTAATACTGCAAAAGATACATTAAAAATCAATAAATTACCTTTAGCTGTTTTTTTAACAAGTTAACTTACCAACAATCAAATTATAATTTGATGTTCTAAAAATATTAACCTTTAATTAAGGTAATCAAATTAATTAAATCTATATATGAAATAAAATGATGAAAAGCCCTTACAAACAAATTATTGAACAAAGTGCTTTGTCATTAAAACAAATCAGATTACTTATCATTATTGGCACTGGCTTATTAGCCAGCTTTATGATTGCTGACTTTACCTTGCTTCCTGAAAATTTAAAAAGCGTCTACCTACAATCAAGACTAGAAATGCAGTTTCCGCTGTGTGGTTTGTTTTTATTATCTAGTTTCCATCCTTCATTTTTAAAGCAATATCAAAAAATACTCCTCGTTACCATGCTTAGTATTCTCTATATTAATTATTGGTTAATTATTCAGTGTTGGCAGTTAGCGCAGTTCGCTTTTCCGTATGAAGGAACGGTAATGTATAGCTTATTCACCCTCTTTGTTTTTCGGTTATCATTTAAATATGCGTTAGTTTTTTCCGTCATAACAGTAGTTGGTTTCGCATGCATTGTTTTTCTTTATCCTATTTATGGCGGACAAAGTAGTGTCTATTTAGGTTTTGTATTTTGCGGCTCGCTGGTTGGTGTTCTTGGCGTTTACCAAATTGAAAACGCACTAAAAAAATTATCTAAAGCTAACATTACCCTTGAAATATTAAGTAAAACAGATCATTTAACCGGTATTTTTAATAGACGAACTTTTGAAACTAGGTTTACCGAACAATTATGCTTAAACAAACGTACCGGCAATTCTACGTGTGTATTTATTATCGACTTAGATTATTTTAAAGACTATAACGATGGTTATGGCCATGTCCAAGGGGACGAAGTAATTAAGCAGCAAGCAGACCATTTAAAACAATTATTTAGAAGAGAAGCCGATATTGTTGCCCGTTATGGCGGGGAAGAGTTTGTTGTTATTACCTCGCAAGTAACCCATGAAAAGTGTCTTGAATTTGCTAATAGCATGATTGAGCAATGGGCTGTGGCCAAAATAAAACACGGTAAGGGTAAAGCAGGCCCTTACATTAGCTGCTCTATTGGTTTTTATTTAGCACAAGTTACAAAAGACACCGATAAAACAACGCTATTTAAACACGCGGATCACGCGTTATATCAAGCGAAAGATCAAGGTCGAAATTGTTATGTGGAATATATCGAGGGCGATGAAAAATCATAAATATTTATAGCTGCGCATCCCACCAAACAAAAGCTTATTACATATAAAATATAACTATACATTTAGTAAAATAGACATTAAATTGAGATAATATTAACGTTCCCACTAAAAAACCACAAACCATAAAGTAAAATTATATATAATAAACGTAAAATTACGTAAAGTTTTTGGCTTCTTTTAAAATAATAGGTAAGCTTGCCAACAACAGGATGGGCAAATACGATGACAACAAGTTAAACAAACGCTCGTCACATTATTTACACACAAGAGAAAGGTTATATCGATGAGAGTATTATGCGTACTTCTTAGTTTATTGTGCAGCAGCATGGTTTATGCTGAATTTAAACCCAATATTATAATATTCTACGTTGATGACTTAGGTTGGCAGGATACCAATATTTATAATGTCGGTGAGCCCAGCCCATGGGAAACGCCTAACATGGAGGCTTTAGCAGCTGAAGGTATGCTGTTTACTCAAGGCTATTCTCCTGCCCCAACCTGTGGTCCATCACGTGCAGGTTTATTAACAGGTCAGCACCCTGCCAAAACTTATTTTACCCATGTCAATGGCAATCGACTTCCTAACTCTGCTAACAGTCAAAAAATGATTGCACCTTTTTTCATCAATACCTTACCCGATGAAGATGGTGAAATAATCCTTAGTGAAGCACTACAAAAAAATGGCTACCGTACAGCACAAGTTGGTAAATGGCACATTCACGGCGCTAAAAAAGGCTTTGATGTTGCTTATACCAAACGTGGCGCGCACAGCGACTTAAAAGATCGCTCTAAAGATTTTTCGGGTTATGGCAAAAAAGAAAAATTTCCATTAGGTAAAGAACTATATTTCCCAACAAGTGAAAAGCATCCTAACGGTATCCCTTACCCTTACCAACCAGTAACCGAAGAAGCACTTAAGTTTGTTCGTGATAGCACCAATGACGAAAAACCATTTTTCCTTTATTTAGCACATTGGATGGTACATTACCCTATCATCACTCGTAACCGTAACTTGTTAGAATATTATACTGATAAGTTAGGTATTGATTTCCCTAAGGATAAGTCAGACATTACGACGCCTGGGCAAACTAACCCATATTATGGCGCTATGGTAACCACCGTAGATTGGAGCTTAGGCCGTGTGGTTGATTTACTTAAATCTACCGATGATCCACGTAACCCGGGTAAAAAGCTTATTGAAACCACTTACATCTTTATGAGCTCGGATAATGGCGGCGCTGAAGATCGTCGTCGTGAAATTATTACCGATAATGCCCCGCTCGATAAAGGCAAAAAATATGCACAAGAAGGCGGCGTTCGTGTGCCTATGATCATTAGCGGACCAAGCATTAAAGCAGGAACTCAGTTTGATAATATGGTTAATCAATTAGATTATTTTCCAACCATTATGAAGCTAACCGGTACTTCACTTACAGCTAAACAGCAAGCCAAACTAAGTGGCCTTGATATTTCGTCAGTGCTGAATGGCAAAAGTGATACTGTTAAAGATTCAGACGGTATCGAGCGAGAATTTTTGTGGTGGCACTTCCCGCACAACTCAGACTCTCAAATGCAATCAGCAATACGTGAAGGTGATTTTAAACTTTACAAAAACTATAAAGATAACAGCTATTCTTTATTCCGCTTATATAAAGCAGGAAAAATTCATGATATTGGTGAACAAAGTGATCTAGCTGGTGATAACCAGTATGCCAATATTGTTAAATCGCTTGCAGCTAAGCTTGAACGTCTATTAGCTGATCACAATGCAGAGTTTCCAAGTAAAAACCCAGAGTATAAAGGTCTTAGCGAAGCAGATAAAAAAGCTTTACCAGTAATCGAAAATCAGGCATACAATGCTAAACAACATACGGCAACTATTGAGCTTGCTGATAACAAAACTCCGTTAGATTATGCCTATGTGTTATTTAAAGGTAAAAAAGACAAAAGATATACCAGAACAAATGCGAGTATCGTTACTAACGCAGGTATGAAAACAGCAGTAACGGCAAAGCTGCCAAAGGATGTTGTGGAATATCTTTTTGTCTTGATTGATAAGAATAACTTCATGATCAAAAGCGAGAGTTTTAAAGTGAAAAAATAGCGTTGCCTCGTTCAACGATAAATCTATAGCCGGTACTAGTGATAACCCATAGTACCGGCTAACAAATTGCGAATAAAAAGGTCTCAAAGTTTTTGAGGCCTTTTTTTTAGAGGCCGGTTTAATGGACTTAGCTAATTTTACTTGACCACTTCAGTTAATTACTTTAATAACACTTCAATGGCATAACCGTTTTCATCAATTTCACTTAACTTAACATCCGTAAAATCAACTTCGAGTGCCGATGAACTTTGTTGCCACGCTAATGGTTTATTGCTACCCAGTAGTTTAACGGCGGCGATCTCACCGGCGCTACTATTCAAAGATTTGATGCTGACTTTACCTTGAGGTTGTACTAAAGACATAGCATACACTTTATTGGCTCCTTGCTCACTGCGAGCAGTAAACCAAAAGTCTTGTTGGCTAAAGGTGCGAGTAAAGCCTTTTTCAGCACGGTGCCCTGTACCTTTTAATAATGCTTCCGCTTGCCCTTCACTTTGCACTTTCCAAGGGGTGGTACCAAAAATAGCATCACTATTGGTGTGGATCCATTGCCCCATTTCTCTTAATCGAAGTGCACTGGCTTCAGGTACCTTTCCATTCCCGTCAGGGCCAATATTTAACAGGTAGTTTCCACCTTTCGAGGTTATATCAATAAAGTAATAAAGCAGCTCTTTGGTGCTTTTCCAGTTATGGTCGTGGTCGTTATACCCCCAAGAATTATTCGTGGTACCACAAGTTTCCCAGTGTTTATCAAGTTTATCGTTTGATGAAGGAATAACATTATCGCCTGAGTCTAAATAGTCACCAAAGTCATAACCCACGCGCCGGTTAACTAAAATATTCGGGTTCATGTCAAAAACCAACCTGTAAAAATAAAAGGCTTGTTGTTCTGTAATTAAACCATCACCATCAAACCAGAACAGGCGAAGTTCAGGTAACAATTTAATTAGCTCAGCCACTTGTGGGTAAGCCTTACTTTGTAAATATTCACTATGAGTATTGTTACTTGGATCCCAAAGGTTTTTTCCTTGTGGGTGAGTGTAAATGCCTAACTCATCATTTTGTTTTTTAACGTTGGCATAATTACCATCGGTTCCATCAGCCCAGTCATTACCATGAGAATAATAAACGCCAAACTCTAACCCTTCTGCACGTACCGCATCATATAGCTCTTTAACGATATCTGCTTTGAATGGACTGGCATCTACCACATCAAATTGTGAAACTTTCGAGTCAAATAAAGCAAAGCCATCATGATGTTTAGTGGTGATAACAACATATTTCATTCCAACATCTTTTGCGAGTCGAGCAATGTTTTGCGCAAATGATTTATCCGGATTAAAGGTTTTGGCTAATTCAGCGTATGTTTCACGCGAAATTTGAAACTTATACATTAACCATTCAGCCACTTTAGGGCCTGGAATTGAAGAATTTTCAATGGTAGTACCTTGCCATGAACCGGCAGCGCCTGAATAAAGTCCCCAATGAATAAACATGCCCAACCGAGCTTGTTTAAACCACTTCAGTGCGCCCTGTTTTTGAGGTGATTCATGCATTGTTAACCATTGTTTGTGAAAGTCGCCACTTCCAAAGGCATTTTTATAGTTAGGCACTAACCGTACTTGCTGCACCTTACCGCCGATTTTAACAGTATTGTTATTTTTAAAAGTTAACGTATGCGAGCCTGCTTGAGTAAATTGATGAACAGTTTCAAATTGAAAAACATTAGCTGGTTTATTATGTGAGGTTACGCGAAAGCTTTGTTTAAGCGCTGCGGTTATCTTTTTACCGTCTATCGAAAGCGAAACATTCGGTGTTGTATTTATTTCCGTGTCAGAATATGGCGCTGAAACATCAGCTATTACTTGAATATCATATTTACCAACGCGGTTTAATTCAAACGGCCAAGTTGCATCTTGCTCTTTTGTTAGCTGCTCTGGCTGTTGGTTCAGGTCAAATACAACCCAATAATCATCAGCTTGTTTAATCGGATCGACATTGCCATTTGAGCAACCCGTTATAATAAGTAAAACACTAGTAATAACTAGCTGGGCAAGGGAATGTTTTTGTATTGTTTTTCTCATTTTTAGCTTCAAATAAATTAAAATCCGTTATTACCTCGCCCATCAAACTCAACCAATACTAATTTATCAGGCGCTATCACAGATTATGTTGATGGGGTACATCGCTGGCTAAATCACAGGGAACGTTATCTACATAAATAAATCACCTAACTAGCGACCAAACTGATTTTAGTGGTTTAACGAAACACACAGAGACGGCATATTATATTTAAACATACAGCTTAGTGTTTATAAATACAAATTTAAGCCTTATAAAGAAGCTATTTAACAATTTAGGCGGCAACTGTCTTAAAAAACGCCGGTCGGTGAGAACGGGGGTACATATTAAATGGGAAATACCATTACTTCTAGCGGTTAAAGTGGCATAACGGTATGGTTTAAAAAGTACTTTTTAAACCAACAATTTATTAAATACGCCTAAAATTTCCGTAATTGACAATGAACACCGGCTAGCAAAAATTTTGGGCCAGATTCAGTTGTCGCGGTTAATCAGTTAAAGCTAGTGTTTTAATATCATTATCATCAAGTGCACTACTAAAAATCACCATCTCAGCTATACTACCGTTTAAATTTCTTAAGGGATTAATGGTATTGGTATTATCCCAATTCCCAATAGAAGCGGAGCCTATTTGCCAATATTTAGAAGGATTAGTTATTTTAGTTTCTTTAACTTTCTCGCCATTAATAAACATCGCAAGCATGTCACTCTCATAATAAAAACGCATCACTAAATGATACCAAGTACCAGACTCCTCTGGTGTAAAAAATGGTGCATATCGATAATTTTTACTACCGTTTTTTAATGATTTTAAACCCAACACCATTGATCCAGCAGCTTTAGGTTTGGCACTAAAATTAGATATTTGCCAATGTATATCGCCCGGCGAAAAACCATCTGTTAATAAAATTGAATTGAACTTTCTATCTAAACTATCTATTTGTACCCAAGCTGCCAAGGTAAAATTGGTAAGTTTATTATCAATATCAATTCTGACCCGATCACTTGCTTGTTTAAAGTTTAAGGCATGTTTTCCTTTCCATGGGCCATCACTCCACTGTGCACCAACAATTGCGCCATTATGGTCATTTCCGTATTTAGAAAGGTTATTAAGTACTCTAGGACTTTGGGAATCGGGTTCAAAATCATAATAAGTAACTAAATTTGGATTTTTTAAAATATTGTTTTTACTGAGTAACCATTTTTGATGCTTAACGTTTACCGCGTTTCCTGTTAAATCATCAATTTGTTTAAATTCTGCAAAGTCATTGGCTAATGTAGGGCTATTAAACCAACTGGATTTTGATTGGCCAGAAAATTTAACCGCCTGATCTTTTTCAATTAATTGGCTATCACCTTGTTTACTTCTTGCTTCGACCAACCCCTCAAACACATGAACATTTGACTGTCCGTTGGGTAATACTTCTACGCCAATTTCAGTGCCTAAATCAATAATTTCACTGTTTGGTGTGTCTATAGTAAAACCAATAGCCACTTTAGGTACATCTGTCATTACTTTACCGCTAAGTAATTGAATATGCTCTTCATCAATGATGTTAATTGTTGTTGGACCTGCGATTTTTAATTGAGCACCACGATAAAATTCCAACTCAAGAAAACCGTGTGAAACTATTAGTTCACCTGCTTGCACAATATCACCCGTTTTAAAGGGGGAACTTCGATCTAAGCTCAACACATTCGCTATCACAGCTACACCAGTGTATTGATACTCCGCAATAGTATCTTGCTCGGTGAAAGGGTCAATCGGCGAATGAAAATATTGAATCGACAGTAAAGCACAAGCTGCCATGCTTAAACCCGACAATATCCAAGGGAAATAATAATGCTTAAATGTTTTTAGCTTATTTTTACTTGCTTTACGATTTAACACCTTGTTTTTTTCATTACGAATAGCAGTAATAATATTCGTTTCAAATTCATTCGATGTTTTTTGAACAGCGGCTAGTTCAAGTGTTGCGTTAACAAATGTATCTAAAATTTCTTTTGATTCAGCATTTTGGTAAAGCAAGTGATCAATATTAAGTTGATCACGTAACTGCGCCTTAAGCGCTTCATCATGTTCAGCCAGTATTATTAATTCTTCAAACTGCTCACCTGTTAAACTCGTATCAAGCAGCAAGGAAAGTAATTCCTCGAAACGTTGAATTTGTTTATCGTTGCTCATAGCCCAACCTAAAGTCGATACAATGTTTTAATTTATGACGAATGCGCATTAAAGATAAGCGTATAGCAGTAGCACTCATACCTATAACCGTAGAAATTTCTTTGCTGTCATGCTCTTTATGGTATTTATAATTAAGTAATTCTTTGCTTTTCATTGGTAAGTTATTTATGCACTCGTTCAAAGCCGCTATTTCTTGATGTTCACCAACCGTTGCTTCGTAATTTAATTCAAATGAGTCAATTAAAAATAACGACAATTTATCATTCATTATACGGGCTTGACGGGCATTTTTTCTAATTTCATTACGAACTAAATTTCTCGCGATGCCCTTAAGCCAATGACCAAAATCTAAGCTTTGGTCAAATTTTTCAAGTTCTTTATAAGCAACGATAAACGTCTCTTGGGCAATATCATCAACCGCATGAGAAAATACACCCAAACCACGGATGTAGTTTCTCAATGTGGCTTGATACTGCCGAATAAACGAAGTAAATAATTGATGTTCTTTATTCATTTTATCCCCGTTTATTCAGCCGTGTGATTATCATTTTGTCGTTAAAATTAGTCGTGGACATAACCAGCAGCAACTTCTTTTTTACGAGCAAAAATACTGAATATAAGTACCACTGTAAAACAGAACAACGGTAATAAATAGCTCATATTAACATTGTTGGTTTGATCAATAATCCAACCTTGAAGCGGTACTAAAACAGCACCACCTAAAATGGCCATAATAATGAATGAGCCACCCAGTTTACGATCTTCACCTACGCCTGTTAAACCTAAGCCATAAATAGTTGGGAACATTAACGACATACACGAAAAACAACCTAATAAGGCATAAGTACCAATGTCACCACCGACAAAAACGGCAACCGTAATTAAGCCAATAGCAAGGCTCGCCATAATCGTTAATAAACGTGCTGGGCAGATGTAACTCATTAAAAAGGTGCAGATAAAACGGAAACAAGTGTAAACACATAAACCATAAAATACATAGTCACCGGCTTCCGCAACATTCGTAACGCCTGACAAGTTATCCATAATATATTTTATGGCATACGTCCAAACGCCCACTTGACAGCCAACATAAAAAAACTGCGTTACTACCGCAAATTTCCAGTTGCTATTACTTTTTAAACGGTTAAAAGAAGCTTTTAAACTACCAAACTTGTCATCTGATTTAGCCGCTGGAAAGCGAGTAAAAAAGATAATTGCCGCTAAACTTATCGCAACCAGTGCCACAATAACGTAAGCGGTTACTACGTTGCCAAGCTCTTGTGCTTGAATACCACTTAAGGCATCGGCTGTCATCGCAGCACGATCGGCTTCAGTTGCCTCATTTAAGCCTTTTAAGATCACTTCTTTTCCTAAAAACACCCCCATTAACACCCCAATAGGATTAAAAGCTTGCGCTAAATTAATGCGTTGAGTCGCCGTTTCTTCTGGCCCCATGGTCATAATATAAGGAGCCGCTACCGTTTCTAAAATGGCGCAACCTGCCGCAAACACATAAAAGGCAATTAAAAAATACTCAAAGCTCATTGCTTGGCTAGCGGGATAACATAAGATAGCGCCAATAGCATAAATACTTAAGCCAACTAAAACGCCATTTTTATAACTATATTTTTGAATTAAATAGGCCGCAGGTAACGCCATACAAAAGTAAGCACCATAAAAAGCCGATTGAATGAAAGATGACTGAAATTGGCTCATACTCAGTACTTTTTGGAAGGCTGGCACCAGCAAATCAGTCATGTTATTGGCTGCGCCCCATAAGGCAAAACAGGCAGTAATTAATACAAAAGGCCATATTAAGCCGGCTGAAATAATCCGCGTTTTTGCTTTTGTTTCAGTCGAACTAACAAGCTCGCTATCACTGACTGTTTGGTTTAATTCCATAATTTCCTCGATGTTTTTTTATAATTTTATAATTTTATATTGATTTAAACAGGTAATTCATACTAAGAATTCAAGTATGCTTCACACTGAAAACAGTTTTTCTAAGCCTGTTGTATGTTCATTACTGTCAGAAAATGTTTTAGTCGGCACGCTAGCCGACTGCAACATTTTGACAAATAAATTAGTCATAGGAACGTCTTCTGAAAATTTATGGAAGCTACCGTGTGTTAAGCCCATGTTTTTTCCACCAGCCAAGATCAATGGACAGTTACGTGCATTATGTGTCGTGCTACAAGGGCTGCCATATAATATTTGGGTATTGTCTAATAACGAGCCAAATCCGTCTTCCGTGTTTTTCATGCGTTCAACAAAATAACTAAAGTGACTCGCTAACCATTGATCATATTGCCCCCACTCTTGCCAATGGCCGGTAGCTTTATCGTGACTAATTTTGTGATGACCACTTTTTAAGCCTAATGCAATTTTCGGGTAAGCATCGCCCAATCCCATGCCATCTTCACGAGAAACCATATAAGACACCACTTCAGTTAAATCTAACTGAAAAGCCAAAACGATTAAGTCGAACATCGTACGAATATACGCTTGCGGATCAATTTTAGCATCAACGGCTAAATCAATATGGTCACTATTAAAGTTCGCTAAAGGAATATCAAGCCATGCTTCATTTCGCTTTATTTGTGCTTCTAAATCACTTAATGAGTCTAAGTGCTGTGTTATTTTTTCTCGGTCGCTAGCACCTAATTTTTTTTGTAAACGTTTGGCATCTTCAAGTAATAAATCAACCACTTTTTGATCGCGCTGTAAGCTTTTTCTTCGCTCTGCTGAAGTGGTTTTTCCGTTTAGTGAAAAGTAACGTTCGAATATTAGCCTATGGCTGTGTTCAGCGGGAATGGCATTACCACGAGCATTAAATGACAGGGTCGATGCTCTTGATTTAAAGCCAACGCCACCATCGGCAGATAAGGTTAATGATGGAAAACGGGTATTGTGTTGTTTAATAGCTGCAGCAAACTGATCAGCGGAAATGTTGTTATTGTAATCAGCGCGAACATCACCACCGGTTAAAAAAGTATCGCCAGCAATATGGCCTAATAACTTTCTTGATCTGGGGTGGCTTAAGCCACTAATAATTGAAATATCTTGTTTAAACGGTGCTAAAGAAGATAACACATTGGTGAACTGATAATTTTCACCTTCGCCAAACGGAAACCAATTCCACTCTTTATATTCAGAGTTTTCACCGGGTAAAGAAACACCGTTAGGGACAGAAATGTAACACATACGCTTAGGCGCAGTGGTGCGTAGGCCAACGTTAGTCGACACTTTTGAACCTGATTGCGCCATACACTCTAGATAAGGCAAGCTTGCAACCACACCAGCACCTTTAATAAAACTACGGCGGTCTAAGGTAAATCCTTTAATAAAATTCATAACTATTATCCCTCGCTTTCATTTTTATTGGCGTTAATTTGTTGAACAGAGTCAAATGCAGAGCTTTCAACAATGGCGTTAATCAGTGTTTGCATTTGATAATGATCTTTTTTTGTTTTTTCTAGGATTTCTTCAAGTGCATCTTCATCATGGAAGCTCACTTCTTTTCCTAGCGCATAAGCATATAAATGTTTGATGACTGACAACGCCACTTGATCTTTTTGATCCTTCATCAAATAGCCTTTTATTTCTGACACACCGGATATTGGCGTGCCATTAGGTAAGATCACATGATCATCGATATCTCTGCCTTTATAAGCTTGGCGTAAGCGACCAACCGCGTCATACTTTTCAAAAACGACACCATAAGGGTCTATTTTGGCATGACAGTCTCGACAAGAGTCTTTATCACGGTGTAATTCTAACTGCTGCTTTAAAGTCAGTTTTTCAAAGCCTGGGGTTTCAGGATCTAACTCCGGTACATTCGGCGGTGGTGGTGGGGGCTTATCACCTAATATTTTCTCTTTCAGCCAAACAGCACGTTTTACTGGGTGGCTATGGATACCATCAGCATGGCCGGTTAAAAAAGCACCTTGAGACAATAAACCACCGCGGGTTTTATCTTCATCATTTAATGCAACCTTGGTAAATTGACTACCATATACGGTATCTATGCCATAAAACTCGGCTAAATTTTGGTTTAGCATTGTAAAATCAGCATCTATCACATTTAACACTGACAAGTTTTCTTGTAGCAAGGTTTTAAAGAAGTGTTGCGTTTCTAACGCCATATCCTGTTTTACAAAACGGGTATAATCTGGAAAGGTTGCCACATCAACGGTTTGACCTTGCTGTCTATCAAGTCTTAGCCACTCACGGGTAAAAACCTTGATAAACCTCATCACCTTATCATCAGCTAACAAACGTTCAATTTGTTGGGGTAACTGAGCAGAAAGTTGCCCCGTTTTAGCAAGGCTGAGTAATTCAGCATCTGGCGGTGAGTTCCATAAAAAGTAAGATAAGCGACTCGCCAATGCATATTCGCTATTAGGCTTACCTTTTTCGGCAATAGATTGCGTACTTGCATTAGCTGTAGAAATACCTATGACACTGCTAATTAAAGACTCAGATGACTGTGTTGTATCAGCATCTTTAAGCGAGGTATTCGCTAATATTTCATCTTGTTCAGGCTCGGCTAAATAAAGAAAGTTTGTCGACGACAATACTGCGACTAACGTTTCTTTAATGCTTTCTTCAAAAACAGGATAATCACCTTTAATACCCAGCCAATAATTCATATACAGTGCAAGTTCATCTTCCGTTACCGGTCTTCGATAAGCCTTAGTGATAAAGTTTTGCAAAACTTCTTTCGCATAAACTTCTGGCTCGCTTGTCTTGTTTGACTGATTTGATTCAATAAAAATATTTTGGTGAGTTTGACTTGGCCATTTTTCAAAGTATGGCGCTTCAAATTCAATATAATCAATATGTAATGAACTACCCAATTCAGTGTCTTTTTTAACTAAGTTATGATTCCACAACCCCACTTTAAGGCTACTGTTGGTAATGTGGTTACCTTGCGTACCATGAGGCGGTATCGGCAAATTTTCTAAACGGCCATAAAAGCTATAGATTTTTTCATGCTCTGTACTATTAGTGACGGTGACACTGTCACTAAAGGTTTTATAATCCATACCGTCATCTGTTCTTGAGCCGATATAAGGGATTAATTCTGCTTTTGCATTAGCAAATTTACTGTTGTCGTAATAATCAAGTTTTAATGAGTTTACATGCTCATTATCACCATTAATTTTAGTGAATACTATGTCACTAAAACCTGAAAAATTAGCATCACTTTTGATACTTACTTTTATTTTTTTATCGCGAATAAGATAAGCCATACCAATACTTGATGTAACTAACTCACCAGGCTTGGCTTTACCTGTGGGAAATATAGGGGAATTAAAGGTTATCTCATCATTGATACTTAAAGTAATACTGCTCATTGCGTCAGCGCTCACTTCAGGGTGAACCAGATCAATTTGAAAATAATCAGAGCCTCGATAAGGCACGTCCACGGTGATTTCGCCCGCAATATGTGAACTACTATTATCAGGAATTAACGTTCTTGCTAAATTTTTTGATTTAACCAAACCTTGAACATTTTTAAACTTAGTGCTGGCTAATACGAGCGTGTTTCTACCATTTTTGGGTTGTTTTTTAGGAACCTTTTTTTTATCTAAATTCACCAGAGACTTAGCATTCGTTAATGAGGTTGCATTGATCAAAGGTAAATTAAAGGTTTCCCCCTTAGAAGCTTTCACTCGAATAGCAAAAGCGCCTTCACTCGGATATTGATCCTTAATTTGCATCGCTAGATTAGGTGAAGGACCGTGCCATGCACCATATTGCCCGCCTTCCGTTGTTTCTTTATGTGGTAAAGCCGACAGTAAAGTAATACCTTGTTCTTTTATTTGTAGTCTTTTGGGATCAGAACCACGCATACTTGCACTGAAATATTTCTTTAACTTTTCAACACTTTCACCTGATTTAGCCTCGTTATTTTCTGATAGTATTTCAACAAAAAAATCATCTTGGCTAACGGGTAAGTCTAAGTAGCCTCTAGAAGTTGTATTCGGCTGCCCTTTACCAATCCCTTTACCAAAATGCATGCGGTAATGGTGAACTGGCGGCTTTTCGCCAATATTAATGGCTTGCTCTAGCGCATTGCGCGCAATCTTTTGAAACGTTTCTAAATGTAAGGTTGATGAGCTTAATAACTCGGCATTATTGCTAAAACCAATTTCAGATATCGGATCATCTGGCAGTTCAACGCCAAAGTTTATCTTCACGTCCAACAAGTCTTGCAAGGTATTAGTATATTGTTGTTTGGTTAATCGCTGAATAACTTGTTTGCTTTTACCTTTTTTACTCTCTTTTGCTAATTTAATACCACCCGTTAACCAATCAACGATTATCTGTCTTTCTTCATCACTGGGTTGTTGTTCTTTTGCTGGTGGCATTTCTCCACTGTTGATCATATCTAATGCGCCATGCCACTGGGGTGCATCATGGCCATTAATAAAATCAGGGTTTAGTACTGATAGCTGAATACCGCCTTTTTGCTTATCATCACCATGACAGCTAAAACAATATTGCTGGATTAACGGCTGCACCTTTTTAACAAAATGCTGATCTTTGACTTGGCTTAAATCGATAGCCTGTTTCTCTTCCGGTAACCATGACTTAATCGCTTGTGGTGCATAACGTGTTAAATAGGTGTCACCATGTACCAAATTTCCGCCGGCATGTGCAGCAATGATTAATGCACATAATAAAACTACCGACAATGTAGTGTAAAAAGTCGTTAATATTGACGTGCTTTTTTGGTTAGTAGACGCAAACTTTGTATTTGAATTAACGCGTTTTGATATAACATACTTTAACCCTGTACAAGTAAACGTCAGTATAGCGACAACAATACCTGCAATTAAATGATATTGAATTTTTTCAAAATCGAAGCCTTCATTAGCAGCTAAAGTCATGCCCAGCAATACCGTAATAAATGCTGAAATACTTGCGAACCACCAAATTAAAAGAATAATGTCGGTTACGTTTTGAAGGTGTTTTTTACGTTGCACTAATTCTAATATAGGTATCAAGACTATTAAAGTGATAGGAAAGTGCAATACCAATACATGGAACCGACCGAAAAAACGGGTTATGCCATCGCCACTGACACCATTAAAAGGTATTAACAAGGCTAATATCATAATTAATAGGGCCAAGCTCATTAGTAATGAGATAGGTTTTATTATTTCTTTTAAATTCATACGCTTTTATTTCACTAATTGATATCAGTCACTTAATTTTCCCCTAACGTTACCCACAAGATAAGTTGAAGAATGTTGCGACCCTTGATACGGTTAATTTATTATTGTTTTATATATTGGTCATGAGTTAAAAGAGTGTTTCATTTTTTGTTAATAATGCTGTACACAATACCTAACAATGCATCAAATCTAGTGTCAAACTGTAATTAGTTTGATTTTAAACCTACCGTATTAACTGTAATCACCCGATATTTATATGTTTGGCCTGTTACCGCCGTAGTATCGGTAAATTTCATTTTAGGTAAGGGTTGTCTGGGTGAATCACTGTTGTAGAGGGTTTGAAAAATCGTACGGCCGAGCATTTTAACATCACTACCTGTGACCTTAGCGAGGAATTTACCATCACGTTCAACGATAAAATAGGCCAAGCCACTTTCAAGATCCGCTTCAGCCGTCCATGTTAACTTATTATCTTTTATCAATAGCTTGTTAGGTGCTGGTGGTGGGGTTATATCGGCAACAGCATTGTCTTGCATATAGCTCATCCACGCTTTTGCGATGGTTTTATTAGGTAGCCAAACAGCCGCGGTTTTATCTTCTTTATATTCTGCCATAGGAACAGCTTTAGCGCCTAATAAAGGCGCAAGCCACACATCGTCAACCGGCATGTCTCGAAGTGACTCACCAACGTGTTTAGGCAACCGTGCACTTAAAATAGCGTCAA
This sequence comes from Thalassotalea sp., assembly GCA_051251725.1. GTDB lineage: Bacteria > Pseudomonadota > Gammaproteobacteria > Enterobacterales > Alteromonadaceae > JALZUE01. The sequence goes on along the minus strand of JBPOFN010000018.1, from coordinate 40,877 downwards.
ACCAAGGAATAGCGAGATAGCGCTGATTGCCATTTTGATGTTCGCTTATTAAATCCACCGAATGAGCAATAAGACCACCTTTGCCACGTATCGCGTGAAATACTTTTTGGTTTCGCGGCCAAACATGCGCATGCCGACTGGTAGCATCTGTAATACCTTCCGTTTGGCCCTGATTTAACATGATAGGTACAGCCAACGCATCATCCGTTAGTGAATAAACGCCATCACCGGCTGGTTGGGAATCCGACTGAAGGTCAAACGAGCCTGAGCGCATCCATAATGCGACTACTCGTTCGGGATGTAGTAAGGTCATTCCACCAACCCAAACAGCACCACCACTATGCCCCCACAACGCCCATGGTGCTGAGGCTAATTCATCATGACCTGATTTTAGTGCTAAATCTTTTAAAGCTTTAAGAAAAACAGCTTCAGAACCATTGCGTGGCTCGGCCCAGTTTGGACATGGTTTACCTTTAGCTTGTTCATAGGCCGCACTTAACAGTGCTGCCTGATGTTTTTTCGCTAGCGCCTGCCAATGTAAATCAAAGGCACCGGTTAATCCTGTGTAAGCAGCGCCAATACCACAACCATGCTGATGGACAATCACCGCTCGAATTTTTTCAGCTTGAGGCGGTAGCCAAACGGTATAATTGACAGCAAAAACAAGTTCATCCGGTTTATCTGAGGCTGGATAGCGCACATGATAATAAGGCGGTTCTTCTGATAATGCTTTAAACGGAAAACTAAACTCTTGCGCAACTACGGAGCCCAATACCGAAAAATATAAACTCGTTAAACACCATAAAAATAATAATTGTTTAGCCATCAAGCTTACGCCAAAATCTCAGAAACTATATTTTCACTATCACCAAAACTGTCTGTTTCAACCCCTAATTGTTGTAATAGCGTTAGTAGTACGTCACTAAAGGGGCGTTCTTCTTCAAATTTATGGAAAGCACCATGTTTTAAGCCGACGTTTTTACCACCAGCAACAATTAACGGATAGTTTCTGCCAACATGGGTTTTACTGGTACCGCAGCCATAAAGCACCACCGTATTATCAAGCAAACTGCCCTCAGCTAACGGATCCGGTGTGTCTGCCATTTTGGTCAAAAATTCAGAAAAACGATCGGCTAAATATTGATCATACTTAGCCCAACGCTCCCAACCGCCCTTATCTCTTGCCGCGCTGTGAGTTAACTGATGATGATGTAACGACAAACCTGCTGCATAGGGTAATTGATTACCACGCCCACCCGCATTTTCCATTGACGTTTGATAAGTGACAACACGAGTTGAGTCCGTCAGCAGTGCCATATGAATTAAGTCAAACATAGTTCGCATATAGTTTGTGCCAAGATCGCGAGTTGGCTCTGAATCAAAATCAAAAAGCCTGGCATCAACCTCTGGTTTTGGCACATCAAGCCAGTCATTGGCTCTTGCTAATTGCTTTTCTAGCGTCTGGGTTGCGTTTAAATAAGCATCAAGATGTCTTTTATCTTCTGAACCAACCCTAACATTACTTTGGTTTAATTGTGAGCTGATACGGTCGAGAATAGTGCGATCACGCACAATACCTCGTCGACGCTGTTCTATCCCTCCAGAATCTACCGAAAACAAACGATCAAATATTTGTTTGGGCTCAGACAAAGACGGAATAAGTGCGCCATTTCGGTTAACAGACAAGGTAGCCGGACGGCCAAGACTACCGGCGCCTCCAGCAGCAGATAAAGCAAGTGATGAAAATCGTGTCGCCCCTTCAATCTGCTCGGCAAACACTTGGTCGAAACTCATTAGATTTTTTGAACCCTTAGGTGGTACCGTACTCGTGAGCCATTTGGTGGCACAGCTATGCGGCACAACCGATCGTAACTCTGGATGAGAAAAACCAGACAAAATTGATAAATTACTGCGATGTTTCGAAAGCGGCTCAAGTGATTTAGTTAAGGTGTAGTCCGTACCCGCTTTGTGGGGAAACCAATGCCAATCGGGAAAGCTAGCGTCATTCTCTGGTGGTAATGACACACCATTAGGGAAAAAGATAGTCACTAGCCTGACGGGTTTATTAGTCGCCGTGCCTGTAGCCGATGCTAAGTTATCAGCATGGGCTAAATTAGAAGTACCTAATAGCGACGCCAGTGGCGGCAATGCTAGGCCACCTAAACCAAGTTTCAGAAGCTTTCTACGGTTAAGTTCATTGATATGTTTCATCATCAACCCCTATTTAATTTGACTGGTGTCAATTTGAGTGTGTAAGGTATTTGGTTTAGCTTTATTCTTAGGTTTTGCATTCACAGCAGGGTTGGCTTGAAAAGCTTCACTCTGAATAATCGCTAACACTAAAGCCGATAATTTATACCCTGACGCGCGGAAGTGGCTATGAATGGTTTCTAAATCTTTTTCATCACCTAAATTGGGTTCACGTCCTAAAGCGTAAGTCATCATATGCCACGTTAAAGCATGAGTGAATTCATCTGCTCGTTCGTTAAATAAATAACTCATCAGCTCCTTTGAATCTTGAATTTCTTCACCTGTCGGTAAAACGGTACTACTATCGACAGGAAAAAATGACTGTTCAGAGGTATTGGCATTAATGATCAAAGATGCATCACGCCATGCACCTATCGCATCAAAATTCTCAAGGGCAATGCCCCAAGGATCAATTTTAGCGTGACAAGCCGAACATGCACTTTGTTTTCTATGCAGCTCAATCTTTTGTTTCAGGGTCAATGAAGCAAAATCATCCGCTGTCGTATCAAGGGGAGGAACTGCTGGCGGTGGAGGTGGTGGTGGATCATTTAACAAACGCTCTAACACCCAAACCCCGCGATAAATAGGATTAGACTCAGCGCCGTCTGCTGTCATAGTTAAAATCGACGCCTGATGTAGCAACCCGCCTCGGGTACGATAATCAGGTACTTTAACAGGACGCATTTCGCCTCCTTCAACTGTAGGTAAACCATAATGACGCGCTAAGCGTTGATTTATGTACACGGTATCTGAGGCAACCAGTTCACGGCTATCTTTATTGTTATGAAAAATATCTTGGAAAGTAGCAATAGTTTCTTTAACCATATCGTTACCCAAATCTTGATCATATCGAGGATAGAACTCAGGGTTAACGGCCACTAAATCAAATTTATCTAAGCGTAACCACTCCTCTGCAAAATTACTGCTAAAGCGACGAGATCTTTCGTCAGCCAACATACGATTGACTTCAGCGGCAAGTAACCCAGGATCACGAAGCTTATCTTGAGCGGCAAGCTCTCGTAAACGTTCATCCGGTGGGCCATTCCACAGAAAGTAAGAAAGTCTGGCGGCGAACTGAATACGTTCTTCTTCAGATATTTGCTCTGCAACCTCTTGTGCTAAAGGAGCAACAACATATAAAAATGGCGCCGACACTAACACCGTACTAAAGGTTTCTTTCAGCGCTCCCTCAAAGCTATCACCTTCATTGATAAACTGATCATATAAAGCAAGCATCGAGTTCAATTCAGATGCGGATATTGAGCGGCGATAAGCTCGTGTCATAAATTCTTGTAGCGACTCCTGCGCTACCTCTCGCGCATTAATTCCGCCATTTTGATTAGCACGCAGTGCATCAATTCGAAATGCATTAACACTATTTTCAATATCAGCGCCAAACGGCACAATATCAATTTCGATCGCATCTAAATACAGCTCATTGACGCCAGCTTCACGCATAGTCGCCTTGCTAATAATCGCTTTTGCTTGGCTCTTACGATAACGCGACATTAAGCCACGTCTTTTAGGGTGAAAGTTCAAGCCCTCTGGCACAATATCAAAAATGGCATCGGGATCATGAGACACATTAAAAACAAAAAACTGAAGTAGCTTGCCTTTTTCACCAAAATCAACCGGCAATGATCTCAGTGGTAATCGGAAAGTACAAATTTGTGGATTATCAACCGTGGCGGTGACGTCGCATTCACCAGCGATAGGACCTTTAAAACCAGCACTTTCGGGGTTGCCTGATATAAACCGTAAACGCGGAACAGAGCCGTCATCGCCTTTTTTTGCTGCAGCATGCACTCTGACAATCATCTCGCCAGCTTGGTGAGGTTGATTACTCTTAAACTTGGCATATTGCCCATTGAACTTTTGTAATACCGAACGCTGCAATAAAGTGCTCGCTAAAGCGGGGCCATCAGGTAGCGGGAATAGTGTTCTTGGCGAATAAACCACCGGATTTGGCTCTCTAGCTTGACGTTTTTTAGCTAGCGCTTGTGCAGTTAAAGGCTTATCAACCGAATACCCACCATCGACACCTGGGCGATATTTGACATCTTCAAACTCAATTAAAAAATGTTCGATTTCAGGTAACCGTTCTCCAAAAATGACATAATTTTCAACACTCTCGCGAGCGATATCTAAAAAGTACTCAAGCTCTAAGGCCGATACGCTAACCAGTTTAGCATCGCGTGAATAGCCATGTTCTGATATCGGAGCTGAGGGTAAGTTCGCCCCAAACGTGAATTCTGTGCTAAATAAATCTTGCAGCGTATGCTGGTATTCATTGACTGTCAGCCTTCTCATTGGCGACACTCTTTTATCCAAACGCTGTTTAGCAACTTGATTAAATGCCGTGCCAATCCAGTTGACAATTTTTTGCCGATCGGCACTACTCGGTTGACGCCCTTCTTCTTTGGGCGGCATTTGATGAGAATTTAGCGCATCACGAACAGACGACCACAGTTCAACTTCATGATCAGTTTCCATTGCAGGACTAAGTTGATCAAACCGAATGCCTGCTTTTTGTTTACTGTCACCATGACAACTACTACAGTTACGCTCGAGAATAGGCGCAATATCGTGATGATAAGTATTTAGTATTTCTGTATTTAGTTTCTCTGAATTAGGTGACTTTGCTGAAGATAAACTCTTTGCTTCGTCAGGTGAATGTTTAACAACTGACGAAGGTGTTAATAGACTTTTTAATGGCGCTGGCGCGTATTGCGATAAATAACTTGCACCATGAACCATACTGCCGCCATCATGGGCAGCGATCATCATCACAAAACAAGTAAGCGATAATGTCGCTAAAGAAGTTAACCGTAAACTGCTTTGCTTTGACTTAACTTTAGCTGATAACCAACGTAAACCTAATGCTAGGATAGCCAGAACAGCAACAGAAATACCTAATAATCGATGTCTTTCAACCAGTGCTCCCATATGCCCTTCATTCGCAGCCAACAACACACCAAGTGTTGCCGTTATACAAGCGGTGATCACAGCTAATACAAGCAAAGGAAGACCAATAGCTGACCAACGAGCCCAAGGCTTAGATAAAAACCGTAATAATTCAAAACCTAAAGCAAGCACCAATAAAGTAATTGGAAAATGTAATACTAAGGGGTGAAAACGACCAAAAAATCGTAATACGCCCTCGCCCGAAACACCATCTAAAGGTGATAAAATAGTGACTATTGCAAGTACACCGCCGGCAAGGACAACACTTAACAAGCTGACGATAAAAAAGTAAGGTTTTATTGTTTCACTTTTCATAACATTCACGAACATCCTAATTACATATAATAAACAGCACTATTCTTGGGGTAAATCATTGTATAAAATCCCACTAAGTAATCTGTTTAATCGGAAATATGACAAAATCACCTTGATACTTACCTTGTTATAAGGGGAGTAAATTTAATTTTATGAACACCGACACAAAGATTATTAAATATAATTAAACATATTGCCTTTTTAATCAACTTTAACCTTTTTATTTACATATATTTACATTGCCATATTCTATTAGACTTTAATTTACTGTTGTACTTTGTATGATTAATGTTAAAAACCAGTAAGGTTTTACAAAAGTAACAATAATGTCTCGAAGTAAATAAATGACTGTTCGATAACGCTTTAATCTCAGCTTTTAACTTACGAATGTTTGTGAGTTCATAAACACAATTCCATAGAAATTCAGCATTCCCACTCAAGGTGTTTTTAATATCTACAGTAGGATTTTTATCTAGGGTTGAACTTGGACAATGGCAGCCAAATCATCATAAATGCCAGTGCTAACACACTTTGAAATTGTAGCTTTAATTTATTGTCTCTTGTCGCTATAAAACGGCAGTACTATAGCTTTGAAAAAGTGCCATATATAAGCACAATATCACCATTATCTGTTTTTGATTTTGTTTGTTAGGTATAACTGGGTTTCAATTTCGTACATAAACTTTTCCTTGATGGCTTCACTATTGAAACCTTTATTAGCGATAACAATATTTCTTCTGTTGTTTGTCTATGTTCAAGATAGTTAACCTCAGATCCGGTTAAGCTATTTTACCCTATAATGTTATTTAATCGCTGATCTGTGTTACCTGCTTTACCTACATAGATGGATGCAGGTACTTGGTTTTTATCGGGAATAAAAACCGTATTTTTACGCCCAAATCCAGCTATTGGTTTGTAAAAAGCCTTCTAAGCACTTAAATTTCACCTCAGGGTTAGATAATTAACCATTAATCTACTGATAAACTACGTGTATTAAATATTTTAAACATTTAATCAATGGGTTATAAAACCCTTTAACCAGAGCTGAGTTTAGATATAGTCATTCTATATTAAAAAGATTTTGTGCCTTTATCATGATGCCTATGCGTTCCCGAGGGCGAGTTTTTTTACTGAAGTAAATTATATGAGATCAGCGCTTACGTATAAAATTCAAACAAAGATCAACAGGCGCTAACCTAATATCTAGTTAATTAATCAACAAAGACTGAGTTAGTTCAATCTTTGTTGATTACCTATATCACTGAGGACTGTTGATTATTCGCGGTTAAATTTTGTTCGGCTCTTTAAACCATTTGAATCGCTTTGAGCAGTGTGTAGCCTACTCATTTTTGACAATTGCTCCTGCATTATCTTAATGATCTACATGTAGGAATAAGCAATTCTGCTGCAAAAACAATCTCGAAAGATCAACAGCCCTTAGAGTAAGAAAACTTTTTTATTTAGCAAAAACCTGAACTTCAGCCAAATTTAACGCTGTTGCCGCTACGGTCGACTTAATTCTGATTCTATAGCCCTTTAAATCACTTGCATCAATAGTAACTGACGAATCAGGTGCGGTTGAAATCACTTTTCTTAATGTACGAGTACCAGACTCATCCCATACAAAGACGATAAAGCTTGATAATCTTTCTGTACAACAAGCATCAGTGCGATTGTGAATAACAATACGATCTAACGTTACTTCAGCATCAAGGTATACTTCCCACCAAGCATTATCTTCAGCGTCGGTATGTGTAACAGAACCACCACTCCATGCACCATTAGTATCACCATCAATAGCACGTGAAGCATCACCGCCATTGGTTGTAGATGACTGCTCTGCAGTACCAGCTAAGGCAACGTTGCCGTCATTATCTTGATATATATGTAAATGGTTGTCCATCAAAGTTAATTGCTCAACAGCATAGTCATGCATGGTTAAATTAATTGTTGATTCGTCTCTATTCATAAATGGTACTTTTAATGGTGCGCCCCAAGTGATAGCACCGCCATTAATAAGTCCCATTGCATTCCATGCAACAAATTGATCGTTGGTAAAAGCTGGTGTAGCCCCTCTATTCCATGCAGTAGTACTCATTTTAGGGTCAAAATGAGAAATAACATCATCATTGGTATAGTCATTATCCGCTCTAAACGCATAGCCTTCATAATCATGCATCCAAGTCATTACACGGTAATTATAATCGTATAATATTCCCTCAAGCATATCTCCAGCACCACCAAAAGGATGGCCAAAGGTATAATCGTCAAACATTGATGGTACTGCAAACGGAGAGTCTGGACCTTCTCTTTCACCTACGCCTTGGTTGAAAGAAACTGCCGCGTTAGCGTTACCTGATTTTGCTGCGCTTGAAAACACTTGAAAGATACGTTGATCATCGACATCTGTACTTGTTTGAAGATCGCCATTAGTTTTCATGAAACTTGCAGTATCAAATATCCACGAATCAATGAGATCACCGTAGCGTAACGAATATTCTTGAAGGATAAATCGCGCATAACAAAACATATATTGTCTGTCTGGGTAAGTCTCAGTACTTTGACGGAATTCATACTTATTTATGTACCATCTTGCCGATGAATCTGTATCACACCATGTTTTAAACCTATCACCTACATCAGCGAGTTCATCAGGTAAATCCCATAATAAGTGACCAGAGTTGACATAAACTTGAGTTTTTAATCCTCTAGCTTTAATTGCAGTTAACCATTCTAAAAATTGGTCTTTGCCTGTTGATGCACGTGGCACAATAAGATTCTTTGGTGTGCCATCTGTATCAAGGTCACCTTGCCAAAGACTTTCAAGTACGTCATGAGGTGCTGTATGGGCAGCAGCATAAATATACGACTCATTTAAGTGAATTTGAATGTAATCAATAGTCTTTAAGTCTTTTATCTGCGCTAAAAAAGGTTCTATCGACATGTCTTTATCAACATGTTCGTTGGTGTACTAAACCGGTTTCCAGTTTAATCCCCACGATCCTTTCATCCATTGTGCATTTTCGCCTGCGGCAAAAGCATTGATTGAATGTAGCGATATAATAGCTAACCAACACAAAGTTAAGATGTTTTTTATTTTTATATTTGTTTTCAATGTGGTTTTTCCTATTTTTATTATAATTATTGTCTTCGTCATATGTCACAAGTTCTGACAAAAAACAGACTCGCATAAGCGTGATTCATCAAGCATATGTAACATCCCCTGACTCAGTTTTTTCAACGTAGTAGGTGTCTTTATATTTTGTTATTACAAGTTTAACTTTAAGTTTTTACCAGTGAACTAGAAGCAATATCATTCGTCAGTACATTATAACTTGCTCATATAATGACCAGTATGTTTATATATTACTACTCAGTTATTATCAAGAAAATATAGTATTTTTATTAAGATGGAAATATAAGAGTACATTATAAATATTAATAATTAATTAGATAGATCATTGTTTAATAATTGATAAATTATATTTATTTATTTTTATTATTAACAAGAAAAATTATATTTAATGTATTTTTAATTACTACTTAATTATTTTATTATGGCTATTATTTATAATTAAACAATGTTTTGGCGGTATTTTACTTGTAGGGAGGTGAACGCTGTGTAAAAATTGATTAGCTTAAATATCAGTTTCTTTTGAAAAAATTTACTGAGAAAAAAACAATAAAATCGCCCACTAATTCACTAAGTAACTCATATGTACCAATTAATAAAAATAAAAACACATTTACTTGCAATAACATTATTACTCTTTAGCTTGAACGGCTGTGACAGCAGCACTAGCAATGACATTAGTAATGAAACAAGCACAAGCAATGACTCTAGCGCTGACATTAACATTGGTCCTTGGGATATTACACAATTAAAAAGTGTACCTGCTTATACAATAACAACCGATTATGCTGAAGAAGGTATGACGGGGATTTTATACGAATCTATCGATTATCTTGGTCAAAAAGTAGAAGTATTTGCTTATTACAGTGCACCCAGCGGTACTATGCCTGATGGTGGTTGGCCAGCCGCTGTGTATGTTCATGGTGGTGAAGGCTCCGCGCTACCTACATGGGTTCAATACTGGAATGATCGCGGTTATGCGGCCATTTCTATGGATCATCATGGTCATTACCCTGATAGAACAACCAATACGCCTAACCCTGGGCCAGATAAGTATGGTACTTGGGGAGACTACGATTTACCGATAGACGAACAGTGGTACTACCATGCAGTTGCTCAGGTTATAAGCGCAACTTCTTTAATTGGCTCTTTTGATGAAGTTAATAGCGATAAAATAGGAATAACAGGAACAAGCTGGGGCGGCACTTTAACCAGTACGGTTATCGGGCTTGATAACCGATTAAAATGGGCGGTACCTGTATATGGTGGTGGCTATTTATCTGATTCTGATGGCTCGCAAGGTCTCGCTTTACAAAATGAAGCGATTCGAGAGGTTGTTAATGAAAATTTTGATGGGCGAAGTTATTTTTCAAACGTGACAATTCCTACACTTTGGATTAACGGTACCAATGACAGTAACTTTGCTATGCCTGTTACAAAGCAATCTTCACAAGCGCTTTCGTATTCCGCTAAGTTACGTTATTCACTTAGGCTAAGACATAACAATACTTATGTCACTCGGCTAGAAGAAATTGCCGCATTTGCAGATACCGTAATTAAAGGTACGCAAGCTATGCCCGAATTAGACACACCCGTTGTTAATGTATCATCGGTAGCAATGGTTACTTTTACTACCAACGTAGGTTTAAGCAGCGCACAATTACTTTATACAACAGATAATGGTACTTGGTATGATAGATATTGGCTTGCGATTGATGCAACTATTTCTGGAAATACTATTACCGCGAGTGTACCTGCTGGCGCAACAACTATCTATTTTACTGCAACTGATACTCGCGGGTTAATGGTTAGCTCTGAATACATTACACTTTCTGAATAAGGTAACTAACTGTTAATTAGCATTGCAACTTAATCATCAACCGTCAATGGCGGTTTGTCGTCAAGAGTATTGATGGTTATACTGATGGCGTATGGGTTGCAGGAGCAGTGACTCACACCAACGCAGAAGATACTTAAAGGATAGATTAAAGCTTCAGTGATAAAGACTATACTTTGCATCACGGCAGTTCATTTAAATCATTTTGAAAAACGCATTAGTTAACAAACATGGTTTAACAGGTTTTATCATTTGTTGGCTTATAAAGATTATTTACAGACTTTTGCAAAAAAAAGAGATAATCATTCACCTTTAAATATTTCAGTAACGAAATTTTTGGATTATCAGGTATTTAGGAGAGCCCATAACGAGTTATTGGAAGCTTACCCTGATAGGCACGTATAGCTTTGCTGAGAAAAATAACTTTAGCCGCTTGAGATTAGTTAACCTGAATTCGGGAAAGTGCGTGTCGTCTTATATTGAAATTCATCAATAATTCAAACACTTAAAATATACATTAAGTTATGTTGATGTTAATGTTTACTCGATGACAACATTTTCGTATATACAATGATATTTTTCTAGTAATAGCGAGTATTACTAGAAAAACACAACGCAGCTAGGCGTTATCGAGAGGCTCGGTTTCTCTAGAACTGATGTGATGTAAATCACTAATTGCAAAAAATATGTGTCTCGCATTTTGCGATACAATAGAGTACATTTTATTTAAAATGGGATAGCTCCAGGAAGATTTAAATGCGTAATCATATAACGCTATTACCTATTATTCTGTGCTTAATATTAAGCTTTTCAGCCACCAGTCAGAAAATTCATATTAAAGTTGGCGCTGGAATTCGACCTCCTTTTTTATTAGCTAACAATAATGGGTTGGGCATAGATATCCTCAACGCATTTAACCTAGTCCAGAGCCAGTTTACGTTTGAATTAATCCCTGTTCCAATTGCTCGACGAGTGGAGTCGCTAAGAGAAGGCTGGGTAGATATTGTTATGTGGGACAATATTCAATGGGGTTGGGATGAACATTTTTCATTGATCCAGTCAACTCCTCTGCTCACTACCAAGGATACTTTCGTTTCATTTTTTTCGGAAAACAAAGATCAAAGTTATTTCAATAATTTAAAAAATAAAAGAATCTGTGCCGTTAATGGTTATCACTATAAACTTTTCAACTACGAAACAGATTACCGAAAATTAAAATCTCAATATAATATAAGTTTAATTAGAACCGAAGCCGAATCAATCAAAATGGCTCTACTTAAGCGTTGTGATATCAGTATTGCAAGTTTGTCTGCAATTGATTGGTTTTTAACTTCAAATCCTGATGCTCGTGAAAAACTCATTATATCGGAAAAGTTTGACACCCAGTACTCGAGGCATTTTTTAGTTCCTAAATATGCCTCTATCTCTGTTGAAGAAGTAAACGCGATTTATTATAAAGCTAAAGAATTAAATCTCTTAGCACCAATTTACCATAGGTACGGTCAAAACCTAAATACCACCATACAAAAATAATCAAAGATCAATAGTCGCTAAGTAAAGGCTTTACATTTTGTCCCGTCCAGATAAACGTTGATAAAAAAAGCCCCTTCTAATGAATAGAAAGGGCTATTTTTTTAAGCGTGGTAGAAATTACAAATAACTACCAAACAAGCTTACTTCATGTATACGCCAAGGTTTCCCATTAACTTGGTTGGTAATTCGAATATATTTTGCTTTATGCCCTAAGGTTTGCTCTCTATTTATCTCACCTGGCGTACGATTTTCAATCACAGTCAGCCAGTTACTTCCATCTTCAGAGAATTCAATAGTATGATGTCGAGAATAAAAAGCGGTCAATAAAGTAGAGTCGAGAACAACCTCTGATACGATAGCTACTTTAGGTAATTCAATCGTTATTGCATTGCCTTTAGCTCTCTTCCCTTTTGAGCTAAAGAATGGTCGTTGAAATTTATTATCGGTGAGGTTTTCAAGACCAAATCTTGGATGTACTTTAAAATTAGTACTGACTTTCCATTGGTGTTTGTCAGTCAAATCGTTAGCGAACATTTTATCTAATTCAGTTTGAGTCCACATTGCCGCAGGGGCATAATTCATTTTTTTAACAGCAGCAACATCTTCAGGCGTTATTAAGCTTGCTTCATTGCCAAAGTCATTGCGAATATAAGTTAAAACATTAGCAACATATTCATCACCATTAGAGCTGATCGAAGGCATCATACCGCCAACATAATTAATCCCATCAATTGGCCCTTGCATGCCATGGCTGACTAAATTTATCAGCGCCGCGGTATTACCAATCACTCTCGGGTTGTTATGAAAAGACGGGGCTACTAAATCATTGCCCGCATGTGCTCCTTTACCATCAGCTCCATGACAGGTATAACACAAGCCTTTGAATGCATTTTCACCGGCTATTACTGCAGCAGCCAGCTTTTTATCACCTTCGGCAAGTTTGCGACGTTTTTCATTATGAGCAATAAGTTTAGCCATAGCTTGCTCTATTGCTAACACGCCTTTTTTATTTGGATGAGATTTTTTAGCCGCTTTTAATATCGCTTGATGATTATCACTATAAACATAATACGCTGACAAAATAGCTTGTTGAGCCACTTCAACATCTTTGTCACTGGCTAAGGTAAGCCATTTTTCAGTGATGGATTTATCACCGGCAGCAACCAGTTGTTCAGAAATACGAATAGCAGTAACACGGACATCACTGTGTTCACTATTGAATAGCTCAGTTAATATGCTTTTATCTAAAACCCCTAAACCTTCAAGTGTCCATAACGCATGTATTTGAGCCAAAGGTGCCTTATTATTACGCGCAAGTTCTTGCAACGCTGCAACCAATTTCACATCACTACTTGTACTTTTTAATACAATTAACTTTTGCGCTTCAATTCGCCACCACTGATTATCATGACTCAAGTATTGAATTAATTGCTCTGGCTTTTTATCAAACATTTTAGGTAATTTGGTTAATGCTACGTCGTCTTTTTTCACACGAAATAAGCGACCGCGACCAATGGTTTTATCAAAGCCATAGTTATCAATAACACCACGAAGATAAGAACCTTCTTTAGTCCAGTTTCCTTCTTGAATGATGCCTCGATACATGTCTAAAATCATCAGTGAGCCATCAGGTGCTGTTGCTGTCCATACCGGTCTAAAGTTAGCGTCTGTTGAAGCAATAAACTCTTTACGTTGACTTTGGTATTGATGACTCAGCACAGTCACGCCTTCTTCACGGGTGATTTTAGCACGGCGAATTAAGTTACCTACCGGCTCAGCTATAATGTAATCCCCTTGCATATCATCAAAAAGACCACCAAGGTACACCGACTGACCACCACCGCCAGTAAAGTGATTTAAGGTATTGTCGGGGCGTAACATTTTTTTCCCCCCTTGCACATCAGGTGTGTTATCAAGTGGAAAAACTTCTCTAAAACCTTTAGCTTGTTCGCCTGCCACGCTCACTTGGCCATAAACACTAGGCGCTTGAAAGGTGAACGCAGGATCTTGTCCACCGGCTGCAGAATAGTATAATCGACCAAGGTGATCTTGAGTTAAGCCCCATTGACCACCGCCATAAGGAATTTCTTGGGAAATGATTTTACCATCAGTGAATTTGTAGCGTTTATTAGTATATGTAACATAAAGCCAATTATCTAAACCATAAATAAGACCACTCGGTTGATGCTCTAAATTACCGCCTCGTTTACCACCTTGATAAATAGTTTCTCTTAAATCAGCAATACCATCACCATTAGTGTCGGTTAATAACAATAAATCTAAGGTATTGGTTTCACGAACAATAATACGACCATCATCTAATGTTAAAATCATCCGAGGCAAAAGCAAGTTATCGGCAAAGATAGAATAACTTTCAAAAAGGCCATCACCGTCTTTATCTTCCAAACGCTTAATACGACTAATAGAATTAAATGTGCCTGTGCTATCAGCATCTAACATGTAGGTAAGCATTTCAGCGACGTAAATACGCCCATTACCATCATAGGCCATGGTTACCGGCTCTTCTATTAATGGCTCAGCTGCAACTATTTCCATTGAATAGCCTTCTTGCACGACCATAGTTTTTAAACTTGCTTCAGGAGACAAAGGAGCAACTTTTTCATGTAACTTAGGATCATAATCCTTAGCTGACGCAACAGAACAAAGAAAGCTTGATGTCATGATTATCACAACTAAAGCTTTGGATGATTTAAAAAACATAATTTACCTTTTTATTATTTTGTACTTACAACCACAATATCGGATGCATTTTCACTTTAAGAATTGTTACCTTAAGAATTTTTCCATAGGAATACTGTTTTCCAGTTCCTTAATATTTATATTACGATAAAAAATTTCTGCAGTTTCCGCTTGAAAGCCAATGACACCGGCACTAGGTTTTAAATTAGTCGCCATATTAATCACATCACCATTAAGTTTGTGAATGGCATATTCTTCCCCCATAACAATAATTTCAACAGTGTTCCACTTATCGTTTAAGGCATTAAAATTATCGGTCTCGGTTGCTAAATGTAACCAACCTGCAACTTTAGTTTCTTTACCACCTTTATTTGGATGTAAGAACGATTGACCATGCGCTGTTCCATTAAATTTGGAGTTAACCAGGGTATTTTTACCATCAGGAAACCAGAAATAATCAGCGCCTTTAGGACGGATCAAATCGCCAGAGTGATTACGCTTAGTGATATGATTGTATCTAAGTTGATATTCAATACCGACCGGCCAAACATCATCTTTAACTACATGATAATAAACACCTGCATCATATTGCCATTGTTTGAAGTTATTCGCTTTTCTAGTGCCCCACTTGTATTCAAATTTTAAAATATACTTACTGTATTTTTTCTTGGTATAAAACAAACCATGGGTATCATTTTCACCGGTATCTAGTTTATATTCTTGAGGGAACTCATCATTAAACACATGGATCATTTTATCTTCAATGGCAAAAACTTTTTTCGCCATTTCAGCATCACCACTGCGTATTTTTAAATATAAGCCGTCAAAATTTTCACCATTAAATAATGGTTTAAATCCTTCATTATTTTCAGGGTAAGAAGGTTTAGATGAAGAAGTTTCAGCTGTAGCTAGTGAGATCATTGATAAACTAAAAACGACAAAAAAAATATTAAGCATATAATTTTTCACAAATATTTACTCTCAATTACAATAAGACCAAGAACATAAGGTCTGTTATTTAAATAACAAACTACCCACGTCAACGTAGTGTTACTTTATATTTAAAATAACACTTTATAATGAAAATATACAAAACACCATATATAATCTTCAAAATACAGACAAAAACAAAAAACATACGTTATCGCTAACATTACATCTACACCAAAATGCCATAATAATTACTTATAAATAAACAACTTAAGCAATATAAACAATTTAAAAACATATTGGTAAAAAATGAGCTGTTAGCGCTATCTTAATTTATTTCGATAGGAAAGATTAGCATCAAATACATGATTTAATACTTTCAAAAAAAGATTGATACTCATTAAGGATTAATTTGCTCATGAAGCTTATTTCGTTTTTTATTATATTTATTATTCAATGCAATACGGTATTGGCACAGGAAAACAGCATATCGCAAAGTAAGCTACAGCTTTCTTCGATATTTCAGCATCATATGGTATTGCAACGTGATCAACCTATTTCTGTATGGGGCAAAGCCCAAGCGGGTAGCGAAATCACCGTCGTTTTTGCTAAGCAACAAGCAACCACAACGACCGATAAAAATGGTGACTGGAAACTACAGTTACCTGCACTTAACGCGAGTTTCACCCCGCAAAGTATGAAGGTTTCATCAAGTGCTGCTCAAAGCATTACCTTGCAAGATATTTTAATTGGTGAAGTATGGATTTGTGCTGGCCAGTCAAATATGCAATTGACGATAAACAAGGTGAAGGAGGTTGAAGCACTTAAATCCTCAGCGAAACATATTCGTAGTTTTACCGTTAAACGTACCGTCGCTTTCACCGAGCAATCGTCAATGCAAGGTAGCTGGGAAGAAGTGATCCCTGACAGTGCCGTAGCATTCTCTTTTGCCTATTATTTACAACAACGAGCTGATGTACCTATTGGTATTATTTTAACGGCTTGGGGCAGTTCATCACTAGAAGCTTGGATGCCGCGCGATTTAACCGCCGAATTACCTTATTTTAATACTATCATGCAGGATTTTGATAAAGACACGCAGCGCATTGAAACCATTGAAAAAATATTGTCTGGCCCTCTACCATGGTCACGAAAAGACGATGTCTACTTACGTCGTCAGCCAAATTTACTTTTTAATGCCATGATGAAACCGATCGCGCCTTTTACGGTAAGAGGCTTAGTGTGGTATCAGGGCGAACGTAATACGCAAAGTATGTTCGGCTTAATGCCTGAGCCTTGGTATAAAATGAACTCAGGGATGTTGAAGTATAAAGAAGCGCTACAAGCTTGGGTCAAGCGCTATCGTGAAGAATGGCATAACGACAACATGAATTTTTTGATTGTAATGTTACCCCGTTATAGAGAACTGTTAAGTACATCACCGACAAAAGATGCCGAGCACCCTACTTCTCACTCTTGGGCGTGGATGCGTGAATCACAACTTGCGGTAGGACAACTACATAATGTATCTGTAGTAAATACCATAGATCTTGGTGATCCAAAGAATATTCACCCGCGTGACAAGTTACCTATTGGTCAGCGCCTTGCACAACTCGCCGCTCGCGACACGTTGGCGCAGAATATTGCCCAGCTTAATTTTTCAGCACAGGGGCCGGTATTCAAAAAAGCCATTACTTCTGAAAATAGCATTATCCTACATTTTGAACATAACGAAGGTTTAACTACGACTAATGGTGAAGCACCAGCTGAATTTTGGTTGGCAAATGACAAGCAGCAATGGCTCAAAGCCGAAGCTAAGATTGTTAATAATACGGTTGTGCTTCGACATAAAGAAATAACTCAACCTTTATATGTGCGTTACGCGTTTACAGGTGCGCCAAAAGTTAACCTAGTAAACAAAACGAGGTTACCAGCCCAGCCATTTCGTACTGACAATTTTAAGCCATAAAAATAACAAAACGGAAAACACTATGCATATTAGAAATATCTCCTTTTTTAAAACGATTACCGTCGTCATATGGGTACTGTTTGCTAATGCAGTAATTGCGGGGACACCGTCAGAAACTAAAGAAAATAACACATTATCCATGCACTTTAATCAGCCAGCAGCACTGTGGACAGAAGCGTTGCCTGTTGGTAATGGAAAGTTAGGGGCTATGATATTTGGTGGTGTGCTGGAAGATCGCATTCAGTTTAATGAGTCAACCTTGTATATTGGTCAACCACATGATTATTCACGTGCTGGCGCATCAGAGCATTTAGCTACTATTCGTGAATTACTTTTCACCGATAAACGCGCCGAGGCTGAAGACTTAGCCATGAAAGAGTTCATGAGTGAGCCTATTACTCAAATGCCTTTCCAGCCATTTGCCGATTTTGTGTTGAAGTTTCCTGAGCATAAAAGCCCTACTAATTACCAACGTAGCTTAAACCTTGATAACGCGGTGGCAACCACTACTTATCAAATTGATGGCGTTACTTATACCCGTGAAGTGATCGCGAGCTATCCTGATAAGGTGATTGCTGTACGTATTAGCGCTGATAAAAATAGCAGTATAACGTTAACTGCAGCGCTTAATTCACCGCATGAAAATAGTAAAATCGTGGCTGAAAATAACAACCAATTAGCGTTAAGTGGACAATTACCCAAAGAGTTTAAATATAAGAAAAAGTACCCTGAACTTAGTTTTGATACCTCATTAAGCTTTGCCGCAAAATTACAAGTGCGCACCGACGGCGGCATTGTAAAAACGACTAATGAAGCGATTTCTGTTACCCATGCTAACGCGGTTACGTTTATTTTATCGGCAGCTACTAGCTATAAAAACTTTCAAGATATTAGTGGGGAACCTGAAAAAATTAGCCGACAAACATTAGCTAACATTACCAAAAAAAATTGGCAGGCGATAAAGTCTGATCATGTGAGCGATTATCAAAACCTATTTCATCGTGTATCTATCGACTTAGGTGGTGGTGGGCATGACCAATTAGCTATTGATCAACGTTTAAAAAATATCGCTAAATCGAAAGACAATAGTTTTGTCGCATTGCTGTTTCAATATGGGCGTTACTTACTTATTTCGAGTAGTCGACCTGGCGGTCAGCCAGCGAATTTACAAGGTATTTGGAACGACAAATTAAGCCCACCATGGGGCAGTCGTTACACTGTTAATATCAATACGCAAATGAATTACTGGCCGGCAGAATTAACCAACTTAGCGGAATGTCACGAGCCACTGTTTGATGCTATAGCTGAGCTGGCAGTATCAGGTAAAAGAACCGCAAAAAATCATTACAATGCCCGTGGTTGGTTAGTGCATCACAACTTTGACTTATGGCGAGGAACGGCGCCAATTAACCACGCCAATCATGGCATTTGGGTAACCGGCGGTGCTTGGCTCAGTCAGCACTTGTGGTGGCATTATGAATTTGGTGGTGATAAAGCCTTTTTAAACCGTGCTTACCCGATCATGCGAGACGCGGCACTTTTTTTTGTTGATTTTCTCATTGAAGATCCACGTAATGACCAAGGGTTATTGATCAGCGTGCCGAGTAACTCACCTGAGCAAGGTGGTTTAGTGGCGGGGCCAACCATGGATCATCAAATCATCCGTGATTTATTTAGCCATGTTATATCGGCATCAGAAATTTTAGAAACCGATAATGAATTACGTCAACAACTTCAAAACATGAAAGCAAAGATCGCCCCAAATAAAATAGGCAAACATGGCCAGTTACAAGAATGGCTTGAAGATCAAGACGATCCTAAAAACAAACATCGACACGCGTCACACCTTTGGGGTTTTCATCCAGGTGAAGAAATTAATTGGCAAGACACCCCTGAGTTATTTCAAGCCGCTAAGCAATCGCTTATTTACCGTGGTGATGAAGCAACAGGTTGGAGCATGGGTTGGAAAATCAACTTTTGGGCCCGATTTCTTGATGGCGACCACGCTAAATTAATTTTAGATAACCTGATGCAAATTGTTGAAGTACAACCCGGTAAAAGGCAACGCAAAGGTGGCTTATACCCTAACCTATTTGATGCGCATCCGCCGTTTCAAATAGACGGGAACTTTGGCGTTACCGCCGGCATTGCTGAAATGCTATTACAAAGCCATATTAAAACCAAAGACGGGCACCAATTATTACATTTATTACCCGCATTACCCTCAGCATGGCCGAATGGTTCAATAACGGGTTTACGTGCGCGTGGTGGCTTTGAGGTATCAATTAATTGGAAAAATAACAAACTCGTGAAAGCTGAAATAACCTCATTACTGGGCAAGCCGATGACAATCAAATCACCTGATGGCAAATTAGTAACCTATAAAAGCACAATTATCGGACAAAATTATATTTATCAATAAGCCTTTATCAAGTGAAATAACGTCAAAACCTACATGGCTAATCGATGATTTAATCACTGTATTTACAGGCCCTTGAGTTGCAATGGAGAAAGGTATTGAACTGGGTAGCACAGTAAATAGACGTGCTACCCAGTTTCTTATGGAAATGGAGGGTTATCAGTCCTTAACCTTCAGTTGGTTGGTTAACCACATATTTATCCCAAAAAGTGCGCATATCCTGTACTTCTTCTAATAAGTCAAATATCCATATTGCCTCTACTACATCGGAGAAATCTGTTCCGCCTTTGGGAATATGGCCATTAGTATAAGGAGATAGGTCAACTAATCGTCTTGTTTCTAACCATATTTTGCGAACATGTTTGTTAGGGTTGTTATCGCTTAGTACTTCCTGTTGAAACACGGTGTCTTCAAGGGAAAAGTCTGGTGTACCGTGGCCTGGCGTGCCTTTTCCTGTTGAGTTTCCATCTGGAATTTTTATGTACTGATTGTTTTTTCCGTTGGTGACGTATTCCCAGTCATTCAAACCTTTGGCTTTATCGTCAGCAAAGATAAATCGATGGCCAGAAGTAAAGCGTTCGTTAAATATGCTGTGTTGCACAACGGTGACATGGGTTTTTACATTAGGTACGTTCATGACATGCAGTTTGCGGATCCAATCAGCGGTTATATCCGATTGACCTGCTTCCATGACAAAAACACGGCCACCATTTTCTAACGCTTGTTTTGCTTTAAATGCGATAACATCAGAGGCAAAGTCTAATTGTTCAACTCGCTCTGGTGATTGCGGATTAACGATTTTATCTTTGTGACCTGACACCATGCGCGCATGGGCATCTACCCAACGAGCGTTTTCCCACTGAGCTTCACCCAAGCCTTTCTTGGCTTCTTCGCCAAAAACAAGTGCAAATAGTGAGTTAGAATTATTGTACTTATACCGTTCATGTACTGATTGTGCGCCCCATGCGCCTGCGACACAAAAATAATTCACGCCTTTAAAATCTGCATGAGCGAGCATAGAAGCAACCGCTGCTTGCGCGTGCATATCATCAGAATCTGGAAGATTGTCGAATTGCGCAATAAAGAGATCTTTTGCTTTATCAAACTGATTATTGGCTAATAGACTGCTTGTCGTTAGAAGTGAACAAACAGCCAATAACATGACATATATTTTCATCTTTACACCTGTGTTTTATTACCTATAATAAACAATAAAAATCTTTTAATGAAAAGTCTATAACTATCGAATAATTAAAATAGCCTTAAATAAAATTATAAATATATTCGTAATATTTGATATTTAAATGAAACACTTTAGCTATGTCACGACAATAAGCTAATAACAATAATAAATATAACACCTTCATTCATGTTAGGTAGCCAATCCAACTGAGGTTTCTAAGTAAGGCGATGGCATTGAATAAGAAGCGTTATATGAAATTAATAAGCAAGGTTTTAATCACTTTTCCTTTAGCGCTAACCTTTAGTAATCAGCTAGTTGCTAAGCCAAATACTATAACTTTAGAAGAGGTAAAGGCTGCAGGTGCTCTTCATTCTAAATACAAAAAACAGCAAGGGCAACCCATTAGAACGGGGCCACCAGAGCCAGATTTTGTCACTTTTCAAGCTGAAATTTAACCGATATTAAAATGTTGCAAAAGCTAGGGGGCAAAACAAGAAACTTCGCCGACAGCACTAGTATAATTCGAAGTGTTTAATATCTTGCCACTTGTTGCTAAAGCTCAAAAACACCTGTTTTGCTGTTGTTTAAACTTATATTGGGATAGATCAGACCAATCGATTTTTTTGACTAATTTATACATATTAAACAGCAGGTTAAATAGGTGTTTACCATTTAATTGCAGGCCAAACTAAAATCACACAAGCCCAAAAAATAGTAAATAAAAGCTATTACTGAGCATCTAAAAAAAGAAAAAAAAAGATGAATAAAAAACTGATGATATCACTAACGACCCACTTTCGTTTTATTAAGCTATTAATAGTACTGATAAGTATGTTCACTCTAGGCAATTTATCAGCAAATGAAATTATCAAAGCGCCGTGGACACTAGGCTATAAGCCAGATAAAACCATCCTATATTCGACTCCGAAAATAGGCAGTCCACTCAAGCTTGATATTTTTTTTCCAGAAGGTCATCATCCTAACCAGTCTCGCTCTGTCATCGTATTCTTTTTTGGTGGTGGTTGGAATGCAGGTAACACTGAGCAATTCTATGGCTACAGTAAATACTTCGCCTCCCGCGGTATCGTTGCTGTCTCTGCCCAGTATAGAACTAAAAACAGTCACGGCACATCGCCCAAAGAGAGTGTCGAGGACGGTAAAGCTGCCATTCGTTACCTACGAGAACACGCAGCAAAACTAGGGATTAATCCAGAAAATTTCATAGCCGCTGGGGGCTCTGCAGGTGGCCATGTCGCAGCCTGCACAGTAATGTGCGCAAAAATAGATAGTACGCCGAATTCTCCTCTTTCCGCCGTTCCTAACTCCCTAGTACTTTTTAATCCGGTATATGACAACGGCCCTAACGGCTACGGACATGACCGCGTAAAAGCTTACTGGCAAGATATATCACCTATGCACAATATTCGTTCGAACCTTCCGCCAAGCATCATCTTTTTGGGGACAAAAGACAAACATGTTCCCGTTAGCACAATTAATGCATTTCAAAAGAAAATGGAGCAAGCTGGTAACGACAGTCAGACTCATCTTTATAAAAATCAAAAACATGGATTTTTTCACATCAGTAAAGGTGGGCAAAAAATATTTGAAGATGTACTCACCAAAACCGACTGCTTCCTTTCCCGACTAGGCTACCTCAAAGGAAAAGAAAACGTTAAAGAGTGGACCGCGCAATCACTTGAAAAGCTCAAGAAATAGCGCCTGCTTTTGAGACTAACGCTAATATAAAAATGTTCACACCGACTAGTGTATTTCTATACTGTACTGTGTTTACCAGCAAGATCCCAAACGCTATTAATGAGGAATTGGTAGCCTCTCATTGTATATTTTATTGTGTCAAAGATAGAAGTAATTCTGGCATATTATTTCCCCTTGCCATAACATGAACTTTTACATATAAAAGTACCAATAAGGAATTTTGGTTTGAAATTGAATAAAAATATCTTAATCCTCGCATTAATCGTTTTACTTAGTAGTTGTGGTGGCTCAGGCTCTGACACCATCTCTGCAAAACCAGTATTACCAGAAGCATCAGGAACTCCGTCAAGTGGCGTCACTCTCAACAGCAATAATGTTGAAAGAACAACTAAACTGGCTTTATCCTCTGTATTTAACAATTTAGCATTAGTTACGTCTAAGTCTTTCACCGGCGTAATAACAGAGCAACAAGTGAAGCCTCAATTTAGTCTTAATGATATCGATTGGGTTCTTAACTTAATTGAAATATCTATCAGCAAACCAGATAGCTTTACCGGCGTGGTAGCAACTCAACAACTTGATTGCGATGTAAGCGGCACTCTAGAAATGACAATCAATTTACAAGACCCTTTGACGATTACACCTAACGATTCATTTTCATACCAAGCGACAAATTGTAATAATGGCTCCACTACTATCAACGGGGAATTTACCGTTAGATTTACCAAGACCACTGATTTTAAAAATTTACAGCAATATTCTACCTTGGGCTTGATAATTTTGTATGATAGTTTAAAAGTACAAGTCATCGGTAACACAGAAGCCATAACAATAGCAGGTATTTATTCTATCGTTATAAATCAAGATTTATACTCATCGACAATCAAAATAACCGCGCCGTTAATCACTGTATTCTCGTCAGCATTCCAGCAAGCGATCACCAACATGACTCTTGAGACAATACTTACGAAGAATACCGACGTCGAAGCAATGACGATTTCAAGTTCCAATTTACATAGTCTTTTAGGGGATGATTCTTATACCATTACTAGCATAGAAGAAATTCAATTTCATGATCAACAAAGTGATGTCCCCTCATCCGGTAGCTTAAAAATTACTACAAAGACCAACGCTTCAATATTAATAACTATATTAAGTAATAGTGACGTGCAATTAGACACCGATTTTGACGGTAATAATACGGTTGACGACACCCGAGTAGTAACTTGGGCTAGCTTGAATTAATTGTCATTTAGTCATACCGAACCTAGTACTATGCTATTTTTACCTAGAGGCAATTTGAGAAATGTGGCGGCTCAGCGAGTTTGCCAATTTTTTATTTATCTTCTGCTGATACTTTCGTTACATGAAACATCCATGGCCGAAGAGCAAAAAAGCCACTACTCAATTGCGCTAACCCCCTATAGCCAAAATATAAAGAATATAGAGTCTGAGCAACAGCAGCTATATAACCAAGAACAAGGCTCAGTCAGTGGCATTAATTATCAGATAAGTTTTTTGAGTAAAAATTGGCGCATAACAGCCTCTATGGATAAAAGTAAAGGAGCAATTAGTTACATAGGAACAACCCAACTAGGTCGAAAAGCAAGTACCACAACAGTTATTAAGCAAGATATTATTCAACTGTTAGTAGCCAATAAACTTATCCATTTCTCAGGTTTAAACTGCTTAAGGTGTGGTGAGCTAGACGCTTTTATTGTGATAAAACACCAAGGAACCCAACGAGATATTCTATCAAATGGCAATATCACTGGGCTAAAAGAAAGGTATCACATACCAATGGTAGGCTTAGGGCTTGCTTGGCAAGTAAAGCAAATTTTTCAATTCAATTGGCAGTTAAAAATTTGGCGCTCTCAAGCATTTAATCCTACCTTAGCCATAAGCTTCTTATCTTCCTATGATGAAAGTAAGATTAAACTAAACGCTGTATATGCTAACCAAGGAGAATTTTCGATAAGTTACCCATTATCAGAAGCTATTCAACTTGGTTTAATAGTTAGTTATAGTGAGAGTGAAATTGAAAGAAGTGATAACTTTCCCTTGTATATAGAGCAATACAAAAATGGCAGTTTTTATCAGCCCCCACGTACAATAAAAACAACAAGTCTAGGGCTGCGATTCGAAATTAAATTTTAATTACAGCCGACTTTTGGCCAAAATAAAATACAATTTTAACTGAGCTATTCTTTATAAGAATTAAGCTATTTATAAGTTACAAAAACTAGGTGTAAAAACTGAGTTTAAAAACAATAATCTTCGCCACCAGCACTAGCATAATCAGGAAGTTAGGGGCTTTAATTAAGAGAGTGATTTAGATAAGCTGGCTATACATCAACAAAGTTATGATTAATTAACAATCATAGCTTTAATTAAATTCTTACGGAGCCATAATGAGACTAAGATAACCGCGGATACATGCACACAAACAACAGCGAATGTAAAATCGACAGCAAATTCATGCCATTGGTCAACATCATTATCAAAGCCCCAGTCAGTATCCATGCCCCACCCAGTTAATGCACAAGAGATTAGCCCTGCCCACATTAGGTAGATTGCAATTGCACCAAAAGGGTTATGGCCCACATCTTTTTCTGCTTTACGTGTTTTTAACTCTAAGAGATGGTGTTTTACCGATGATATATTAGGAACAAAAGCACTTAAGCGATTAGGACCAGCAGCCAGCGTTAAGCCCCAAAGTAAACGAGTAACGATTAAGCCCAATAAAGTCCAACCAACATATTCATGGTTCTCGGAGCCTTTTTCAGTGAGGTAGTAGTTAGTAAGAAAAAGTGCCGCTACTGACCAATGCGAAAAACGCACTAGCCAGTCCCAGCCAATAACCAAATTTTCTGTTTTACTAGTTTTAGTGATCATCTTCTAAATCAAATTCTTTGTGAAATTTTTTCTTATCTGCACCTAGTTTCTTCTGAGCTTGTTTACCACTGGTGATATCACCTTTATTAACCGCTGCAATTGTTTTATTGATTGTTTCAACAAAACTATCAACTCCTTCTTGATACTTAGTAAACTCTTTGGTGTCGGCTTTCATAAAACTTGGCACTTCTTTGCGGTTTTTAGTGGCAATCGCTTTTATTTTTTCAAGTGCTGCAATAATGTCTTGGCTATTATCAGCTTTACCCAAACCGCGCATAGAGCGACCAATATCTTTAAAGTTTTTAGAAACGGCACTGTCTTCATCAGGTACCACGGCTGTCGCTGTATTAGTAAACATTAACGTGGATACAATTAATGTTAACGGTAAGAGTTTTGATAAATATTTCATGACTTGATTCCTTAAATTATTATTTGATTTAATTATATTTATTTCTTATCTGCTTCAATAGTTTTAGATACTGTTGTGGGAGATAACAATAATCGGGATATTAACTGAACATTTCTAATTGTCATCAATCGCTAGACTGTTTCATAAACTCTTAAATTACTTCAGTATATGCTGTTCTACTTGACCATATTATAACTGACTATATATATTGAGATAAACACTTATATTGTTTATAACGATATAAGTGTTTACACCTTAACTAATTATATAGTCAGACTTTTTACCATGAAGTATTGCTATTCTTTAAGTGCTTGACCATAGTTAAAAGCCACCTGTAAACTCAACTAATTAAACATTCGTTGATACCATTAACTGCACGCTTATTTTTACTTGGTTAGTTGTTTTATAAGTCCGGATATTAATGGGCATAGCCCTACAGAATAACTAACGATTCAGGAATGCATTTATGACCAGAATAATGGTGCAATTTAACAAACTCGCCTTTTCGCTTTGTGCTTTAAGTGTTTCAACTATCGCACTTAGCCATACGGAACATAATCATTCCGAAGCACAAAGTACACAAGACAAAACTTGGCTTGCCGGTGATCATCATATTCACAGTCAATATAGTGTCGGCTGGGATAAGAGACAAAAACCACCTAAAGCTATTGTTGGTGGTGATGCTATTTATCCAATTTATAAAAATGCCAAAATGGCCAGTAAATTTGGTTTGTCGTGGATGGTAGCAACAGATCATGGTGGACCTAATCACAGCAAAATCAATCGCGAACAGGCCTATCCAGAATTATTGGAATCACGCAAAATGGTCGCTGATGTCCTGCAATTTTATGGTTTAGAATTAAATACGCCAGCCGGTGATCATAGCAGCATTATCGTGCCACATACTCATGATGAAGCAGATGTGCTCTATAATTTAGAATCAGCTTTTGACACCAAAGAAACTTTTCCCAATGATCCCGCTCGTCATAGTGAAGAAAAAATGATTGAAGCCTTAATGGCGATGCAAGCACTTGATAAACCACCAGTCGTTTTTGCGCATCATCCCGCTCGTTCTGCCAAAAATTATGGCGAATACGGTTCTTACGAACCCCGCGAATTTAGACGCTGGAATGATGTCGCCCCAAACATTGCAATAGGTATGGAAGGAGCACCAGGGCATCAAGCTTTTGCCTTATCAAATGGCCGTAGAGCCAAAGACAAAACTAAAATTTATAGAGGAAATTATCGAAAGTTTCCAACCATGGGCGGCTTTGATCAAATGACCGCCAAGTTAGGTGGCTTTTGGGACTCTATGCTTGGCGAAGGTCGAGGTTGGTGGATAACTGCCAATTCCGACTCACATGTTCACTATACCGAAGGCGGGGTTGACTTTTGGCCGGGTGAATATTCAAAAACTTATGTGTTTGCCAATAAAAATCACGACTCAGTACTGTCAGGCTTACGCTCTGGACAAATTTTTGTCACCACAGGAGACTTGATCAGTGAACTTTTTGTTACTGCATCGGATAAGCAGAATAAAGCAGATATAGGCGGTGAACTTCATGTAAAAAATGGCTCTACCGTTAAGTTAAGCATCAAGCTGTTAGACCCCACGCAAGCAAACGCAGCGGGATATCAGCCTAAGGTTAATCGTGTTGATCTAATAGTGGGTGAAATAACGGAAAAACACACTAATGTACAGCAGAATGAAAATACATCTACACGAATCGAAAAACGATTTAGTAAACAAGATTGGCGGGTTGAAGGTGACTATTTACTGATGGATTATGAATTAAAAATTAACGCCTCAAGCTATATTCGTATCAGAGGAACCAACACCCAAGAATTAGAACCACTTCAAGATATTAGCGGCGAAAACCCTTGGGATGATTTGTGGTTTTATTCAAACCCCATCTTTATCATTAGCCAAAAATAATAACTTAAATACGTATTAATATGTCACCAAGTTTGTACAATGAACAAAAATTAACCGCTAATACAGTCAAAAAATAGACGCCAAAAAGAATAAATCCCCAAGTATTATGGTATTAATTGTGGTGTCTTTTCTCAAATTTTTTACTGTTTATTTTATACTAAGCTAAAATCCGCATAGTTAAATTAGGGCGATTATTTTTCATTTCAAATCCTAAGACAACGATATGCTCTTTACTTATGTCCTTTGTTACGGGTTTATAACGCCACATAGAAAGAGCCTTTGTAGCCGCATTGACAAAGATTTCTGAGGGACTTGATTCTAATACGCGGATATTGATAACGGTACCTTTTTCAGATATATCGAACGCCAATTTTACTGAGCCTTCTAATTGGTATTTAAGCGCATTTTTAGGATATTTTTGCTCTACCATAACAATAGGCCATGGTATTTCATTACTAGAAACCACGTTGCGATTAGAGCTTAAAGCAGCAACTCTCTGTTTATCAATGGCTGCTGTTTTTTTTATTTCTGATGTTAATTGCGCTTTAGCTCGAAAAGCCGCTTCAGTATGTGGGTAGGTGTTTATCAAATAACGAAACACACCTTCAGCATTCGCATATTCACCTAACTTTAAGTAACTATTCGCTTTTAGAAATAGAAGATTACTTTTATCTGTTATTGAATATTCGTATTTGCTTAAAGCACGAGTAACTTTCCTGATGGAATCTTTATATTCCTTTGAATCATAGGCTTTATAAGCGCCATAGGATGCACTTGGGCCTAACGAACACCCCGTTTGTAATAAACATAAAACACTTAAAATAATAATTGAATATTTTGACATAACTTTCTCTACAAGATAATAGTATATTGGAAATAGACTTTCTATCAGGCTTAATCAGTAAAGAAAAAGACAATTTTTTATAGGCTTTTAAATAATAATTTAACTGACATTAAGTAATCTATTTCATTTAAAATAACTACATAACCTGATAAAACGATTAACTTTTTTGATAAATACTTTTAAAGCTATTAAAATTAGTATTCTTAAATGTATTCTCGAACTTTACCATAGCCTTATCTATTTCCTTGTGAGCCCAACGAGGTAAATTTTCCCTATTCGATTTTTTAAGAATTTTATTTTCTAAATTTATCCGTACTTTTTTTTTAAAATCCTCTAACTCTGATGAACAATTGTTATAGGCAATATTAAAGAGCGTATATACCTCCTCTTTTGAATTGTTATCACGGAAATCAGATGCTTGATTTAGAAGGCAATCCCCAAAACTATTTATTGCTTTCTTTTGTGCTATTTCTTCAGGACTCATTGCACAGCCACTCAACATGACTATGCCACTCAATAGCAAAACATGACGAAGCAGTGTTAAGTTTGAGCCAATCAAATCAATATATTTATTCATTAGATACATCTCTTTTAATTATATCAGGCGTATATACAGAAAAAGCAGCAATAAAACGTTAATTATTATATTGCTGCCTGCTTTAACTGATAAATTTAGATAAAAATCCTAAGGCAATAACCAAACCGCCGTGGTACCCGCGCGACTTTCTCGGCCATCGGCTCTTACCGCGGTAACTTTTAATGTTACTTGCTCAGCTTTGGCTAAATCAGACGCTGTATAGTCAAAACTTGTCGCTGTTACACCCGAGGCGACCAATTCATAATCCGGTGCACTACCAACCGCACGATAAACATTATAGGATTTAGCATCAGCACTAGCTTGCCAAGTAATTGCTACCTGCTCTAGCTTGCTAGCTTGTTTGATTTTAAGCGCTGACGGTGCGCTAACCGGGGTGAAAGCTGGAATATTGCTAACCACATAAGTTTGGCCTTTTGTGCTTTCAATACTAATTTGATCAGTCCCTTTAGTAACAAAGTCAACTTTTTTGCCGTCTAGTGTTTTAATCACCGCTTTCGCCACATTCGGGTATCTTATTTCTAATAATTGACCGGCTTTAGATAAAACGTCTAATCTATTCATGTGGCGATTTTGCCACTGTGCCGATACTTCAAAGTTACCGCGAGCAAGTAAACCACGATAGCTACCCGTTGCCCATACTTCAGGGATTGCGACTAATGGTGCAATGACGTGGTCTTGGCTTTGTAATAACATTTCAGCAACGCCTGCAGTAACACCATAATTACCATCTGCTTGGAATAATGGATCACCACGGTGATCATTAAACAAGTTATGCATTAAGTTACCACCAAGAAAGTCTTTGTAGTAGGCATAAGCTTCTTCACCATTATGAACGCGAGCTAACATCGCAATACGCTCAGCACGTGCCCAACCAATATGAGAAACGCGAGTACGTAGGTTAAGACTCACCTCAGCAGCATCTAACCAAGCTGGTGTTTTATCGTTAACTAACTGACCAGGATATAAACCCAAAACCATTGAGGCATGTCTGTGATGTGGATCATAAATCTCAGCAACATCACCATAAAACTCTTCTTGGCGGAATTCTTTGATATGACCAGACTTACCAATTTGAATCGGCTCTAACAAAGGTAATTGATGTTCATAAATAGCTAAACGCTTGTCTTCACGACCCAAGATTTCTGCGGCCGTTAACGTATTATGATGATTTTCATAAAACATTTGTTGGTCGAATGTGGTACCTATGGTATTACGAATTTTTTGCTCTGGCGATGACGAAGGCTTCGCTAACAAAGCACCATCAATGTCTTGTACAAAGCGCGAGGTAAAATTCGCTTGTTCGTACATAATTGGGTATACCGTGTCTGCTAATAATTGCTCATCACGAGTAAAATCGTAATAATCCCAAAACATTTGTGCGATCCAAGCACCGGTACCAAAACCAGCCACTTTTGACTTACCTGGCACGGTATAAGGGTTTGTCCAAAATGGACCTGACCAACCGTTATCACCATTAGGATCAAGTTGACTTGGGTTAAACTCTTTAATGTATTGGTTAGCGTATAACTGCTGTCTTGGCATATAAGATTTGAAGTATTCTACGTATGACTCAAATAACTCAGGCATATTGGCAGAAAATACCGGTGCATAAGCCATTTGTACATTGGTGTCGTGTAAATACTGTGATGACCAAGGTGGTTTTTCAAAAACATTCCAAATCCCTTGAAGATGCGGAGGAAGCGTACCAGGTCGAGATGAACAAATTAACATATAGCGGCCAAATTGAAAGGCAAGCTCTTCTAAATAAAGGCTTGATTTTCCATCTGGGTACGCATCAACTAATTTGTCTGTTGTGATACTAGGAACCGTTGCACCAAAGTCGATATTAACACGATTAAATATCTCTAGGTAATCGGCTTGATGATTTGCAAATAATTGCTCATAAGATTTATCCGCTGCGTCAGCAATATAACCAGTGACTTTTTTATGTGGATGGGCAAAACCCTCCAGTTTTTTACTGTCATCTTCAGTTAAAAACACTTGCGAGTCGAATTGGTAATTAGTACCAACCGCGATTAAAATAACGGCACTATCGGCATTTGAAACTGAAATACTACCTTTCGATTTGCTATTATTCGCGTTCATTGTGCCACCCTGAGGGATGACTTTGAATTGGCCTTCAAACTGAATGTTGTAGTGTTTCATGACACCAGCCAGCGTAATGGTGTCATCTTTAGCTGAAACCTGACCTGACTTGCCTTTATTTAAAAATGGGATCGTCGGACGAAGGGTAAACGATAAAGCCCCCGCCTTAGATGCGCTTAAACGAATAGCCATCACTTTATCAGGATAACTGGTAAAATAGTCTCGTGAGTATTTAACACCGTTATCCTGATAATTTACGTATGAGGTACCTTCATTTAGATTTAATCCACGTTCGTAATTACTGGCATTTTCATGGTCAAAATCAAGATAAACCTCGGCAAAGTTATTTAACCCTGTACGACGAAGCCCTTTACCAGTGACCGCTTCATAAAGACTGTTTTCAGTGATCTGAATTCTTTCAGTTTTAACGCCACCAAATAAGTTGATACCCATGTAGCCATTGCCCATAGGGATGGAGTTTTTAATCCAACCTTTATCATTATCTGGGGCTGCCTCGTCATACCAAAGTTTCAATGGCTTAATCGACTGTTTGTCAACAACACCTGATTTTATATCTTTCGCCAACGCCTTCGGTGCAGAGTGCGCCCCCACTAGAGCTAACACAATGAGAGTAGTTGACATTAAATTTCGTAAAAACATTATTTCTCCAAAGAACTTCTCAGGCGAGTAGCCTTGAGCGTTACGCTATTCATTTAAGTACGACTTATATTTTTTATACAACTGCTGCTTTAAATTGTTGTGACAGATCCGTTATTAACGCTAAACCTGCCTATAATTAAATAAACCCACCAAGCACACCGTGACTTACTATACATAATAATACCACCGTTAAATATAAATAAACATTAGATTCGATTGTTATTTAAAGTTTATTTTACCCTGTTCATCGGGTAATAAAGATGACCTCTGAATATTAAAAAAACAACTTACAGCGGTTATGCCAAATGACTTTATTATAAAAATTTAAAAGATTATAAATCAGTTACTTATAAGTTAATCATAATAACTTAGTTTTTCATCCTTAAAAATAATTGCTCAAATACCAACCGTAAAACTCATCAAGTATTCAATGTTCTTTACTTGTGGTTTTAATTATTCTACTTAAGTTTATTAGGATAATTCTATAAATAACTATTTTTAATCACCGTAAAGATTATTATATACAAGAAACCGATATACATTTAGCCATAATACTATCGTTGACGACAGACTTTGGCATTTCAGTTGCTTGAATTGAAATAGAGTCAGTCACCATTACGCTGACGGATTTATAGATTAAATAACCTTAACTCGGTTTAAGGTATTTTGTAACAAATTGATTTGTAATGAATAATTTAAAAATTCACGTGTTAATTTTGTTTTACCTAGTTTATCTTAGACTCGATGATGAAATTTAAGTGGATATCAAGGCGTTTTTTCGCACTAATAACTGGCTATTAGTAGGAAAACACGGTTTTGTTATTCCCGATAAAAACCAAGTACTTGCATCCATGCAGGCAACGCAGATAGGCGATAAAATAGCATTATTGAGTAAAATAGCTTAAACCGAATTCAGGTACTCAAGGCTAGTTATGTTAGCCTTGAGTACTGCTTACGAGAACAAGTATTCAATGTTAAACACAACGGTTAACACTGAAGTAATCTGCTTTTAGCATTGAGCCTGATTAACGACTAATCAGATAACGCTATTGTTTCACTAGCAATTCTTTTTCCCAGCCACCACCTAAGGTTTGATAAAACGCTACCATAGCATTTAGGCGTGAAAGTTTATTCCTTAAACGGCTATCTCTTGCTGCATATAATGCTTGCTGAGTCGAAAGTAACGTTTGAAAGTTTTGTACCCCTTCGCGATACATCACTTCTGAAATACGAAAAGCTTCAGTTGCTCGCTCTAAATCTTTTTTAGCCGTTTCAGCTTGAGAGTCGAGTAACCTGATGTTACCTAATGCTACATCTACATCATTAAAAGCACGTAACACCACTTTACGATAGGTTAATAAGCTATTTTCTAGCGCTAAGCGTCGATTTTCTTTATTTCGTGAACGCGCGCCATTATCAAAAATCGTTTGTACTAAATTAGCCGTAATAGAAATAGGATCAGGATTTTTTAACAATTGTGTTAACGAACTATCACTAGTTCTACTACTCACTGTTAAAGAAATTGACGGTAAAAAAGCCAGTCTTGCTAAATCAACATTCGCTTCAGCGCTGCGCAGATTCGCTTCAGCTTGGACTATATCAGGCCTTCTTACTAAAAGTTGTGACGGAATACCGGGCTGAACTTTTGGCACTACAATATCTGTCAGCGTAGCGGCTTCTAAATCAAAGTTTTGCACTGTTCGCCCCAATAACAAAGCTAGTGAAGATTTAGCAGCGAGTTCACTTTGTTTTAAGTTTTCAATGGTATTCAAGCGCTGTTGAACAGCAAGTTTCTGTTGTAATGAATCAACGGGCGTCGTTACACCGGCATCCACTTTGGACTGAATAATACGCTCAACCGTTTGAGCACTTATTAAGTTTTGTTCGGCTGTTTTGATTTGGTCACGAATAAACATTAATTGAAAGTAAGTATTGGCGGTTGTGCCTAAAGTATTTAACACCGTATCTGCCGCAGAAGCCTGCGCGGAATCATAATTAGCTAACGCCAATTGATGCTCCGAATACTTACTTAAAATGTTGGTATAAGAAATTGAACCATTAAGCGAAAAATTATTACTGCTATCAGTGCCATCTCCAGAACCAATTCCAATAATGGAACCCGTATTGCCAATAGTTAGACTTGGCGTTGGCCAAAGATCAAAACCTGCACCAATCATAGTCAATTGTGCCCGGCGAAGATTGTTGGTATTTATGGCTAAATCTAAGTTACTTTCTTCAACTTTTCCAACCAAATTAATGAGTTCTTCGCTACCAAATTGTACCCACCAATTGCGTTCCGGCCATATTGAAGATTCTGCTGAAACAGGGCCTTGCCAATTTTTAGGAACGTCGGTTTCAGGCAATGTAGTATGTGTTGGTGCACAAGCGGCAATAGCGGTTAAGCCAAAAACCAACATTATTGCTTTATTAATTATGTTAAACGGTTGTGTCATTACTATTCCTATCCGTATTACTGTTTATCTGCTTTATGGATAATTTAATTTATGATGGAGATGCCGCTATTAATCACTAGCAAGCGCCACTACCGGATCGAGTCTTGCTGCTTTGCGAGCCGGTGCATAGCCAAAAATCACTCCTGTCGCGGCTGCGCAGCTAAAAGCAAGAATCATCGGCTGGGCGGTAAATTTAACCGAAGTCCCCAACAAACTAATAAGTTGTCCGACACCAATACCTAACGCAACCCCTAACAAACCACCAATAGCCGTAACAACAATCGCCTCAGCTAAAAATTGCTGGAGAATATCTCGCTGTCTGGCACCGGTTGCCATACGCACGCCTATTTCGCGCGTTCTTTCTGTTACCGACACCAACATAATATTCATTACACCAATACCACCGACCAATAATGAAATCGCGGCCACCGAACCTAATAAAATGGTAAACGTTTTCTGTGAAGCTGAAACATTTTCAATCAGTTCAGCACTATTAAAAACACGAAAATCTTCGGTGCCATGTCGCTCTGTTAAAAATGCCGTCAGTTCAGCCTCGGTTTGACTAATTAAATTAGTATCTTCTACCATCACCGTCATCTGAGATAAATAAGTTCGTCCAGATAAACGCAAGCCGACGGTTTTTAAAGGTGCATAAACAACATTGTCTTGATCTCGGCCACCGACAGATGAGCCTTTGGATGTTAGAACACCAATCACCTGAAAAGGAATACTTTTGATCAAAATATATTCACCAATGATGTTACCGCCATTAGGTAATAGGCTTTCTACTACTGTTTGGCCAAGCACAGCAACTGGCGTATATTCTTCACTATCCGCATCAGTAAAAAATACACCTTCCGCTAAAGGCCACGATCTTGCTTGAGGTAAATTTTCGCCGATGCCGGTAATTGTTGTTTGATAATCAAGATTACCAAAGCGAACCGTCGCGTTTGAGCTGATAACGGGTAAAACGTATTGCACATTACTAACGTTATCAGGCACTAATTTAGCATCTTCAATGGTTAAGGTAGCTGAGGAACCACCTCGTCGTCCTGATCGTCCCCTATTCTGTGGGCTGATCGTTAACATATTTACCCCGAGCGAACTTATGCGATCGAGAACATCTTGTTGTGCACCTTCACCAATCGCCAACATGGCCACAACAGAAGCAACACCAATAACAATACCGAGCAAGGTTAATATCGTACGAAATACATTGGCTTTTAACGATCGTAAACCCATAAGCATCGCTTCCGTAAAACCTGATATCATCGCTTTTGAACTATTAGCTTCATCCATTTTTTTTAAATCGACTTTGCTATTTGTGTCGGCTGGTACAGCATTGGGTTTATAACCGCTATCACTAAGTACTTCACCATCGCGAAATTCAATAACGCGATCAGCATGCGCGGCAACGTTAGCGTCGTGAGTAATTAAGATAACGGTATGACCTAAGCGAGCTAACTCTTCTAGCAGAGCCATCACTTCTTTGCCGCTTTGGCTATCTAATGCACCAGTAGGTTCATCTGCAAGAATAACTTTGCCGCCATTCATTAATGCCCGCGCAATAGAAACTCGCTGTTGCTGACCACCAGAAAGTTGGCTAGGACGATGATCCATGCGATCGCCTAAACCTAATTTTTCTAATAATTCACAAGCTCGTTCTCGGCGTTCACTATGTGACAAGCCGGCATAAATAGCAGGGACCTCAACATTTTCTTCCGCAGTTGAGGTAGATAACAAATTGTATTGTTGAAAAACAAAACCAAACGCTTCACGGCGTAACCAAGCTAAACCATCAGCGTCAAAAGATTTAATATCTTTACCTGAAAAACGATAGTTACCTGCTGTTGGACGATCCAAGCAGCCTAACACATTCATCAAGGTTGACTTGCCCGATCCAGACTGCCCCATAATCGCCAAAAACTCACCGGGATAAATCGACAGAGACACACCTCGTAAAGCATGAACCTCTACACCTCCACCAGTGACAAAAGTACGATGAATATCTTCAAGTTCGATCAACGGTTGTTCTATATTTTCATTACTTTTCATAATATTAACCGTTAAATTTAAAGACCACGAGGTAGGCGTTGTTTACTATTTCTGCCTGATTGTTCTTGTTGTTCATTGTTGTATTGAATAATACCTGCAACAACTCGGTCACCTTCGTTTAAACCAGAAATCACTTCAGCTGAAATACGACTGGTAACACCAATCATAACCTCAACGGTTTCATAAACCCCCTCAGACACTTCACGTTGAACAGTGGCACGACGTGGCTTCGGATTCTCAAAAGCTGTTATCTGCTTATTACCTCGTCGTTCTTTTCCTTTACCATCTCCACGTTTACCGCGGCCATCTCCACTAACGCGTGCTGCTCTCATCTCGGCACGTTGTTCGTCGGTGAGTTTAGACGCTTTATTTTTAGACTCATTAGCGCCATTCGTAGTTCGTTTTCCTCCTCCCTTATTATCAATATAAGTTAATGCCCCAACAGGAACAGTAAGCACATTTCGAGCAGAAGAACTAACGAAGAAAACTTGGGCCGTCATCTGCGATAAGAGCGCGCCATCACTGTTATCAATATCAAATAGCACAGTATAAAGCACAACATTGTTAGCAATCGCTGGTGTTGGTAAAATTTGTCTTACACTGCTATGCCAACGACGATTTCCGCCACCTAATGTAGAGAAATAAACTGGCATATTCTTTTTAAGCTTACCAATATCAGCTTCAGAGACTTCGGCTTCAACCGTCATCACGGTTAAATCGGCGATAGTTAAAATAGTAGGCGCCTGATTGTTGGCATTAAGTGTCTGCCCTTCTTTAGCGACAATAGTAACAACAGTACCGTCCATTGGCGCATAGATGGTGGTGTAACCTAATTCAGCTTCCTGGCTGCTCAGGCTGGCTTCACTTTGCGCAATTTGGGCTTTCAATTGTAATAATGAGGCCTGTGATTCTATTAAGGCATTTTCCGCTTTATCATATTCTTGCTCACTTGTTGCCTTATCTTTCATCATTCGGCCTTGTCGTTCAGCCGTTAATTTAGCTAGTCTTAGTTTTGATTCTCGACTAACCTGTTGTGATTTCAATGCATTAAGACTGGCCCTTGAGGCAGTAACACGAGCAAGTTGAACCGTAGCATCAATCTCTGCAAGCAACTGACCTTTGGTAACTATATCGCCAATTTCAACCGAAATGGTATCTAACTGACCTGATACTTGCGCCCCAACAGCAACCCAATCTTTAGAGGTTAGTTTACCCGCTGCAGTTACCGAGTTTTCAATATCGCCTCGAGCAACCGTACTTAACCTGGGAGCTGAAGTTACTTGTTCGCCATTTGCTGGTACTAAAAAATAATACGCTAACGCTCCAATAAGTAATATGAAAAACCACTGCCAAGGACGCCATATAAAAAGCGTCTTCAGCATGGATGATGAAGATTTTGGAGTGGTTTGATCTGTGTTGGCCATATGAAAATTTCCACAAAATTAGGTGATAAACAACTAAGGTGTATTTATATATAAATGTACACTCATTGAGCTATATTACAAATTATAAAGTGATTATTCTTTAATCTTTACATAACTTTATAAAACTATTTTTAATCAAGATATATGATTAGTACATATTGTTCTTTCGTGCTTAATTTCTGCTCTAGCTGAGCGCTTTCTGTTCAAGACACGAGGCCAGTAAGATAGTCATTGTTTTCAATTAATATCTGCCTATAGGGCTTTTAATGCTAGCGGAATGGAAAAGCTAATGGGTTTGGTGTCAGAGTTCCATTGAAACTCGGTTCCTATTGCTCACCAAACAGCGGCCAAGCTATGATACCAATTGTAATAATGAATCGGTCACCTTCAAAGTTAATACTAAGTTTTGTTGACTGTGTACTTAATTTTTAACCACCTCAAATCTTCGGGTCCTAAATTAGCCTTTTTGTGTAACTTACTGTTATTGTACACATCTTGATAAACTTGACATATAGCTATGTCAGTAAACTCTCTCCACCTCTCCCCGTCTAGCTCGGGAATACTTCCAGCTGATAAGTCAGGATCAATTAACGGATCATGTTGTGATTCATCAGTACGTAAAAGTAATTCAAGCTCTTGCAATGTAGGGTTTATTACTTGTAATGTATTTGCTCCTTTAAATTCTTTATCAATATATGCTTCACTTTCTTTAAGTGATTTATCTAGCTTATATTCTTTTAGTTTTTCCCCAGAAGCGCGTATTCCATATTTATTAATAAGACCGCTGATACTTGGCATAAATGCTTTAGCCGCAATGGTTGCCCCTATAACTGGATTAGCTATAGCTGCAAGCCCTCCAACAACGAGCATTCCATAAGTTAATTTGCTATCCAAGGCGTCGATATCATTAGCAAGTGATTCTAGGCTATTCGTATTGCTCTCACTTTTATGCTTAATTAATTCGTGTGCACTTTCAACCATATATTTCTTTAACATGGTTTCAGAATGTTCATTTGGAAAATGAAATACTCGCCTTTTAGGCAAGTTATTTATATCGGGAATGGAATCTGGCAAACACCTCATAGTATGTAATGCAAAACCATAATCAGATAAGTGATATGGAATTACAAAGTAATGTTTTTCATCAAATTGTACCTCGCTATCTTTACCTGATTTTTCAACCGATACGAAGATCGGTAAACCGTTTACTATTTCCTTTATCGTAGAGTAACCGGACTCAAATTCTGATGTTGTTTTCTCGACTACTGTTCGAGCAGATTCAATTCCTTTTTTTAAAAAATCTTTCATACTTGTATTTAACACCTGAATTTGGTTAAAAGGCTAACGCCCACATCAACGGGCAAAAAATATGTTGGCTAAAAGAAGCGACGCAGGAGCAAAACTGTTATTTGTCCTTTTGAGTGACTTGTTATATTTTTTAAACTACAATGTACGACAATACCGTACATAACATTGGAGTTTACTATGGACAGCATAAGTGTAAATCAGTTTAGAGACAACTTAAAAACATACGTTGAACAGACAGTTAGCAAGCATGAACCTATTAAAGTAACCAGGCGTGCTGGTGATGCTTTTATTGTAATGAGTGCTGATGACTGGGAAAGAGAGCAAGAAACATTACACGTATTACAAAGTAATAGCTTGATGCAACAAATAGCTGAATCAATGAATACGCATAAGACTAATAAAGGCCACAAACCAACACAAGAGCAACTAGATGAGATCATTAATCTTTGAAGGTAAAACGTGGCTCACTTATGAGCAGTTAAGAGAAAAAGATAAAAAATTACATAAAGCGCTATGTAAAATATTAAAAGAAATGCTTCGCTCAGATCCCAGTAGTGGATTAGGAAAACCCGAGCCACTAAAACATAACCTGTCAGGTTTATGGTCGAAGCGAATATCTCAAAAAGACAGAATCATTTACAAATTCGATGAAGAGTATGTTTATATATTCGCTATTGGTGGACATTACGCCGACCATTAGGAAAATATAACGCCTTGTTAATGTGCAAAATACCGTTTGCTAAAATTGGCGCGGTACGAGCCGAGCAAACAGTCTTTTGTCCTAAGATCTAATCCTGAGTGGAAATCATGAACCAAGTCAATTTGATCTTGTTTAATGGCATAGGACACTTTGATAAAGGATAATATCCTAATTATTTGAGGGGTTTTATGAATCAAAAACAACAATACAAAACTTACACTAAAACTTCAAAGAAGAAGCTGTGGCTTTAGTCACAGATCAAGGTTATACCGTACCAGAGGCAGCAGATTCTTTAAGGATCAGAGCCAACTTGATTTATGGTTGGAAACAGCAATTTGAAGATAAACAATCCGGTGCAGTGCTAGCTGATGATGAGCGTAGTGAGTTAATGAAACTTCGCAAAGAAAACAAACAACACATTAGCATCAATATATTTTTGAGATGTTTTTAGACGTTGAATACCGGGGGCGTTCAAAATTCTGTGTCAGCTTAATTTTTTTTAAATATCGAGGACACTGTCTAAACGTCCTTCAAAATAAA